>SVDY01000023.1 GCA_015057665.1 Lachnospiraceae bacterium | reverse complement strand
GTAATATTGCTTGCTGTAATATTGTAATTATTTAAAACATAAGTTGCAGGAACCTGCATGGCTGCGGAAGCAATAATGGAATCTAATTCTTTGGAAGAAATCATTTCCTTGCGGGCTGCGATGGCCTGGAAGGCTTCCCATACTTTTGCTCCATCTTCTTCACTTAAGTCATAACCAAGTTTTTCAGTTGCTTTTAACACAGCGCTCATGTTGTCATGGTTGGTAAGAGCTACGCCCTCCACCACTTCCTGAACACCATTGTCAAACGGAGAATTCTTGCTTCTGCTTGTCTGGCACATCCAGTCGATCTGTTTGATGATTCTTCTCATCTCTACAGTACGTACGGAACAGTTCACATCAAAAGTCTCTCCTTTTGTTGCAAGAAGTCTCGCTACGTTTGGAAGAGAAATCTTATTTACCTGATATGCGGAAGCTTTGATTTCTCTTACACCGCATTTGATAGATGCGATGGCACAGGCATCTGCCATGGCAAGTTCATTGGAACAGGAAAGGCCAAGAACAACCTCTGACAGCTCTTCTACGTTTTTATAAAGGATATCTAAAAATTCACTAAGTTCATCCGGGAGAATAGCTCCGGTAGCGTCACAGACTGTAATTGTCTTTGCTCCTGCTGCGATAGCTGTTTTAATAATTTTATATAAAAATGCTTCGTCGCTTCTTGTAGCATCGTCCGCAATAAATTCTACGTCATTTGTTTTCTCGCAGCATGCCCTGATTGTTTCTTCCACGGCCTTTAACATGGCATCCGGTTTCTTGTGGAATAAGTATTCCATCTGTACCGGACTTACAGAGGCAACAACCTGAAGACGAGGTTTCTTCGCCTCTTTCAAGGCATTCCATGTGGCTTCTACGTTGTCTAAAGAAAGAGAAACCGGAACCGCCACGATGCTGTTCTTCACTGTAGATGCTACGGATTTGATGCGGAGTGCATCAATCTTTGGCTGAGTGATTCCTTCTATCTCGATTACATCAACATTTAATTTATCTAATAGTTTAGGAATCTCCAACTTTTCTTTAAAGGATAGAGAGAATTCTTTTCCTGTCTGTTTCATTGTAATGTCGCTGATTCTGATGTGATCCATGTTGTTCCTCCTAAAAAATATTATTAATTGCATCGGATTCCGTAAGGAATTTCTTATGCGGCCAGAAAGTGTTTCGCTCGCGAAACACTGCGCTGCCGCGCGGCAGCATTGCAGCCAGATTTCCACTGACGCGGCATGCGCATCCTGCACGGTAGTGCTTTTTTATTGCATAAAATTCCAGAGGAATTTCTTATGCAATAAAAAAGTCCCTGAAACATTCCTGTTTCAAGGACGAATCAATCTTCGCGGTACCACCTTGATTATAGCCGCTTCACAGCGGTCTATCTCTCTCGGACTTCCATCAAAGTCCACAGCCGATAACGGGGCAGCCGTGCTCCACTACACAAGTAACATCGGTTACTCTTTGCAGAACCAACTCAGGAATGAGACTGCAGCCTTCCATCCGTACCGGTTCACACCACCCACCGGCTCTCTGAAACCCTCAAAGAAGGAGCATAATTCCGTCGTCGTCTTTATCATTTAAAAACTGTACTTAGCATAGCACATTAATGCGTTAAAGTCAAACAGTTTTTCCACTTTTTCGCAGTGAATTTTTTCCGTTTTTTCTTAGCGAATTATTATTCCCGCTCTGTTCCCCAGAAGAAAATAGCCACAACTCCCGGACCTGTATGGCTTCCGATGGTTGTTCCAACGTTGTTGATACATACTTTCCCATTCATTTTAGGGAATAATTCCTCCAGCATTCCTGCCACAGTCTTGGCATCTTCCAATACATCTGCGTGACATAAGAAACACTTCTCATCGTAGTCAAATCCTTTGTCCGCATATGTTACCATCTGTTCCACAAGAGTACGGATTGCTTTCTTCTTTGTACGTACTTTCTGCTTCGCTGCAAGCTTTCCTTCTGCATCAACATGCATCAAAGGACAGATACTTAATGCGCCGCCAACAAGTCCGGCAGCTTTGCTTACTCTTCCGCCTTTTACAAGGTAAGTAAGATCATCAGTAAAGAACCATGCATGAAGCTTGGATCTATTTGCCACTAACCAGTCCTTGATCTCGTCAATTCCCATACCTGCATCTCTCAAGTCTGCAGCCTTGTCTACAAGCAGACCATAGCCGGACGCAGCATTTAAGGAATCCACTACATAAAGCCTTCTCTCAGGATACTTCTCTTCTAACATATCCTTGGCAATGTTGGCAGAGTTATATGCACCGGAAATACCGGATGACACATTGATATGAAGTACATCTTTGCCTTCTTTTAAAAACTTCTCAAAAAACTCTTCATATTCCGCTGCATTGATCTGGGATGTCTTTGTATCGCATCCTGCTCTCATGGCATCATAGAATTCTTTGTGGCTCATTGTCTGTCCAAGGTCATCGTCATACTGAACGCCGTCAATAAAATAATGGAAATATATATATTCAATGTTTCTTGTTTCTAAATGTTCTTTTGTTAAATCTACTGTTGTACAACAGCTAATTACGAAATCACTCATAAATAATCCTTTCTTGTCGTTTTACATAATCCCAACATGTGGTTTTCAATACTAGATTATAGTGTTATATTTTCATTTTGTAAAGTAAAATTTCTGTGAACTCATAATATTTGAGCCGTTCCTGCGTTATTCAGTGTTTTTTGTCTACGATCGAAAAAAGGGACCGCCAAAGCAGCCCCGTGTAGGAAAAATCTATTTAATTAATTCACGAACAAAATCGCTGGCCGGATGATTTAAAATCATCTCCGGCACATCGTGCTGTACCACTTCCCCTGCATCCATAACAAGAACCCTGTCACCAAGCTTCATAGCTTCCCGGATATCATGGGTGATGAATACGATAGTGAGACCAAGCTGTTTTTGAAGCTTTAAGATTTCATCCTGCATGGTCTGTCTTGTAATCTCGTCAAGTGCACCAAATGGTTCATCCATTAATAAGATGTGAGGATTAGCTGCAAGAGCTCTTGCAATACCCACTCTTTGCTGCTGGCCTCCGGACAGTTCTGCCGGATAACGGCTAAGCATAGCCGGATCCAATCCAACAATATCCATAAGTTTTAGAGCAAGCTTATGATTCTCTGCCCGATTTTTATGACCGCTGATCACAGGAACGTAAGTAATGTTCTTCTCCACAGTCATATGAGGAAATAATCCTTTATTCTGGATGACATAACCGATACTTCTTCTTAGAGCAATCAGGTCTGTATTCTTTAGATTCTTTCCTTCTACAATAACGTCTCCGCCTTCCGGCATGAGAAGTCCGTTAATCAGTTTCAGCATAGTCGTCTTGCCACAGCCGGAACGGCCGATGACAGTAAGGAATTCCCCTTCTTCTACAGCCAGGGAAAAATCCTTTAAGACCTTGGTCTCGCCAAAACTTTTATCCACATGTTCCAGACTGATAATACTCATTTTAATCTCCATTCCGCCGCCTGTTTTTGCGGCACAGATTCTTAGAACAAAGTGTGCGATGCACACTCTCGTTTCATGGAAATTCCTACGGAATTTCCATGAAACGAAAAATCTGTTTTACTCTCTGCTATTCTGTAATCAGTCCTTTAGATACAAGGAATGCTTTCGCAACTTCTGCTTCATCTTTGCCGTCAACTTCTACCGCATAGTTCATCGTAGCCATCTCTTTGTCAGAGATTAAGCCTTCCATCAGTTCAAGAACTTCTTCTAAGCCGGCATATTCTTTTAATGTTTCATTTCTAACGACTGTAGAACAGAAATAGTTTACCTGAAGGTGCTTGTCATCTTCTAAAACAACAACGTCATCACGGCTTAACTGAGCGTCTGTTGTGTAACCGTTTGTTACGTCAATATCACCGCTGTCCATTGCCTGATATTTTAATCCGATGTCGATGTCTTTTACATCTTTAAAGTTTAAGTTATATGTTTCTTTTAAGATTCCATAACCATCCTGTCTTTCAATATAATCAGGGTTTGCACCGAACACAAGATTTTCAGATACAGCTGCCATCTCAGATGTAGTCTTAAGATTATACTGGTCTGCTGTGTCTTTTCTACATACTAATGCATATGTGTTGTTGAAGCCGTAAAGACTTACCCATGTCATATCATAGTTTTCTGTGTATTCTTTCTTTAAGGCTTCAAACATTTCATCATCTGACAGAGAGCCTTTTTCATGCTTTAATACAACAACCCATCCTGTGGATGTGTATTCCGGATAAAGGTCAAATTCACCTTTTTCCATAGCAGGCTGAATGTTGCTTGTTCCGCCCTGAATACCTTTTGTGATTTCAACCGTGTAATCTGTCTTTTCTTCGATTAAAGCTTTTAATAATTCCCCTAAGATGTACTGTTCTGTCATCTGTTTTGTGGCGATTTTGATTGGTTCAAGATTTTCCTTGTTGTCTGCATTCTGTGGTTTATCGCCGCCACATGCTGCAAGGGATAATACCATAAGCAATGCCATAACTAAGGCAGGTAATCTTTTTTTGAACATTAATATGTCCCCCTTTTTTTCATATGATTTTCTATTTTTCCTAACAGAAGGTCACTCAGTAAAGCCATGGCTGCAATCAGTAAACTGCCCGCCAGTGTAAGGGCCGGATTATACATAGTGATTCCTCTGTAAATAGACACACCAAGACCGCCTGCTCCAATAAAGGATGCAATGGCTGTCACGGATATGGTCATAACGACCATGTTTCGCACACCGGCAATGATAATGCCAAGTGCCAGCGGCAATTTAATCTTCGTCATAATCTGAAGATCCGTGCTTCCCATTCCCCTTGCCGCCATAATCACGTCGTCACTGACATTTTTAATGCCGGCATAGGTGTTTCTCACCATAGGCATAATACCGTAGATGGTAAGTGCTGTCACTGCTGTTTTGTCGCCGATTCCCATAATCGGAATCAAAATTCCAAACAGGGAAATAGACGGAATTGTATAAAAAACATTGGCAATTCCAAGAACAACAGGGGCGAGCCTGTCATGCTCCGATATAAACACCCCAATCAAAAGACCGATGGTCCCTGCCAGCATAATTGCAATCAGCGACAAAACCACATGCTGTCCAAGAAGCTCTAAAAACCAGTCTTTTCGTTCTATATAAATGCCGATTACTTCTTTTAAAATATCCAAGTTCCTACTCCAATCCTTTTTCTCTTACCATTCCGTAATATTATTCTTATAGATCTTCTCAATATCCATCAGATCTTCAATATATGCATCGATGCTCTCATAGTTTTTACGGTTAATAATCGTCTTGTAATCAAGGAACATGGACAGGCATACTGCGTTATGATGCTGAACCGGATCCTTAATATCATCATATTCCGGATATCCAATCTCACCGGAACAGCGGGAGAAGTTGGATGTGGCAGAAAAACCAATCATCTCTTCTAAGATAGTCTTTGCAATGTCTTCCTGAAGTCCTGTCTGCCCCTGATAGATTGGTTTGGCATCCTGATTCCAGCATTCCATGAAAATGTTGATATACTGAACATAGAGTTCTCGAATGGCCGCAAGAATATACGCCTGGAATTCCTTTCTCTTTTGTTCTGATTCAAAAGGACGGAAAGCCGCACAGGCATACTGGGATACCAGATGACTTGTCATATATCCAATATCATAGGACATTGGTCCGCAGAAAGTATATTCCATATCGATGACCTTCATCTCTTCCTGATCAATAAAGACATTGGAAGTATGGAAGTCTCCGTGAAGAAGGGCTTCCCCTTTTGTAATAAAAAGGCTTCTTAATTTATAACGTTCCAGCACAACCTTTGGATCTAAAAGAATATTGCGGATAAAACGCTCAAACTTCGGATTCATCACACGTCCGAAGTCTTGAGATTCATCCTTTCTTGTCACAAAGGCATTGGTATCAAAAATATCCCTCATCTTATGATTCATAAAATGAATGGTCAGATCACGGAACTCCTTCGTTCCAAGATAATATTCGGAAGTATAAAAATGAGTCTTCGCTAAGTATTCTGCTGTCTGAGCCGCAAACTTAGGGAACATAACACCTTTGTTCAACTGGAAGCGGATGATCTTAAGACGAGACACATCTTCTGTAACAAAAACATGATTCTCATGGTCAAAGAAATAAAGATCCGGAATATATTCAGGCACGATTGTTTTGCGGATCTCCATGGACTGATATTCATAGAAACCTCTCTCGATTGGAACAGCAAAGCCGCCTTTTCTTCCCTTGTCTCTGGCCTGTTTAACGATCAGTTTTTTCTTTCCGTCACTGACACGGAATACATAATTGACAAATCCGTCTCCATCTTCTTCTTCCGGACCTTCCCCAACAGCAGATATAATAAACGGCTTGGAATCATCCAGTTCCGGCATTCGTTCTTTCAGATAATCTGTAATATTTTCTTTCGTTAAAATAAGCATAGGATACTCCTTTACTTAGTCAAAATTCAAACCTAAAGTTGGTTTAATTATAATATAATGCCGTTCATTTTGCCACCTTAAAATCAACATTTTCAGACAAAGTTGACTAAAAAAACTCTCCTGCTTTTCTAACAATTCTTGTCATTAATCAGCATGCCGGTAAACTGAGGAACACGGAAACGATTGGCAAACATCATACATTTACACATAAACAGATAATAGATATTTAATCCGCACATCTGAAGTGTTTCAAAATTCCCCTGCCCTTTGGCAATCAATACATCCGCCTCTTTCATAAGGTTCAATGTTTCTTCTGAGATATCCTTCATGGAAGTACCTGCAATACCGGAGCCGTTGCCGATTACTTTTACCATATCTGTAAGGCCTATCTGTTCTGCATCAATTAAGGTTGCATCATTTGATACATCTTCACCTCTGACTATGACAGTAAGGTCTATGGAAGGGTTCTGTCGCTTTAACTCTTTTATCAGCAGTTTATCCATAACGATCTCGCCGCAGTTATCTGTAAGAAATACAAGTTTCTGTGCTTTTCTTATGTCTGCTTTGAAAGCTTCATACTCCGCTTCCTTTACCGGAATCTCTTTCGCTCTTTCCAGATACTTATTAAGATCTACTTCATTTACATTTTCCACTGCGCCAAAATCAATGTAATTTCCTGTCATCGCATATTGAACCGCCAGTTTTAACGGGTCATTTGCCGTCAAAATATCCTTTTCAATCTCCGGCGCTTTCTCCATCATCAAAGAATTGAAATACTTCTTAATCTCTGTATAATCGTAAAGTTCTGTACCAAACATTTCTCTTTGCAGACGGGAAATTGCCGGTGACAAGGTAGGAGAAGAATCCTCCAATCCGGCATCCACCACAATCTGCATCAGCTTTTTCATATATTCAAGTTTTGTCTTTGTATCCGTTCCTGCCGGAGCCGCATTTAAATGATGCTTCATTAAACAGTCGATACATTCCGGTTTTAAACGGACGATTTCTCTTGCCATATTATATCCTCCTCTATAATACCAGTTGCATTTTTACTTTCTTCTTCCTGCTTCTTTTAAATAACCCTGATAAATACGGCTTGAGAAAATAGCTTTCAATACATTAGCAGAAGCTCTTCTTAATTCTGTTTGTGTAATATCACCGTTTTTATAAGCCTTTATCAGTTCTTTTTTTACAGCACTTGTTCCCGGCATGAGCATATCATGTCCGGCTTTCACAGCTTCTACATGACTTCCCAGACCTTTTCCCGTTGCGAACCAGTCTGTCATAATTACGCCGTCAAATCCCCACTGTTTTCTCAAAATGTTGGTAAGCAGTTCATAACTGTTGTATCCGCACCTGCACCAAAAAGGGCAATTTTGCCCGGGCAAATTGGAAGAGTCCCGTCATTTTCCAAAAGTACGATTGCTTCTAAGGCTGCCTCATAAGCAATCTTTAAATTCTTCTCTTCCAATAAAGTAACCTGATCTGACTTTAAAGCTTTATGTCTGATTTTTCCTGCCATGGCTTTCCTCCTGCCTGCTGTTTCTAATCAATATTTCTCCCAGTGAATCTTGTTTTCTTCTGCTTCCTCCAGAGTATGTGGTGTCACCTCTTTCTCCGGAATTCCCAAAGAAAGCATGGCTTCCAACCGCATGTTTTCCGGGAATCCGAGCAGGTCTCTCAAGAAGTTCTCTGTTGTCACACCTTCGGATGCTTCACGAAGTCTTCCCTGAATCCAGCAGCTTCCCACTCCAAGGCTTGACGCCATCAAATGCATATTGGACATGGCGATAGAGCAGTCTTCTGTCCAAACGTCTGTCTGTTCTTCGTCTCCAAGCACTACAATGGCCGCTGCCGCACCTGAAAGCATTCCTGCCCCTGCAATTCTGCTTTCAGACATTTTGACAAGCATGTCTTTGTTCTGTACAACTACAAACTCCCATGGTTTTTTATTTCTTCCTGACGGAGATAGAAGTCCGGCGTATAAGATCTTTTTCATATTCTCCGCACTGATCGGTTCCTCTTTGTATGTTCTCACACTTCTTCTGTTTAATAAAGTCTGTAATAAATCCATCCTGTTTCTCCTTTACAACCATTCTTTTCGTCAACACTTTTCTTATTTGGTCCGATTCCGAAATGCTTGTTATTGACGAGCCATTCTTTTTTTCTTATAGTTAATTATAATAAATCTGTTTCCAGGAGTTCAAGATGGAAATGCTGATATAAAGGAGAAAACCATATGAATTATTATCAAAGAGCTTTAGAGATAAAAGAAGAAATCATCAAACACCGCCGTTACATTCATGAAAATGCAGAAACAGGACTGAACCTGCCAAAAACGACCGCATATATTCTGGATATATTAACGGAATATGGTATTGAAGCAAAAAGACTTGGCCACGGTATTCTAGCCACCATCGGACAAGGAGAAAAAAGTCTTCTGCTCCGCGCCGACATGGATGCTCTCCCGATGAAGGAAGACAGCGGTGAACCTTTCGCCTGTCCAACAGGAACGGAGGGACACTGCTGTGGACATGATATGCACGCGGCAATCCTGCTTGGCACTGCTAAAATGTTAAAAGAACAGGAAGATGCGCTAAAGGGTACTGTCTATCTTATGTTCCAGCCTGCGGAAGAAACCTTCGAAGGAGCACGCGATATGATTGCTGCCGGTCTGTTAGAGGAGACCAAACCAGACGCATCCCTCGCTCTGCATGTTATGCCGGGCCACCAGACTCCGGGAACATTCATGTATAACAATACAGGTATTATGATGTCCTCTGTTGATGGATTCCGTATCCATATTCAGGGGAAAGGCGGACATGGAGCATTTCCTCAAAATGCCATCAATCCGATTACCATTGGTGCTCATATCCACATTGCTTTATCTGAGCTGATTGCCAATGAAGCAGACCCTGCCCATTCCTGTGTTCTTTCCATTGGACACTTTGAAGCAGGAAAAGCACCTAATATCATTCCTCACACAGCATTCATGGAAGGAACTCTCCGTACCAAAAATGAAGAGGCACGCAAAAAACTGGTAAGACGCATTCATGAAGTATGTGAATTCACAGCCAAACGATATGGCGGCTCTGTATCAATAGAGACCCTCTCCGATATGTCCATTCTGAAAAACGATCCGGATTTCACAACACAGATGGTAGATTACATGAAAGAACTTCCAATTCCAAATCTGAATGGAATCCCAGGCAGTTCTGCTAACGCGTCCGACGATTATGCCATGATTACAAATGTAATCCCTTCCTGTTATTTTAATCTGGCAGCAGGTTTTGAAGATGAACGCGGCGATTACGGTGTACATCATCCAAAGGTACGTTTTAATGAAGATGCATTGCCAATAGGAGCATCCTTGTTAGCTCACTGCACGGCAAGATGGTTAAAAGATACGAACTAGAATAAAGGGGTTGTTGAAAACAATAATTTTCAACAACCCCTTTATTCTTACCCCTCTATTCTTCTGTTTCTTCCTGTTCAAAAAGGAAGGCAACAGACTCATATATATCTGCGAATTTTACCGTACACTTACCATCAAAAATCCCAACCGGCACTTCGTCTTCAAAAGTGTATATCCGGATCAGGTCTGCATCGTCCTTCTCCAATTCGTGGACGAAGACTCTTTTTCTTTCCAGATCTACATACCAGTATTCTCTAACACCTGCATTGGCATATTTCCAAAGCTTCAGCATGGTATCTTTCTTTTTGGTACCTGGTGATAATATTTCTATTATAAAATCAGGGGCACCATAGATGCATTTTCTTTTTATTTTCCCCAAATCACACAAAATTAAAACATCCGGCTGAACCATAGTCTTCTGGTCACAGTCAAGCTGCACATCGATTGGGGAAACAAAGGGCATACAGCCTCCTTTATTTTTTTTAATATAATTACTGAAATGCACCGCTAATTCCAGACAAAAATGCTGATGCGGCACTCCCGGCGCTTCCATTACATAGATTGCTCCATCAATTAATTCCACGCGTTCATCGTCAGGAAGCGCATAATAATCTTCCAAAGTATAATCACCTTGTTTTTTTATTTCACAACCATAGACGGATGTCTCCTTTAAAACAGGATATACAGGTTCATCCGGTGCAAACATGCCCTCATATCCAAGAACATATTCCAGTTTCTTAAGCGTCTTATACCTTGGTGACTTAGTATAACCGCCAAGAACTTTCTGAACCGTACTGAGGGGCAGATTCGCTAAATCACTGATCTTCTCGTAAGAAAAGCCAAGTTCTCTTTTTCGTTCCATCATTTGTTCAATTGTCATTGTCTTTCTCCTCCCTGTCATGTTCATTTGCCAATTACATTTTATCTATTCATAATTTATCATTTTCCTATCATTTCGTCAATATATATCCATTTTTGGATATTTTATTGATTGTTTTGTCATTATCCTGACAATACGGAAATGTGTCAAAGTCGATAAAAAAGAGAGTATTGATAATATTTTCAACACTCTCTTTAAAATACTTCGCTTATTTAAATATCTCTTTTTTAATCCGGATTCCGGTCGGTGTAGCTGCAAGTCCGCCTTCTCCTGTTTCTCGAAGCTGGGATGGAAGGGAAATTCCAACTTCTCTCATAGCATCAATCACTTCATCCGGCGGAATACGGCTTGTAATACCTGCCATAGCCATATCAGAAGCAGAAATGGCGTTCACAGCTCCAATAACATTTCTTTTCACGCATGGTACTTCTACAAGTCCTGCAACCGGATCACATACAAGCCCTAACAGATTCACAAGAGCCATGGCAGCACTGTGAGCAACTGCCTCATTGGATCCTCCTCTGATATACGTTAGTCCCGCTGCCGCCATGGCAGATGCAGAACCAATCTCGGCCTGACAGCCTCCTGCCGCACCGGATACAAAGGCTCTCGATGCAATTACGGAACCGATTCCTGCTGCCACATACATAGCCTCTAACATCTTATCTTCTTTTTCTTTAAAATGTTCTTCATAAGTACAGAATACTGCCGGAAGAACACCACAGGAACCGGCTGTAGGAGCTGCCACAATTCTTCTCATGCAGGCGTTGGCTTCTGCCATCTTAAGGGCATTGGCCATGACCATACCCATAAATTCACCGCTGCAGTTTTTTCCTTCTCTCACAGCCTGAACCATCTTCTCCCCGTCAACTCCTACAAGACCACTGTTGGAAAGACGGTTCGGGTCATACATGCCATAGGTTTCCTTCATAGCGTCGTAGGTCTGCTTCATTTTTTCAAGAGAAGCCTCCGGCGCCATTCTGGTATCTTCCAGATCATCCTCAAAAATAACAGTCCAGAGAGGAAGTCCGGTTTCTTCTGATTTCTTAAGCATTTCCGCAATAGAATTAAATGCCATCTCTTAATTACCTCTCTTTTCTTTTAATTCTCTGTATTTTCGCTCATTATATTCATCCAGTCGCTTCTGAGTTTCTTCACTGATCACCATATCTTCATTGTAAAGATAAAGCACACGGCCAATCTCTTCCCAGGAGCGGATCTCGTCTACCATTGCAAACGGTACAGCATCGTCACACTCAATGACGGTAATGGCAGTCCCTTTATTCTTCATATCTTTGGAAAGTACTAAATTAGCAATATTAATATTGAACTCATTCATCTTGGATACGATTTTTAATACCATTCCAGGCTTGTCCTGATTGCGGATCAGAAGAGTCGGATAATCACCGGTAAAATTCGCTTCCATATCATCAATTTTAATGACACGGATGCTTCCACCGCCAATGGAAGCCGCCTCGATGGTGCGAACCCTGCCGCTCACACCTGTAGCTGTAATCACCACTGTATTGGGATGGGCATCACGGATAAATGCTTCTCCAAAAGCAAATTTCATGCCTTTTTTTCTGGCATGTTCAAAACTGTATGGAATACGGTAATCATCCGGCTTCATGCCAAGAAGACCGGCAACTAAAGCCTTATCCGTACCGTGTCCCTTGCCTGTAGCAAGAAAAGAACCGTATAAATCAATCTGGGCTTCCACAATATCTTCGCCCATAATCTGACGTGTCATATATCCGATACGGGCAGCGCCTGCAGTATGAGAACTGGATGGTCCAACCATAATTGGTCCGATAATATCAAACAGACTCATCTCTTTTCCTCCTGTTTATATAAAGTTATTATCCTCTTCTAGCAGTATAACACAAAAAGAGAGAAGAAATAAAGATTCTTCTCTCTCATTCTACATATTCTATCTGTTCAGTTCTATGTATTAAGCGTTTTCTTCTTCGAATTTCTTCATGAATGCAACTAATTTCTCAACACCTTCTATTGGCATTGCATTATAGATAGAAGCTCTCATACCGCCTACGGATCTGTGGCCTTTTAAGTTCTCAAATCCAGCTGCTGCCGCTTCTTTTACAAATTTGGCATCTAAATCTTTGTCGCCTGTTACGAAAGGAACGTTCATTAAAGAACGGTCTTTCTTTTCTACCGTACCTTTGAACATCTTGCTTTCATCAAGGAAATCGTATAAGATCTTCGCTTTCTTTTCGTTGTATTCTTTCATTGCGGCAAGACCGCCCTGTTTTTTGATCCATTTGAATACTTTGCCGCAGATATAGATACCGTAGCAAGGTGGTGTATTGTAAAGAGATGCTGCATCAGACTGAATCTTGTAATTACACATAGTAGGTGTTCCAGGAAGAACGTCTTCTGTGATAAGATCTTCTCTGATGATAACAATCACAACGCCCGCCGGGCCGATGTTCTTCTGAACGCCGCCGTAGATTAAGCCGTATTTTGTAACGTCCACAGGTTCGGATAAGAAGCAGGAAGAAACGTCTGCTACTAAATCTTTGCCTTTTGTGTTAGGAAGTTCGTGGAATTTAGTTCCATAGATTGTGTTATTCTCACAAATGTAAACATAGTCTGCATCTTCGCTGATTGGAAGATCGGAGCAGTCCGGAATATAAGAGAATGTCTTATCCTCGGATGTAGCAATCTTGTTGGCCTTACCGTATTTTGCTGCTTCCTGATAAGCTTTCTTCGCCCACTGGCCTGTTACGATAAAGTCAGCTACTTTGTTCTTCATTAAGTTCATAGGAATTGCAGAGAACTGCAAAGATGCACCGCCCTGTAAGAACATCACTTTATAATTATCCGGAATATTCATTAAGTCTCTTAAATCTGCTTCCGCTTCTTTTATAATTGCGTCATAAACTTTCGAACGATGACTCATCTCCATAACAGACATTCCACAGCCTTTGTAGTCAAGCATTTCTGCTGCTGCTTCCTGTAATACCTCTTCTGGCAATACTGCCGGTCCTGCTGAAAAGTTGTAAATTCGTCCCATAGTTTCTACCTCCGTAATACTTCTAAGCTATCCATGAGCAAAATCCATGTTTCTGCCGTCCGTTGACCAACTCATCCATATCTGCCCCCGCATATACGGATAGAATCATTATCTTTTGACGCAGATAACACTGTGATGCGCTCACTTATTGCATTGTACTCCAATTCATCAATTTAGTCAACTAAAATGTTAAACTTTTCGTTAAAAAATTGTTAAAGTATTGACTATGCATTAATCCAGATTACGAATCTTGAAATCTCGTCTGGCTTCTCTTTCCTGATCCTTTTTCGCAATATCCTGACGTTTATCGTAAAGCTTTTTACCTTTGGCAAGACCGATCTCGACTTTCACCAGGCTGCCTTTCAAATACACACGAAGGGGCACTACCGTATAGCCGGCTTCTTTGATCTTGCCAAGAAGTTTATTAATTTCATACTTATGGAGAAGAAGTTTTTTTACTCTTAATGGATCCTTATTGAAAATATTTCCCTTTTCATATGGATTGATGTGCATTTTATGAATAAACACTTCCCCATCCTGAATACCGATAAAGGCCTCCTTAATGGAACACTGTCCAAGCCTTAAGGATTTTACCTCTGTTCCATGCAGGGAGATTCCTGCCTCATAGACTTCTTCAATAAAATAATCATGTCTTGCCTTCTTATTATTGGCAATTAATTTGACGGATTCTGATTTTGCCATATTGCATTCCTCCTATCTTAAATGATAGATTTCTTCTATCTCTGAAAATGTATCATCTTCCAGATAAAATTCAGCCAGTTCGAAGTCAATGGTCTTACTCATCTTATCGACTCCGGCAACCCGAATCTCTACTTTCTCACCAAGCTGGAAGATCCGGCCCGTATTTCTTCCCATCATAACATATTTTTCTTCATCATAGAAGTAGTAATCATCGAGAAGACTATGGACAGATACCATACCTTCTACCGTATTTGGAAGTTCTACATAGATTCCCCAGCTTGTAATACCGGAGATAACACCAACAAAGCTCTGTCCAACTTTATCCGCCATATACTCCACTTTTTTAAGCTTCACTACTTCACGTTCCGCTTCTTCTGCCCTTCTTTCAAGTCTGGAGCACTGATCTGCGATTCCCGGAAGATGTTCCTCATACCATTCTAATCTTCGTTTCCTGATTCCGCCCCTCATATTCTCCTTGATGATTCTGTGAATCTGTAAATCCGGATAACGGCGGATCGGAGAAGTAAAATGACAATAATAAGAGGCAGAGAGTCCGAAATGACCCACATTTAAAGTGGTATATTTGGCCTGTTTCATGGAACGCAGCGCCAGGCGGCTGATCATAGGTTCTTCCGGTGTCCCTTCAATCCGTCCAAGGAGCTTCTGAATCTCCTTTGGGTGAATATGACTGCTTGTCCCCGCCTTTAAAACATAACCAAAGTTACGAATCATTGCCTCCAGTCTGGCCACACGTTCTCCATCCGGACTCTCATGGGTACGGTACACAAAGGGAATCTCCTGCCAAAAATAATCTTCTGCCACAGTTTCATTGGCAAGGAGCATGAAATCTTCGATTAATTTTGTCGCCGCATTGCGCTCATAAGCCCTGATTTCGATAGGATGGCCGGACTCGTCCAGAATAATCTTGGATTCCGGAAAATCAAAATCAATGGAGCCTCTTTGTCGGCGCTTTTCTCTCAAAAGTCCGGAAAGTTCCCCCATCATTTCAAACATTGGAACCAGTTCCTTATATTCTTTCATCACTTCCAGATTATGATCTGTGATAACCGCATTCACGGCGGTGTAAGTCATTCGTCTGTCAACATTGATGACTGTATTGGCAATTCTATGAGACTGAATCTTGCCTGTATGATCAAGATCCATGATACAGGATAAGGCAAGACGGTCCTGTCCCTCATTCAGGGAACAGATGCCGTTTGAAAGTTCCTGAGGAAGCATAGGGATCACTTTATTCACCAGATACACACTGGTTCCCCTTTTAAACGCTTCTCTGTCAAGAGCTGTACCCTCCTGAACATAATGACTTACGTCCGCAATATGGACTCCAAGATGATAGCCTGTCTCGTCTTTATATAAAGTAATGGCATCGTCTAAATCTTTTGCATCCTCTCCGTCAATGGTAACCGTCTGTAAATGACGAAGATCCAGTCTATCTCTGTAGTCTTCCGGCATAAGATGATCCGGAATCTGTCTCACTTCATTTCTCACTTCATTTGAAAATGCCACGGGAATCTCATAAGCTTTTACAACCGACATAATATCTGTCCCAGGATCATTTACATGCCCAAGGATCTCTGTTACAATCCCTTCCGGTTTCTTATTTTTCTTTCCGTAATCAACAAGTTTTACTACTACCTTATGACCTGATACCGCTCCTTTGGTGCGGGTTGCCGGAATGTAAATATCCACAGGAATCTTCTGGTTATCCGGAACTACAAAACCTGAATTTTTATTCTTATCAAAGGTCCCCACTAAGGTTTTGATTCCGCGATTCAAAATCTTAATCACACGGCCTTCCATGCTTTTTTTGCTTCCTTCTTTTCTGTCCGTAATCTCAACAAGAACCTCATCGGAATGAAAAGCACCGTTCACCTCCGTCTCAGGAATGAAAATATCCTTCTGTGCTCCTTCTACACGGACAAAACCAAATCCTCTCTGGGTTGCATCAAAGATTCCTGCCACCTGTTCTGCACTGGAAAGAAGATACTTTCCTTTCTTTGTCTGCTCTACACGGCCTTCTTTCACAAGTTCGTCTAAAACCTGCACAAGAATATATTTCTCCTCCGGACTGACCTGCAGCATATAACAAAGTTCCTTTAGTTTCATCGGGATATAATTCTCTTCACCCATAAAACCAAGGATTATCTGTTTTTTCTGTTCTAATAATTCTCTGTTCATAAATCTCCTTATCTGACTTCCAAATCAGAATACCTAAAATGAAAAAAAGCTGTTGCAAAGTTCTCTTTTGCAACAGCTTTCAAATACTCTCTTATCTTACATAGCAAGACTTAAGGCAACAGCAACAACAAAGAATAATACACAACAAACTGTAGTTGCTTTTAATAATTTACCCTGAAGGGAACGACCTTTGTTTTTGCTCCAGTATGTATCAGCCATACCGCTGATTGTACCGAGACCTGCTTCTTTGCCTTCCTGTGCTACTACTAAACAAACCATTGCAATACAAATAATAATAAAAAGAATTGTAAGTGCTGTCTTCATCTATATCCACCTCCTGTAATATCCAACATTGTTATTGTTCAAAAGCCTCACAGCTTTCCAATAAACTTCACTAACAGATAGAATAACACAAATGAAGGTTAGATACAAGCTTTTTTTATTATCATTTTATTTCGTTTTTTCTCATTCTTTGCAATACCACTTCTTTTTATTCCCAGAGATTCATTCGAAAAAACCTGTTCTTTTTGTTTGACCTTTCATCTCTTCCTCTTTATAATAATTCCAAAGGGTTTTTTAAAAACTTATTAGATTGTTCCGGCTTCTATAATCTAAAAAATACAAGCATTCAATCTATTACAAAGGAGGAAGTTATGCATTATTTTATTATAAATCCAAATGCCCAGTCCGGCAAAGCTGTAGAACACTGGGAAAGAATCCGAAAAATCTGTCATGAACGGAATATTGAATATCGATATGTATATACCAAATATCCGGGCCAGATGACAGAGATCGTACACCGGCACACAGCCAACCGGAACCCAAAACATATCTATGTTCTCGGCGGAGACGGAAGTTTTAACGAAGCTGTAAACGGTCTTCAGAATCCGGATGTACATACAATTACATTCCTGCCTGCCGGCTCAGGTAATGACCTTGCAAGAGGGCTCGGCTTCCCTGGTAACCCATCTGAATTCTTTGATCAGTTGACAAAAGCTGACGATTACGAAGAAAAGACCATTGACCTTGCTGCCGCTTACTATACAGATGAGGGCGAACAGAAAAAACATCTCTTTGCCGTAAGTTCCGGTTTTGGCTTCGATGCAGATATTACAAAGGGAACCCACAACTCTAAGATCAAAAAAATACTGAATAAAATAGGGCTTGGCAAGCTGTGCTATCTTCTGGTAGGCTTAAAGGCTCTCTTCTCCTGGCAGCCTCAGGAAGCACGTCTCTGGATCGATGATGCCAAAGAACCAATTGTTCTTCCTAAATTCCTGTTCATGGCTACTCACGTCCATCCTTACGAAGGAGGCGGTTTCCCATTCTGCCCTGACGCAGAGAACGGGGACGGACTTATAGATCTTTGTATTGTCAACGGGCTAGGTCTTATGCAGCTCTTTCCACTGATTCCTTTAGCCAAGTTCGGCAAACACAAAGGAAAAAAAGGCGTTATCCTCACCCAGTGTAAGAAGGCAAGAATCCAGGTGGACAGACCGGTGTCTTTCCATACAGATGGAGAAGTTCATCCGAATCAGACAGAAGTTACTTATATGAATAACGAATATGGATATCGTTTGCAGATTAAATAAAAAAGCCTAATCTAAAAAACGGCTGCCGGGTTATCCCAGGCAGCCGTTTTTTATTACAAAATTTTATTTTCTTACGAGAAGGGATTTACCTGTCATCTCTGCAGGCTGATCAAGTCCCATCATTTCAATAAGAGTTGGAGCGATATCTGCTAAGCAGCCGCCTTCTCTTAATGTGTATGCTTCATCATAGTTTACTAAGATGAATGGTACAGGATTTGTTGTGTGAGCTGTAAATGGATCCTGTGTATCGTAGTCAATAAGCTGTTCTGCATTACCGTGGTCAGCACAGATGAACATAGCACCGCCAACTTCTTTTAATGCTTCTACTGCCCTTCCTACACAGCCGTCTACTACTTCGATTGCTTTTACTGCAGCGTCAACGATACCTGTGTGACCTACCATATCAGGGTTTGCAAAGTTTACGATGATCACGTCGTATTTGTCAGCTTTGATTGCTTCTACCAGTTTTTCCCCTACTTCAATAGCACTCATCTCTGGCTGTAAATCATATGTTGCTACAGATGGAGATTTTACTAAGATACGGTCTTCGCCTTCGTTTGGTACTTCTACGCCGCCGTTAAAGAAGAATGTTACATGAGCGTATTTTTCTGTTTCAGCAAGACGGAGCTGTTTTAAACCATTTGCTGCAAGGAATTCACCGAATGTGTTTGTGATTTCCACTTTGTGGAATGCTACAATCTTGTTAGGGATTGTTGCATCATATTCTGTGAAGCATACATATGTGAGAGGCATGAAACCTTTTCTTCTTTCGAACGCATCGAAACTTCCGTCACACATCGCGCGGGAGATTTCTCTTGCACGGTCCGGTCTGAAGTTGAAGAAAATGATGGAATCATTAGGGTTGATGGAACCGATTGGTGTACCGTTGTCACAGATAACTGTAGGAAGTACGAATTCATCGTTTACATCATTTGCATAAGATTCTTCCATCGCTTTCACAGGGTCTTCTGCTAATACTCCTTCACCCATAACAAGTGCATTGTAAGCTTTTTCTACACGATCCCAGCGGTTATCTCTATCCATTACATAGTAACGGCCTTCGATTGTGGAGATGCGTCCTACGCCGATTTCTTCCATCTTCGCTACGAGATCTTTTACGAAACCAAGACCGGATGTAGGAGCTGTATCTCTGCCGTCTAAGAAACAGTGTACAAATACTTTTTCAAGACCTTCTCTCTTAGCAAGCTCTAAAAGTGCATAGAGATGTGTGTTGTGGCTGTGTACGCCACCATCGGATAATAATCCGTATAAATGAAGAGCGGAATCGTTTTCTTTGCAGTTTGCGATAGCTGTTTTAAATGCTTCGTTTTCGAAGAATACGCCGTCCTGGATTTCTTTTGTGATTCTTGTAAGTTCCTGATATACAATACGACCTGCGCCCATATTTAAATGGCCTACTTCGGAGTTACCCATCTGACCGTCAGGAAGACCTACTGCCATGCCGCTTGCATAACCTTTTACAAATGGGCATTCTGCCATTAATTTATCCATTACGGATGTATCAGCCATAGCAAGCGCATTGCCTTCTGCTTTTTCATTTAAGCCGTAACCGTCAAGAATCATTAATACTGTTGGTTTTTTGCTCATTGTATAATCCTTTCAAAAATGAGATAAAAGGCTGCTGCGGTTGTGCAGCAGCCTTTTGTGTCAATAGAATAAATGACTATTTGTTGTAGTTAACAATTTTACCAAAGTCTGGTTTTAAGGAAGCGCCGCCTACAAGACCGCCATCGATATCTGGCTGAGCGAATAATTCTGGAGCGCTGGATGCAGATACAGATCCGCCGTACTGGATACGGATAGCTGCTGCTGTAGCTTCATCATAGATTTCGCCGATAAGTACACGGATAGCTGCACAAACTTCCTGAGCCTGTTCTGTAGTAGCTACTACACCTGTTCCGATAGCCCAGATTGGTTCATAAGCGATAACTGCTGTAGCAGCCTGTTCAGCTGTTACATTGTTGAAAGCGATTTTGATCTGCTGACGGATGAAATCGATTGTAACGCCCTGTTCTCTCTGTTTGAGTGTTTCACCACAGCAAACGATAGGTGTGATTCCATGTTCGAAAGCTTTTAATACTTTTTTGTTAACTGTTTCGTCTGTTTCTGCGAAGTATTCTCTTCTTTCAGAATGTCCGAGAACAACGTATTTAACGCCAACATCTGTAAGCATGTTAGGAGCGATTTCACCTGTGAAAGCACCTTTTTCTTCATAGTACATGTTTTCAGCACCGATGTTGATGTTGGAACCTTTTGCAGCTTCCATAGCTGGGATGATGTCGATTGCTGGTACGCAGAATACTACATCAACGTCTTCGTTTGCTACTAATGGTTTTAATTCGTTTACTAATGCAACTGCCTGGGATGGAGTCATGTTCATCTTCCAGTTACCTGCGATAATTTTTCTTCTGGACATGGTAATACCTCTTTCTTTTATATCATATTATACTTGTTCATAAGGTATCATCCCTCAACTAAATTCGTCCTTCGCTTTCAGCTTGGACTCATTAAGGTTCGGGATGGACGTTCGTACTAACCTCAGACTTCGCTTACGCTTGTCTTCGCTAAGTACTCACAGCCTATTTATTGTTAGCTGCTGCTACACCTGGGAGTTCTTTTCCTTCTAAGAATTCAAGAGAAGCTCCACCACCTGTGGAAATGTGGCTCATCTGAGCGCCGAAACCTAACTGGTTAACAGCTGCTGCGGAGTCTCCACCACCGATGATTGTTGTAGCTTCTGTTTCTGCTAAAGCTTTTGCTACAGCGATTGTACCTTTTGCAAGAACTGGGTTTTCGAATACGCCCATAGGTCCGTTCCATACAACTGTCTTAGCTGTTTTAGCAGCTTCTGCGAACATTTCAGCGGATTTAGGTCCGATATCAAGACCCATCATGTCAGCTGGGATTGCATCTGCAGCTACATATTCTACTGGGATTTCAGCATCGATTGGGCTTGGGAAGCTTGCTGCTACTGCTGCATCTACAGGAAGTAATAATGTTTTGCCAAGAGCTTCTGCTTTCGCGATCATTTCTTTACAGTAGTCAAGTTTTGTTTCGTCCACTAAAGATTTACCGATTTCTTTGCCCTGAGCTTTTAAGAATGTGAACGCCATACCGCCACCGATGATTAATGTATCACATTTTTCAAGGAGGTTAGAAATAACGTTTAATTTGTCAGCTACTTTAGCACCGCCAAGGATTGCTACGAAAGGACGTACTGGAGTTTCTACTGCGTTTCCAAGGAAGTCGATTTCTTTCTGCATTAAGTATCCAACAGCTGCTGTTTCGATGTACTGTGTAACACCTACGTTAGAGCAGTGTGCTCTATGTGCTGTACCGAAAGCGTCGTTTACAAATACGTCACAAAGGGAAGCGAGTTCTTTGCTGAATTCTTCGCCATTCTTTGTTTCTTCTTTTCTGTAACGTGTGTTTTCAAGAAGAACAACATCGCCATCGTTCATAGCTGCTACTGCTGCTTTAGCGTTTTCGCCAACAACACAAGCATCAGCTGCGAATTTTACTTCCTGTCCTAATAATTCGGAAAGACGAACTGCAACTGGAGCTAAAGATAATTCAGGTTTTGCTTCTCCCTTAGGTTTACCAAGGTGGGAACAAAGAATTACTTTGCCGCCATCTGCGATTAATTTTTTAATTGTAGGAAGGGCAGCTACAAGACGGTTTTCGTCTGTGATCTTGCCTTCTTTTAAAGGTACGTTGAAATCACAACGTACTAAAACACGTAAGCCTTTTACGTTGATGTCATCTACGGATTTTTTGTTAAGCATGGACATGTTAGTATGCTCCTTTCAATATATTCTAAAATACAGACATGGCATAACCTGCTATATTACGGGCAGCCTGTTTCTGCATCTTTATTCAAAAAAATTAAGGGTCCGGTCCACGAAAGACCGGACCCCGCTTAGGATCTAATAGAAATTAGAACAAATACTTATCGAATTAAAATTAAGCTAATTCAGCGAAGTATTTGATTGTTCTTACCATCTGGGATGTGTAAGAGTTTTCGTTGTCGTACCAAGATACAACCTGTACCTGGCTCATTCCGTTACCCATGTTTGTTACCATTGTCTGAGTAGCATCGAATAAGGAACCGTTTGTGATACCGATGATATCGGAAGATACTAACTGTTCTTCTGTGTAACCGAAGGATTCGTTAGAAGCAGCTTTCATAGCTTCGTTGATGCCTTCTTTTGTTACATCGCCTTCAACTACAGCAACGAGGATTGTTGTAGAACCTGTAGGTGTAGGAACACGCTGAGCGGAACCGATTAATTTGCCGTTAAGTTCTGGGATAACTAAGCCGATAGCTTTAGCTGCACCTGTAGAGTTAGGAACGATAGAGCAAGCTGCTGCACGAGCTCTTCTTAAGTCTCCCTTTGGATGTGGTCCATCAAGAGTCATCTGGTCACCTGTGTAAGCATGAACTGTTGTCATGATACCGCTCTGGATAGGTGCGAAATCGTTAAGTGCTTTAGCCATAGGAGCTAAACAGTTTGTTGTACAAGAAGCAGCGGAGATGATTGTATCTTCTGCTGTTAATGTTTCATGGTTTACATTGTAAACGATTGTAGGAAGGTCGTTACCAGCTGGAGCGGAGATAACTACTTTCTTAGCGCCTGCTCTTAAGTGAGCTTCGGATTTTGCTTTGGATGTGAAGAAACCTGTACATTCAAGTACTACGTCTACATCAAGTTCGCCCCATGGAAGATCTTCTGGGTTTCTCTGAGCGTAGATTTTGATTTCTTTTCCGTCAACTGTGATGGAATCTTCGCCAGCAACAACTTTGTCTGCTAAAGCGTATCTTCCCTGTGCGGAATCATATTTTAATAAGTGAGCTAACATTTTAGGGTTTGTTAAGTCGTTGATTGCAACTACTTCATAACCTTCTGCTCCGAACATCTGTCTGAATGCAAGACGTCCAATACGGCCAAAACCGTTAATTGCTACTTTTACTGCCATTTTTTATTCCTCCTAAGTTTTAAAAAAATATATAGTTCGAATAACCGATTATCGGTTATCACTACCATAAAAGTGCATAGTCAGAGCCATACGCGCTGACAGTGATTATTGTACATAATTTAACAGAAAAATTCAAGTCCTATTTGCAAGTTTTTTTAACGAAAATCCAAATTCTATCCTAACCATCTCAAAATAATGCGTAAAACGAGAAAGACCGCTTCTAAAAACGGTCTTTCTTTCTATCATATCCTATTAGTACCCTATTATAATTCGTCTTTTACATAGCCGGCAATGTTTACCGCATGATCCGCTACTCGTTCCAGGTTGCTGATTGCATCAAGGAATACCACACCCACTTCAGCCATACATTTGCCTGAAGAAAGTCGTTCAATGTGTTTTTCTCTTAATTCTTCTTCCATGGTATCCACTTCATCTTCCAATTTGACAACATTGCGGATATAAGCCAGTTCTTCCGTCTCTCTTGCTGCAATAGCGTCATTATAACATTTCTCTACCGTCTCACACATAATCAGAAATTCGTTTCGTGCACTTTCAGAGAAAGAAATCTTATGATCAATTCTATACTGAATAAACTCCGCAAGGTTTTCCGCGTGATCCCCTACACGTTCAATATCACTTACGGTATAAAAAAGATTATTCACTGTTCTGATCTGGGCTTCTGTTAAAGAAAGATTGCTGATCTTTATAAGGTATTCTGTCAGACGTTTTTCAATACGGTTGATAAATGCTTCTTTTTTTATAATCTCCTCAATAATTGATTCATTTGGATTCTCAATAATCAGGCCATCCATGGCATGTTTCAGGTTTTCAGAAGCGATTCTTCCCATTCTAACTACTTCTTTCACTGCATTTTCCACGGCAAAGGAAGGTGTCTCTAAGATACGTTCATCCAGATGATGAAGGATTACTTCTTCTTCATCTAGTTCTTCGTCTTCTCCTCTGATGATTAATTCAGAAAGTTTTACAAGAGCACCCGCAAATGGGAATAACAGCAGGGTATTTGTCACATTAAATATTGTATGGAAAATAGAAATTCCTGTACTTGTTACAGATGCTGTCAGCATACCGGATAAGAAAGTATGGAACCCGATTGTGGCAAGAATACCAAATAATATTGCACCAAACATATTAAACGTAAAATGAATGACCGCAGCACGTTTCGCTGTACGGTTCGCACCCAGACTGGACAAAAGCGCAGTCACACATGTACCAATATTCTGGCCTAATGTAATGTAGATTGCTGCCGGCCAGGAAACAATTCCGTTAAGAGCAAGTGTCTGCAAAATACCGACAGATGCAGATGAACTCTGGATAATCGCTGTTACAACAGCACCAGTAAGAATACCAAGAATCGGATTACCGCCAAGGGTTGCAAATGCCTCGGTAAAGATCGGACTGTCTCGATACACCTTAATTGCAGAAGACATTCCGCTAAGTCCTATGAACAAAAGTCCAAAACCGATTAAAACATTGGCTGCCGTTAATGATTTCTTGTTTTTTGAAAATAAAAGAATAAAGGCACCGATTCCTAATAACAAAGGTGCAAATGTTTCAGGCTTAAAAAATGCTCCCCATTCACTGGCGGATACAAGCCATGCAGTAATGGTCGTACCAATATTGGCCCCCATAATAACACCAACAGCCTGAATCAGATTAAGGATACCGGCATTGACAAAACCGACTACCATAACAGTGGTGGCAGATGAACTCTGAATAATCGCTGTTACAAGAGCACCAACTAAAACACCAAGAACACGATTATTTGTCAAATACCCGAGAAGCTGTTTCATCTTTCCTCCTGCGGACTGCTGAAGACCATCTGCCATAATGTTCATGCCGAACAGGAACATGCCCAGGCCGCCCACAAAGGAAAAAAGATTCGTCATATGTTCCATGATTTCAATTTCCTCCATCATCACTTTTTAAATTTTGTTTTAATTTTCAGAGAAAAACAGGTTTATCATAACACAAAAAAATTTTGTTTACAAGAATTCTTGTCTCATTTTACATACTCTTTACCTAATCTTTACAATCTTACGTCATTTCATGCTATAATAAATTAAATATTGCTGATAACCGGGGTTGTTCTATTCTAATACAAGGCTTCCCCAAAACAGAAAGGAGCATTCCTATGATTTTGACAGATTCTCACATGCACACTGCATTTTCCAGTGATTCCGATACACCCATGGAACAGATGATTCAGGCCTCCATAGAAAAGGGACTTACTTCTATCTGTATCACAGATCACCACGATATAGATTTTCCACATCTTTTTGACCATCTTGACTTTCAGTTGGACACACCTACTTATCTAGAAGAATTCCATCGTTTGAAAGAAAAATATGGTCATCAAATCGATTTACGAATCGGCGTGGAGCTGGGTCTCATGCCGGATACAGGAGCTAAATTGAGAGACTATCTTAACACTTACGGCAGGGAATTTGATTTTGTAATCGGTTCTACCCATCTGGTGGACAAGGTAGATCCCTACCTCCCGGAATACTATGGAAGCTTTGCCAAAGAACAGGATGGATTTAAACGTTATTTTGAGGAAAACATGAAAAATCTGGAAGTGTTTGATCTGATGGATTCTTTCGGACACTATGATTATGCTGTGCGTTATGCACCAAACAAAGACTTCTATTACAAACCTTCCGATTATACAGATATGAACGATGTTTTTTTACGGACATTGATTGAGAAAGGGATTGCCCTGGAACTTAACACAGCCGGTCTGAAATACGGCATGCTGCAGGCAAATCCTCATATAGAGATTCTCAAACATTACCGTGAACTTGGCGGTGAACTTGTGACCATCGGCGCTGACGGCCATAAGATAGAACATATTGCCTGGGATTTTAAGAAGGCGGAAGAAATCCTGAAGGAAGCAGGCTTTCGCTATTATGCAGTGTACCGCAGAAGAAAGCCGGAGATGGTGAAGATCTAGGGACCTGCGGGCTGACTCAGGCTCGGGTACTGGCGAAATTTTAATCCACTGACACCCGCGGGTTTGGTATTGACAAGATTTTACTGCTTCAGTACCCGAATTTATGCTTTTTATGTTTTACATAATGCTAAAATTATATACAGTCGGAAAAACAAAATGCTGGTACCCGAGCTTTCGTCGATAACTCTGGTACCAGCCTTCTATTTTGTTGTCAGTAGATTTTGACTCAATTTTTTCCCTGCTCTAGCCATGAGCTTCGGGTTTTCTGAAACGATTATTTTGTTTGTACCGATACTTTGATTCCAGAATACCTCGTCCTAATTCCATAACCTTTCGAAGAATGGTCGCTCCGCCGACTACATAACCTTCCGAAGAATGGTCGCTCCGCCGACTACATAATCGTCCTCATAGAACACAACTGCCTGGCCCGGAGTAATGGCTCTTTGCGGCTCTTTAAATGTGACTTTCACAAGATCTTCATCAATCATTTCTATGGTACACGAAGCACCGCGGTGATTGTATCGAATTTTGGCAAACACTTCCATCGGTCCATCTAACTTCTCGACAGACATGAAATTCACTCTGTCGGCAATTAATGCAGGCGCATATACATCTTCGTTACTTCCAAGAACCACTTCGTTGGCTTCTTTCTTAATATCCACCACAAAAACAGGCTTGCCGAGAGCGATGCCAAGACCTTTTCTCTGGCCGATGGTATAATGGATGATTCCCTTGTGCCTACCCAGAACATTGCCGTCTAAGTCAACAAAGTTTCCAGGTACTGCTTTTTCTCCTGTCTCTGCCTCTACAACGGACGCATAATCTCCATCCGGAACAAAACAGATGTCCTGACTGTCCGGTTTATTTGCTACCGGAAGATTCAAATCTAAGGCGAACTGACGGATTTCATCTTTTGTATACTCACCTACAGGCATCAGAGTATGGGAAAGCTGATGCTGGGTCAGATTATAAAGAGCATATGTCTGATCCTTAGCATCTGTGGCAGATTTCTTAAGTGTATATCTACCATTTGGAAGCTTCATTACTCTTGCGTAATGGCCTGTGGCAATATAATCTGCACCAATATCAAGACTTCTCTTAAGAAGAGATTCCCACTTCACGTAGCGATTACACGCAATACACGGATTCGGAGTTCTGGCCTCCTTGTATTCATCCACAAAATAGCGGATGACACAGTCTTTAAACTCCTTTTTAAAATTCATCACATAATAAGGGATATCAAGATACTGGGCTACCCTTCTGGCATCATCTACTGCGGATAGACCACAGCATCCGCCGTTTTCTTCCACTTCTTCCGGCTCTTCGTCCTGCCAAATCTGCATGGTAACACCGATTACATCATATCCCTGTTTTTTTAAAAGCCAGGCTGCAACGGAGGAATCCACTCCTCCGGAAAGGCCGACTACTACTTTTTCTTTCATCTAAGTTCCTCCAGCATTCTTAATTACGAATTGCTCCGCTGCATGCAGCTCCCGCAATCCTACTCGAAATTCGGAATCCATGGGGCCCCTGCCCCACTACTTCCTCCTTTCAAGGCGTGTTATAAAGTCCGATTCCGGGGGATCATTTCCTGCAAGCAGTAATATTCCCCCAAAACCGGACTTTTAACACTGGTAATTAATATTCTTCTTCATCTTCTTCGTCTTCATGGATGTCAGACTTTGGTTTTTCCAATCCATCGATGGTAATGCCGTTTTTCTGGCAGTAATCCCAGAGTGCAGCGTGAATTGCTTCTTCTGCAAGTAAGGAACAGTGAACTTTTACCGGTGGAAGACCGTCTAAAGCTTCCATAACTGCTTTATTTGTTACCTGCATTGCTTCGTAGATTGTTTTTCCTTTTACAAGTTCTGTTGCCATGGAGCTTGTTGCTACAGCTGCGCCGCAGCCGAATGTTTTAAACTTTACTTCCTGAATCACCTGATTCTCATCAATGTCAAAGTAGATTCTCATGATATCGCCGCATTTTGCGTTACCTACTGTACCTACTGCGCTGGCATCTTCAATCTCACCTACATTTCTTGGATTTGTAAAATGGTCCATTACTTTTTCTGAATACATATATGTTCCCTCCTGCTATACCTGTGTTTCTTAAATTATCTATTCTTTATCTGTTTTTCTTTACAAAGTCTTCGTAAAGAGGAGACATATCTCTCAGTCTCTGTACGATGGCTTTTAATTCTTCTACTACATAATCCATCTCTTCCATGGTGTTCTCATCCCCTAATGTGAGGCGGAGAGATCCATGTGCGATCTCGTGTGGAAGTCCGATTGCAAGAAGTACGTGAGATGGATCTAAAGATCCGGATGTACATGCGGAGCCAC
This sequence comes from Lachnospiraceae bacterium, assembly GCA_015057665.1. GTDB lineage: Bacteria > Bacillota > Clostridia > Lachnospirales > Lachnospiraceae > SIG292. Next base: position 8,169 of record SVDY01000023.1, on the reverse strand, counting down.
TGGATGCACAGATTCCTTTCATATCAAGCATAATGAGAAGAGATTCTCCTTCAATAAACTGGAAACTGATGTTTACATTGTTTGGAAGACGGTTTGTTCTATGACCGTTGAGTCTTGCATATGGAATTTCAGATAAGATACGGTCAATGAGATAATTTCTCATCTTAACTTCCTTGGCTGTTCTCTCTTCCATAGTCGCCATAGCAATCTCGATTGCCTTGCCAAGACCAACAATACCTGTCACATTCTCTGTTCCGGCTCTTCTCTTTCTCTCCTGAGCACCGCCGTGGATTAAGGAGCGGAGTTTTAAGCCTTTCTTAATATAGAGGAAACCGATTCCTTTTGGCCCGTTTAATTTGTGGCCGCTGGCACTGAGCATATCAATATTCATCGCCTGAACATCAATTGGCACTTGTCCGTATGCCTGAACTGCATCTGTATGGAAAATGATTCCGTGTTCTTTAGCAATTGCACCAATCTCTGCAATCGGCTGGATAGAACCAATCTCATTATTGGCAAACATAACGGAGATTAAGATTGTCTCCGGACGAATGGCTGCTTTTAACTGATCCAGCTTAACAACTCCATATTCATCTACATCTACGTAAGTAATCTCAAAGCCCTTCTTCTCAAGATATTCACATGTATGAAGAATGGCATGATGCTCGATCTTTGTTGTAATAATGTGATTGCCTTTTGCACCGTAAGCTTCTGCAGCCGCCTTTAAAGCCCAGTTGTCAGATTCTGTACCGCCGGCTGTAAAATAAATGTCCTGTGTGTTGCCGTTTAATGACTTGGCAATCATCTCTCTCACATCAGTAATCACTTTTTTATTGCCTGCTGCAAATCCATATACAGAAGAAGGATTTCCAAACTGTTCTGTAAAATATGGAAGCATCGCTTCTACTACTTCCGGTCTGGCTGCTGTTGTAGCCGCATGATCTAAATAAATGAATTTTTTATCCATAATTCTACCTCCTGGATGTCGAAAACTCTTAGTTGTCACATTTTTTGATGCCACATTCTATTAGTTGCCACATTTTTTGATGCCACATTCTATTAATTGTCACATTCTCTGACAAATGGTCCGTTATTCTCAATTCTGCGGCTGTCTTCCACTAGTTCGGAAAGCCACATATTATTTACCGCATCCTCAATACTGTTATTGATTCTCTGCCATACAAACTTTGTTACGCAAAACTGGGAGCCGCTGCATCCGCCCTCGTCACCGGATAGTTCCGTGCAGTTTACGGGAGACAGATCACCTTCTAAGGCTCTTAAAATATCGCCTACGGAAATCTCCTCTGCCTTTCTTGAGAGCACATAGCCCCCCTGGGCACCGCGGATACTCTGTACCAATCCGGCTTTTCTAAGCTTCGCTAACAACTGTTCCAAATATGTAACAGAAAGACCCTGTCTTGTAGAAATCGCACTGATGGAAACCGGGGCATGCTCACAATGATCAGCCAAATCCACCATAGCACGAAGTCCATATCTTCCTTTTGTTGATAATTTCATACTATCACCTCAATTCCGACTAAATTAGTCAGATATCATCTTGTTGTATCTTATCACTAGTAACATACCTGTGTCAATGATTTCTTCATAAAAAATCGTCTGTTTTGCATGAAAAATTCTTCCTTTTCATAGAATGAAAAGAACACAGAACCGAGACCCGATCCATGACATTAAAAAAGAAAAAAACAATACTCACATCCAATCCCCTGATTACAGGAACACTCATGCTTACCTGTGCCGGATTCATTACACGAATCATCGGTTTTTTTAATAGAATATACCTTGCCCAGCTGATTGGTGCCAGAGAAATCGGTATTTATCAGCTTATCTTTCCTGTCTATATGATTGCCTTTTCCTTTTGCTGCCACGGAATTGAACTGGCTGTTTCTCAGATGACTGCTTCCTTTTCCGGAAAACAGATTAAAGACTGCCAAACACCGGATAATTCCTCTTTCCAATACCGAAAGCTTGTATCGACAGCTTGTACTTTTTCTCTTATAGCCTCCCTCTTATTTGCTGCTGTTATTTATCTCTATGCAGACAACATCAGCATCTATTTACTGAAGGAAGAAAGTTGCGCCATCTGTCTGCGCCTCATGGCTCCTGTCCTTCCTTTTACTGCTGTCCGCTGCTGTATCCACGGCTATTATATTGGAAAAAGCAAAACTTTTGTTCCATCTGCCGGACAACTTGTGGAACAGCTCGTCCGGATTTTTTTCATCTGGCTCGTTGCAGCAAGTTACAAAGATGTCCGGAATTTTACAGCTTCCCTTGCTGTATGCGGCATGGTCATCGGAGAAATTGCCGGAACAATCTATACTTATATCAGTTATAAAATATCCTGCCATAATGCAAAGGAAAAAAAACATTCTCAGACTTCAAACTCTTTTCTTCCCTTTGGCAGGGAGCTTTTAAAACGAGCATTTCCCCTTACTGTCAGCAAACTTTCCGTCACTTTAGTTGCCGCACTGGAAACTGTTTTGATTCCGATTATGCTCACCCGATATTACAATGATCAGAATCTGGCCCTTTCCTTATATGGAGTTCTGACCGGTATGGCACTGCCTTTTGTTATGTTCCCTTCTACTTTGACAAATTCCTTAAGCCTTATGCTGCTGCCTGCCATATCTCAGGCACATTCTGCCAAAAACAAAACAAAGATCCGGCTTATCATCGAAAAAACCGTCAAACTGTGTCTGTTCATCGGATTTACGGCCTTTCTTGTTTTTTTCTTTTTTGGCAAAAAATTAGGACTGATTATTTATCATAATCAGTCCGCCGGTGATTTTCTCTTTATTTTGTCTTTTTTATGCCCATTTCTATATTTATCTGCTTCCGGAAGCAGTATTTTAAACGGAGCCGGACTGATGAAGCATAGTCTTTTTTACAATCTGTCCGGTCTTCTGACACGTATTATTTTTATACTGTTTGCCATTCCATGTATGGGCATTCAGGGATATCTGTTTGGACTTCTGGCATCCTATCTCCTGTCTGTTCTGCTTCAGATGTTGAAAATATACAAAAGCCTTTTAAAGTAAAAGCATATCTTCTGCTTTGCTATCTTTCAATCAATTCCGCAACAACGATCCATCTATGATCCGGTCTTCCTCCAATACAGGTAGCCAGTGTAATCAGCTTACTATTCTCGCCAATGGTCATGCCCTTACGAAAGGAATTTGCTGATTCTCCTGTATCCAAAGACTGTATAAATGCTGTCCTGTCTTCTATATTTTCTTTGAAGTTGAAGGCCCACATAATATGTCTGTTGTCATAAGTAACAGCGGCATAAATACGATACACATATTTGCCCGTCTCGGTATAAATATTGATGTACTCATGTTCATCAAAGAACTTCTGATCTTCAAACTTATGAAGATGCTTGAACATAGTTCCGTCTTTCATATTATGTCCATAGATAAGCGTATTATAATAGGTAAAATCTTTGCTGTTGACTTTCTCCGTATAAATGGTTCCCGGATATCCTTTTTTCCCATCGATGGTATGCTCCAGATAATATTCATCGTTGGGACCGCCCTGTAAAATCGGATAATTCACATTCGTATCCGGAATCTCAATCCAGGCATACACATCGCTGTTTATCTTTTTTGCCTCAAAATATGCATCAGGGGGAGGAACAGGATCTCCTTTTACTGCCTGCTGCGGTCCCTGTACAGGACCCGTAGCAGCCTCTGTTTCTGTCGACTCATCTTCTTGAGTTTCATTATTCTGCGCTGCAAAAAAAACTGCACACAAGACACCCAGTAACAGAAGGATGACAGGAATCATTATTTTTAAATTCTTCTTCATTGTAACATACCGTCCTAATCCCACTCATATGGTGTCAACTGATATACATAATAATTGAGCCAGTTGGTATAAAGCGTATTCCCGTGGCATCTCCAGGACTTCACCGGCTTATTCTTCGGATTATTATTCTCATAATAATTCTCCGGAATCTCCGGATTTAAGCCTCGTCCAACGTCACGGACATATTCTTTGTTCAATGTCATCACATCGTATTCCGGATGTCCAACCACATAAATCTTTCTTCCCTCTTCCGCCATAATGAGGAATGGACCCACTTCATCGGAATCTGCTAAGATCGTAAGGTCCGGATGGTTGCGGATCTCCCAGCGGTCTGCTTCCGTATTGCGGGAATGAGGAGCCATAAAGCAGTCATCAAAGCCTCGAACAAGAGGTGTTTTCTTATGAAGAGTTCTGTGTTCATAAACACCGGATACTTTCTTAGGAAGGATCTTCTTATGAATTCCGTGATGATAATAAAGTCCTGCCTGGGCTGCCCAGCAGATATGAAGAGTAGAGGTTACATTTGTTTTTGACCACTCCATAATATCCACCAATTCTTCCCAATAATCTACGTCTTCAAAGTCATTTAATTCTACCGGTGCACCTGTAATAATCATACCGTCAAACTTGTGATCTTTAATTTCATCAAAGTAAGTGTAAAAAGTATCAAGATGGGTCACAGAGGTATTCTTAGACTCATGAGTTCTTGTGCGTAGGAATGTTACGTCAACTTGAAGCGGGGTATTAGATAAACTTCTAAGAAGATCAAGCTCTGTATCCTGTTTGATCGGCATCAGATTCATGATAATAATCTTTAAAGGACGAATGTCCTGTGTCATGGCACGGTTCATGTCCATAACGAATATGTTCTCGTCTTCTAGTATTTTTTTTGCCGGTAGGTCATTGTTAATTCGAATAGGCATTGTACATTCACTCCTTTTGTCTGTTTTTATCAGTATATCATTTTACTGTTCTATTTTATAGTATTTCCGGTTACTTTATGCAAAATTTTCTATCATCCGCAGAAATTCTTCTTCCGTAATAATCGGAATATTCAGTTCTTTTGCCTTCTTATTCTTAGAGGAAGAAGAAGTATTGTCATTATTGATCAGGTAATCTGTCTTTCCCGTCACGCTTCCGGTCACCTTGCCGCCCAATTCCTCAATCTTCGCCTGTAATTCTTTTCTGTTTTTAAAATGATTTACGGAACCGGTTACAACGAACACTTTACCCACCAGAGACTGACTGCCCTCTGCTGCCGTCGTTTCCGGAATCTGAAGATCCACCTCTTTTAATAACAGGTCAAGAATCTCACTGTTGTGTTCATTGGAAAAATAATCCATCATAGTCTTTGCGATCACTTCGCCGATTCCTCCGATGGCTGTCAGTTCTTCCACGGAAGCCTTGCGGATACGTTCAAGATCATAATTAAATTCTTTGCAGATCAGTTTGGCATTGGCCAGACCGATATTTAAAATACCGAGACTGAAAATAAAATTCGGCATTATGACTTTTCTGCTCTTGTCAATAGAAGCAAGCAGATTGTCACAGGACTTCTGTCCAAACCCTTCCATCTCCTTTATCTCCTCCGCATAATCGGAAAGATGGAACAGATCAGGAAGCTCTTTTAAAAATCCTTTCTCGATCATCTTATCGAGAGTTGCTTCAGAAAGTCCATCCACATTCATGGCGTCGCGGCTTACAAAATGGCTGAACAATTTAATCTTTTTGGCACTGCACAGAGGATTGGTACAGTATAGAGCCTTTACATCATTTGTCATGCGGATCTCTGTAGCACCACCGCAGGCCGGACAGTGTTCCGGATAGACCATATCGCCGGTCTTGGTAAAGTTCTCCGCCACCTGAGGGATGATCATGTTGGCCTTGTAGACGCTGATTTCATCACCGATACCAAGCTCCAGGCCTTCTAAAATACTAATATTGTGAAGACTGGCACGACTTACGGTAGTCCCTTCCAGTTCCACCGGTTCGAAGATGGCAACGGGATTAATCAAACCGGTACGGCTTGGACTCCATTCTACCTCCAGAAGGCGGGTGGCTGCCAGTTCGTCTGCCCATTTGAATGCAATGGCATTTCTCGGGAATTTGGCTGTTCTGCCAAGAGAACGCCCATAAACAATATCATCAAAGGTGAGAACAAGGCCGTCAGAAGGAAGATCCATTGAATTTTTTTCGTCTGTGATTCTATCTGCAAACCAGGAAATGGTCTCTACAATATTGTCAGATGTTACTTTCTTATATTCTACTACATCAAATCCCTGTTCTAAAAGCCAGTTAAAATCTGCTTCTACGGATACAGATTCCCTGCCTTCTGCTTTTACAAGGTTGAAGGCATAAAAGTTGACATTTCGTTTGGCTGTGATTTCGTTATTTAACTGGCGGACAGAGCCGCTGCAAAGATTTCTGGGATTTTTATATTTAGCATCCACATCTTCTATGGATGCGTTTATCTTCTCAAAATCAGAATAGCGGATCACTGCTTCTCCTCGGATAACCAGTTCTCCTTTAAAAGGAATGGCTGACGGGATGTTAGCGAAAGTACGGGCATTGTTAGTAATAACTTCACCAATCTCTCCGTTCCCTCGGGTTACTGCTTTGAAAAGTTTTCCTTCTTTATAAGTAAGAACAATGGTAAGACCGTCTAATTTCCAGGAAAGAATAGCTTCCTTGCCATTCAACCAGCTTCTTAAAACTTCCGGCTCCTTTGTCTTATCAAGGGACAGCATTGGAGATTCATGAGCTTCCTTTGGAAGTTCAGACAAAAGCTCATACCCCACGTTAACCGTTGGACTATTGCCATAAACAATGCCTGTTTCTTTTTCCAGCTCACATAATTCATCATAAAGAGCATCGTATTCCAGATTAGACATGAGTTCTCTGCTCTCCTGATAATAGGCTTTGGCCGCTCTATTTAAAATTTCGATTAATTCTTTAATTCTGTCTATTTTGTTCATATTTATTTCCTTATACGCATCATTCTTGTTTATTTCAAGAACAATCCTTTAAACAAGTTACATCTCTTTCTATTCTGTTTTTCTATTCCGCCTCTTTTTATTCCGTCTCTTTCGACTCCCGAATCATACGATACAACTCCTGAAACTCACTCTCTGTTGCTTTTCTGCACTGTCCCTTCTTCAGTTCCCCAAGTTTGATATTCATAATACGGATTCGCTTAAGCCGCACTACATTATATCCGAGGGCTTCGCACATACGTCGGATCTGTCTGTTCAACCCCTGCGTCAAAATAATGGAAAAGGTATCTGCCCCAATCTTTTTTACCTTACATGGACGTGTTGTCACATCAAGACCTTCCAGATAAACACCCTGTCTCATCTGTTTTACAAAATTCTCATCAATCTTACGATTCACCGTTACAATATATTCCTTCTCATGGAAATTGCGGGCGCGGAGAATTCCATCCATCAGATCTCCGTCATTGGTCATGAGAAGAAGACCTTCCGATGCCACATCCAACCGTCCAACAGGATAGATGCGCTCCTTGTAACCCAGAAAATCCACAATATTATTCTTCTGGCCCTTAGTTGTGCACACGATTCCTTTTGGCTTGTTCACAACAAGAAGAATACACTCTTCTTTTCTCTCAACGGGTCTGCCCATAAAACAAACCTTCTGTCCCGGCATGACACGGACGCCTTCTTTGGCAGCCTGTCCGTCTACAGTCACCTTGCCTTCTGATATATAAGTATCTGCCTGTCTTCTGGAACAAATACCTGCATCACTTAAATATTTATTTAAACGCACGCCCTCTTTTTCGGGCTGGTTATTTCCTATCTTTTTTGCCATATAGATTCCTATTAAGTATGAGACCCGCTATGGAGTCCGCATACTTTCCTTTACTTTCTTCCTCATTCTTTCCAAGGATAATACTTATACAAAAGTATACCTTATCCCCTGGTAAATGGCAATGAAAAACATAGCGGCACACTCGTGAGCCCCAGCACTAAAGCAAGACCTCATTGCAGCCAACAAAAATGCCCCGCTTCCTTAATGGAAACGGGGCCGATTGACTTATGGAATCAATTTAGACAAAGCTGCTGATTAGAGCATTGTTCTTCCGATTGCATCTGCTGCTAAGATAGCTGCGTAGATGTCTTTTGCTGTTACTGCGAAAGGCATATTTCCTACTGTATCTACTGCTGTAGCTTCTGCAACTGCCATGATTTCTTCTTCTTTGATCTCTGTGATACCAAGTTCGCCTAATGTTACAGGGAGACCTACTCTTACACAGAAGTCAAGAACTTCGTATAATTCTTCTTCTGGGGAGTTTTCAAGTACTAACTGTACGATTGTACCGAAAGCAAC
>SVDY01000022.1 GCA_015057665.1 Lachnospiraceae bacterium | reverse complement strand
AAATTTTAATAATTATGCATACTATAACACAATAAAATACAAAAGGCAAGTCGAATTAACTCTTTAAAGTGATAAATTACTAAAATTAATGGAAATATGATATAAAATAGTCTATAATAGCAGATATGGACAGGATGACACAGGTGCATCGTTTCAGATAGAATTGATAATTATGGAGAAAAAGATGAAAAAGACGTGGAAAGAAAAATTTATAGGAGATCGTGCTTTTTACAAAATGGTTCTTCTTGTGGCTGTTCCTATTATGATTCAGAACGGGATTACCAATTTTGTAAACCTTCTCGATAATATTATGGTAGGGCAGATTGGAACGGAACAGATGTCGGGAGTTGCCATTGTGAACCAGCTCATGTTTGTTTATAATTTGTGTATTTTCGGCGGCCTTTCCGGTGCCGGAATATTTACTGCCCAGTATTACGGTCAGAAAAATGAAGAGGGAATCCGAAATACTTTTCGTTTTAAGATATGGATGGCTGTTTTGATTACAGTACTTGCAACGGCTGTTTTTCTTTTGGGAGGTACAGAACTGATATCATTATATCTAAATGACAGCAGCAGCGGAGATCTGGCATCCACTTTATTATATGGAAAGCAGTATCTGATGGTTATGCTGCTGGGCCTTCCCGGATTTATGCTTGTGCAGATTTACTCCAGTACATTAAGAGAATGCGGGGAGACCGTTGTACCAATGGCTGCCGGAGTAGTGGCGGTGTTTACAAATCTCATCGGCAATTATCTTCTTATTTTTGGTAAGTTTGGTTTTCCACAGCTTGGAGTTGCCGGAGCTGCCATTGCAACATCCTTATCAAGATATGTAGAAGCTGTTATTGTTATTATCTGGACTCATTATAATAAAGAAAAGAATGCCTACATTATTGGTCTTTATCGTACATTAAAACTTCCAGTTTCCCTTACAAAAGAGATTATATTGAAAGGAACGCCTCTTTTGTTAAATGAAACATTTTGGTCTATGGGTATGGCGGCATTGACACAGTGTTATTCTATCCGTGGACTTTCTGTTGTGGCTGCAGTGAATATTTCCAGTACCATAGGCAATTTGTTTAATGTATCCTTTATTGCCATGGGATCTGCTGTTGCCATTATAATGGGACAGCTTCTTGGTGCAGGTAAACTGGAGGAAGCAAGAGATACTAATAATAAACTGATTATGTTTACTATATTGCTCTGTATTGGAATTGCAATCTGTATGGCTTTATTTGCTCCTGTCTTCCCACAATTTTATAATACGGAAGAATCTACGAAACAGCTGGCAGCCGGATTTATTATGCTTCAGGCACTGTTTATTCCACAGCAGGGATTTTTAAATGCGGCATATTTTACTCTTCGTTCCGGCGGCAAGACGATGATTACATTTTTCTTTGACAGTGTTTTTATCTGTTGTATCAGCGTACCGATTGCTTTCGTGCTCAGCCGTTTTACAACCCTTCCTGTGCTACTCATTTTTGCTTTGGTACAGGCAGGTGACTGGATTAAATGTGTCATAGGATTCATTCTTGTGAAAAAAGGAGTATGGATTCAGAATATTATTAAGAAATAAAAGCCGGGGCAGTGACCTGCCCCGATAATTTGTGGCAGCGACGAACCAAAGTCTGAGTCTGACCGGAACTTTGAATGCCGCTAATAATCAAAGAATGCGCCTTTTGGCGCTTAGGATGACTATTCATCTTCAGAGCAGTAAGTGTAGAATTTAAGCAGGTATAATCCGCTGAGTCCCACCAGACCATAAATAATCCGAGAAAGTAAAGACATGCTTCCAAATAGGGCGGCGACCAGATTGAATCCGAAAAGTCCGATCAGACCCCAGTTTACAGCACCGATAATGGCAATGGTAAGTGCCAGACATTCAACATATTTCATAATATAAGATTCCTCCTGAAAAAGATTTCGTTTTATAGAATAGACAAAAATAAAAAAAATATACCATTTATTTTAGAAAAGAAATCACAGATAGGGAATCAGAAAAATCAGAATAAGAAATAGCAGAATAAGAAATAGTAGCATCCTGAAAAAAGAAGTGTTATAATGTTATTTAATTATATCTGTGCCTATGTGCAGATTGCTTTAAAGATAAAATATTAGGAGGATATAAGATACTATGGAACGAAAAAATGCATGGAAAACTTATACAGCAGAACAGTTAGAACATTTAGAGAGGACAGCCGCTGATTATAAGAAATTTCTCGATGAAGGAAAAACAGAACGTGAATGTGTGAATTATTTTGTAAGAGAGGCAGAAAAAGCAGGTTACAGAAGTCTTGAATCCTACATGGAATCCGGTGAACAGATCAAAGCCGGCGACAAGGTATATGCTGTCAATATGAAAAAGACTATGGTAATGTTCCAGGTGGGAACAGGTTGTTTTGAAAAAGGTATGAACATTCTTGGTGCGCATATTGATTCCCCAAGACTTGATTTAAAACAGAATCCTTTATATGAAGATACAGAATTAGTTTATCTTGATACTCATTATTACGGCGGCATTAAGAAATATCAGTGGGTTGCAATTCCACTTGCCCTTCACGGTGTAGTGGCAAAGAAAGACGGTTCTGTTGTTGATGTTGTCATTGGTGAAGATGACAATGATCCTATCGTTTATATTACTGACCTGCTGCCTCATTTAGGTGCAAGACAGTTTCAGAAAACAGCAGACGTTGTTGTAGAAGGAGAACAGCTTGATATTTTGATCGGAAGCAGACCATTAGTTGAAGATGAAGATAAAGAGACAAAAGATGCGGTGAAAGCCAATATCTTAAACCTTCTCAAGGAAAAATACCATATCGAAGAAGAAGATTTCCTTTCTGCTGAGATTGAAGTAGTTCCAGCCGGCAAAGCGAGAGACTGCGGTCTTGACAGAAGTATGGTCATGGGATATGGACAGGACGACAGAGTGTGTGCGTATACATCATTTATTGCAATGCTGGAAGCACCTGTTACAGAAAAGACATCCTGCTGCCTTTTTGTAGATAAAGAAGAAGTAGGAAGTATTGGAGCTACAGGTATGGAATCCAGATTCTTTGAGAATACAGTTGCAGAATTGTTAAACTGCATGGGTGCTTATTCTGAACTTTCCCTTAGAAGAGCTCTTACTAATTCCTTTATGCTTTCTTCTGACGTAAGTGCGGCATATGATCCAATGTATCCGGAACCATTTGAAAAGAAAAATACATCCTATGCAGCACATGGTGTTGTATTTAACAAATATACAGGAGCAAAAGGAAAAGGCGGATGTAACGATGCCAATGCAGAATATCTTGGCAAACTCCGCGCTATCATGGAAAAACACAGTGTTGTGTATCAGACATCAGAACTTGGCAAAGTTGACTTTGGCGGCGGAGGTACCATCGCATATATTTTAGCCGGCTATGGAATGAATGTAATCGACAGCGGTGTTTCTGTACTCAGTATGCATGCACCTTGGGAAGTAACAAACAAAGCAGATATTTATGAAGCATACAAATGCTACAAAGCTTTCTTAGCAGAAGCTTAATTGGAGTATTATTACATAATATGATTCAAAGGAACAAATGACAGGAGGAGATACATTATGAGTAAATACAGAATCAATACGAATTGTGTTCAGGCCGGATATACTCCTGAGAATGGTCAGCCGCGAGTAACACCGATCGTTCAGAGTACAACATATCGTTATACATCCGGTGAAGAAGTAGGTAAGCTTTTTGATCTGGAGGCAGATGGATTTTTCTATACAAGACTTTCCAACCCTACATCTGATGTTGTAGAAAAAAGAATCGCTGCATTAGAAGGCGGTGTTGGTGCTCTTTTCACCTCATCCGGACAGGCAGCATCCACATTATCCATTTTAAATATCTGTGGTGCAGGGGATCATATTATTGCAGGAAATGCAATCTATGGCGGAACATTTAATCTTTTTGGTGTAACTCTTCCTAAGATTGGAATTGAGACGACTTTTGTTCCAACAGATGTTACAGCAGAAGAATTAGAAACAAAATTCAAAGAAAATACAAAGGCAGTATTTATTGAAAGTTTGACCAATCCATCTCTTGAAATTCCGGATATTGAGATGTTTGCAAAAGCAGCTCATGCCCATGGAGTTCCGTTGATCGTAGATAATACTTTTGCCACACCGATTAACTGCAGACCGATTGAACATGGTGCCGACATTGTGGTGCATTCCACATCCAAATACCTTGACGGACATGCAGTTGCTCTTGGCGGTATTATTGTAGATGGCGGAACATTTGACTGGAATAATGGCAAGTATCCGGGACTTACAGAACCGGACGATTCCTATCATGGTGTTGTATATACAGAACGTTTTGGCAATGCAGCTTATATTACAAAAGCGAGAACACAGCTTATGAGAGACCTTGGTGTAACACCGTCTCCTAACAATGCATTTCTCTTAAGTATTGGTCTGGAAACTCTTCATTTAAGAGTACAGCGCCACTGTGAGAATGCCACAAAAGTGGCAGAATATCTTGCAGCTCATGACAAAATTGAATGGGTCAATTATCCGTCTATGGAAGGAAATAAATTCTATCCAATGGCTCAGAAATATATGCCTAAAGGCACTTGCGGCGTTATCTCATTTGGTGTAAAAGGCGGAAGAGAAGCAGCAATGAAGCTGATGGACAGTCTTCAGCTTGCAGCCATCGTTGTTCACGTAGCTGATGCAAAGACAGGTGTGCTCCATCCGGCAAGTACCACACACAGACAGCTTACAGATGAACAGCTTTTGGAAGCCGGTATCGGACCTGAACTGATCCGATTCAGTGTGGGCATTGAAGATGTAGAAGATATTATTGAAGACCTTGCACAGGCATTGGAGCAGATCTAATGAGAGCCGTAATACAGAGAGTTTTAAGAAGTAAAGTATCTGTAGACGGACAGGTGATTGGTGAGATCGGCAAAGGATATAACGTTCTTCTTGGAGTTTGTAATGAGGATACCAGAGAAGATGCAGACAAACTGATCCGCAAACTGATCGGTCTTCGTATCTGCGAAGATGAGAATGGAAAAACCAACCTTTCCATTCAAGACACAGACGGAGAACTTTTAATTATATCTCAGTTTACTTTATATGCCGATTGCAGAAAAGGAAGAAGACCAAGTTTCACCGGTGCCGGCAGCCCGGAACATGCGAAAGCTCTTTATGAATATGTGATCGGGCAATGTACTCCACAGGTGAAAAAGGTTGCCCATGGAGAATTTGGAGCAGAAATGCAGGTAGAGATTATAAACGATGGTCCGTTTACCATTGTGCTGGACACTGCAGATCTTGCATAGATATCAGCGAAGCTGACACGGATCCCGCGTCAAGTCTTGCGGGCGAGACTTGAATTTTCCAGGCAGAATCCGGAATTATAGTATTCTGCCTGGTGTTTTCATTAAATCAGAAAACAATTTAAATAGAATAGAATTTGTTTCTCTGCATAAAATATGTTTCAACCGTGGTGTTGAAAGGAGATTATAATGCAGGAAAATCAAAAAGACAATCTATTCGATTTGGGACAAATGTATTTAACCGGACCCGATGATCGTAAAATATTATTATTATCTGTGATAGGCGAGATTGAAGGTCATGAGAATCTTTCTTCTTCTAGTAAGACGACAAAATATGAGCATGTTCTGCCTCAGCTTGCTTATGTGGAGAATTCTCCCGAGATTGCCGGACTTCTTCTGGTGGAGAACTCTATTGGAGGAGACTGCTCAGCAGGTCTTGCCATAGGAGAGATGATCGCATCTATCAGTAAACCGGTTGTATCACTTGTCATAGGCGACAGCCACTCTATCGGTGTGCCGCTTGCGGTGGCTGCAGATTATTCCTATATTGTTCCAAGCGGAACCATGGTAATTCATCCTGTTCGAATGAATGGCATGGTTATTGGGGCGCAACAGACTTACGATTATTTTAAAATGATTCAAGACAGGATTCTTCGTTTTGTATCCGATCATTCCCGCATTTCAAAAGAAAGAATGGAAGAACTTATGATGGCAACAGGGATTCTTAACCGGGATGTGGGAACTGTTTTAGTAGGTGAGGAGACAATTGAAGAAGGAATTATAGATGAGGTGGGTGGAATCAGCCACGCATTAAATAAGCTGTATGAATTGATATGTCAGAATCAGTCATGCAGCTGACAGAAAGAGGGGTTACATGAGTAACAATCGAAAAAAAACTACTACGAAAAAAAGGACATCCTCCTCTGCAAAAAAGGGGCAGGAAAAATCTCAGGATTTTGCGTCTTTTCATACAGAAATCATTATCTGGATTACTGTTATCGCTGCAGTGCTGCTCCTGTTAGGGAACTTTGGCTTTTGCGGTGCGGTTGGCAATATCATCAGCTCCATTTTCTTTGGAACTTTTGGCGTTGTACAGCATGTGCTTCCGGTGGTGATACTGATTCTGGTTGGCCTTTTGTTTGCCAATCAGTTCAGTTCCCTTGCAATCAAAAAGACTATTTTAACAATTCTGTTTTTCTGTATGATTTCTGTCATCAGTCAGATGTTTGTTAATTTTGATGAGACATCCGTTTTTGCGGCAGCGGAACATGCATTTACCTATCACACAGGCGGAGGTTTTATTGGCGGAGCAGTCTGTATTGTGCTTAACAAGTTTTTGGGTAAAGCGGCATCAGTCATTATAACAGTCATGATAATGCTGATTTCTCTTATGCTGGTGTTTGAAAAGTCAATTCTGAAATTATTAAAAGATGCTGGAAGTTCAACAGTGAAAGTTTCTAAAGAGAAAATAGTAGAAAGACAGCAGAAAAGGGAAGAAAAGGCACTAGAACAAAAGGCTATACCAGGCACTTTCCGTGATAATCTGATAGAAGAGAAAGATGCGAAGAAGAAACCGGGAAGACCTAAAAAGAAAGTTGTTGATATTGGTGAAAAATTTGGGCTGGATACAGCTTTTGAACAGACTGGAATGCAGGAACCAAATGGCAGCACAGCAGAAAAGAAAGCTTCAGAAAATCCGGAGAAGAAAGCTGCAGATTCCATATCCATGGATACATTTTCATGGCTTGATGATCTGAAGCTTGAAGAACTGGTTGTACCGGAAAGCTCCATAGGACCAGATACGGAAACAGTGGCGAGAGACCATTCTTTTGAAGAAAAGAACAATGCTCCGGTGGAAGAAAGAGTAAATGAACCTGAAAAGAAACAAACAAGAGTTCAGAAACCTGCAATGGACGAACAGGTATCTGAGCAGATGAAACAGGATATGGATCAGGCGGCAAAAGCAGCAAATAAACCTTATATATTTCCTCCATATGATCTGATGATGAGGGGATCTAATACAAACTCCCTAAAACAGCAGAGAATACTAAAGGAAACAGCCATGAAGCTGCAGCAGACATTGGCAAACTTTGGTGTCAATGTAACAATTACGGATGTCAGCTGCGGTCCATCGGTTACAAGATATGAACTTCAACCGGAACAAGGGGTTAAAGTAAGCCGTATTTTAAGCCTTTCTGATGACATCAAATTAAATCTTGCAGCTGCGGATATTCGAATTGAAGCTCCGATTCCTGGAAAAGCAGCCATTGGGATCGAAGTTCCAAACCAGCATAACGAGATGGTACGTTTGAGAGATTTGATTGAAAGTGACAAATTCAAATCTGCCAGATCAAGTCTTACCTATGCCGTAGGAAAAGATATTGCGGGAAATATAATTGTATCAGACATTGCAAAAATGCCTCATATGTTGATTGCAGGTGCAACAGGTTCCGGTAAATCTGTATTTGTTAACACATTAATTACAAGTGTTCTCTATAAAGCAGATCCAAAAGATGTAAAGTTTATTATGATTGACCCGAAAGTGGTAGAGCTTAGTACATACAACGGCATTCCACATCTGCTTATTCCGGTGGTGACTGATCCTCAGAAAGCAGCAGGAGCATTAAACTGGGCGGTGGCAGAGATGACCGAGCGTTATAACAAGTTTGCTGAATACGGGGTAAGAAATCTGGAAGGCTACAATAAGAAAGTGGAAGAGGTTCTGGCAACCGGTGAAGTGGAACCGGATGCAATTAAGAAGCTTCCACAGATCATTATTATTGTAGATGAGCTTGCGGATCTTATGATGGTTGCTCCAGGCGAAGTGGAAGGTGCAATTGTGAGACTTTCCCAGCTTGCAAGAGCAGCGGGCATTCATCTTGTTATTGCAACTCAGAGACCGTCTGTCAATGTTATTACCGGTCTGATCAAAGCCAATGTTCCATCAAGAATTGCATTTATGGTGTCCTCAGGTGTGGATTCCAGAACAATTCTTGACATGAATGGGGCAGAAAAACTGCTCGGTAACGGTGATATGCTGTTTGCTCCACAGGGACAGCAGAAACCGATCCGTGTACAGGGCGCTTTTATCTCAGATAAGGAAGTGGGAGCCATTGTTGATTTCTTAAAAGAACAGACCGGAGGAGAAGAACAACAAAACATTGCCAGGGAAGTTACTTCCAAAATTGAGACAAGTATAAAAACTGCAGCCGGTTCTGAAGAAAAAGACGAATTGTTTCAGGAAGCTGCAAGATTTATTGTAACAAAGGAAAAGGCATCCATTGGAATGCTTCAGCGCATGTTTAAGGTTGGATTTAACCGTGCTTCCAGAATTATGGAACAGCTTGCTGACGCAGGCATTGTGGGGCCGGAAGAAGGTACAAAGCCAAGAAGAATACTGATGTCCGAAGATCAGCTGGAACAGTATTTTGAAGAGTATTTATAAGAATGGGGAATGTCTCTATTCTTATAGACTAAAATAAAAAGAAAGTTGGGATTAACATGAATCTATTTTTTGTATCCCTAGGCTGCGATAAGAATCTTGTAGACAGCGAATACATGATCGGTCTGTCAAAAAAGGCAGGATATGAAATTGTCAGCCGGGAAGAAGAGGCAGATGTAATTGTAATCAATACATGCTGTTTCATTCATGATGCGAAAGAGGAAAGCATAGAGACGATTCTTGAGATGGCATCCTATAAAGAAAACAGATGCAGGCTTCTGGTGGTGACAGGTTGTCTTGCACAGAGATATCCTGAAGAAATCAGGGAAGAATTACCGGAAGTGGATATTATTCTTGGATCAGCCAACTATGATGATATTATTCGTGCCATTGAACAGGCAATGGAAAAGGAAACAGAAGAACAGAAAGTGACAATGATCAGGGAACTTACCTATCTTCCTGATATGAGCCAGGTCGATCGTGTTATTACTACAGGAAATCATCTTGCTTATCTTAAAATCGCAGAAGGATGTAATAAACGGTGTACATATTGTATTATTCCAAGTATCCGCGGTAATTACCGCAGTGTTCCTATGGAACATATTTTAAAAGAGGCGGAAAAACTTGCCGCTGATGGAATCCGGGAACTTGTATTGGTTGCCCAGGAGACAACCGTGTATGGCATAGACCGCTATGGAAGAAAAATGCTTCCTGAATTACTTCGCAAACTTTGCCGGATTGACGGAATTGAATGGATTCGAATTCTTTATTGTTATCCGGAAGAAATCACAGAAGAACTGATTGAAGTAATGGCAACAGAAGATAAAATTTGCAAATATCTGGATATGCCTATACAGCATAGCGAGGACAGGGTTCTTAAATTAATGGGACGCCGCACAAACAGAGCAGAGTTGGTAGAGATCATTGGAAAACTAAGAGAGAGAATTCCTGAGATTACATTAAGAACAACCCTGATTTCCGGTTTCCCTGGAGAGACAGAAGAAGAACATGAGGCTATGGCAGCATTTGTGGATGAGATGGAATTTGACCGCCTTGGTGTATTTACCTATTCTCCGGAAGAAGGAACAAGAGCTGCTTCTATGGAAGAACAGATTGAAGAAGATATGAAGATCCGCCGCAGAGACGAGATCATGGAGCTGCAGCAGGAGATTTCATATGATAAAAATCAACAGATGGTAGGACACATTCTGAAAGTATGTGTAGAAGGTTATCTGTTCGATGAAGACATTTATGTAGGCAGAAGTGAAAAGGATGCTCCAAAAGTAGACGGATGCGTGTTTGTCCGCAGTCCGGAAGAAATTATTTCCGGAACTTTTGTTGATGTATTGATTACCGAAGCGAATGAGTATGATTTGATAGGAGATGTGTATTATGGAAATGAATTTACCGAATAAGCTTACTATTCTTAGAGTGATTATGATTCCTTTTTTCGTAGTATTTTTACTGATGAATAAAGGTTTTACAACAGAATTGACAGCCCTTGTGTTATTTGCAGCAGCAAGTTTAACAGATTTTTTTGACGGTTATATTGCCAGAAAATATAATCTTGTTACAAACTTTGGAAAGTTTATGGATCCTCTTGCGGACAAGCTTTTAGTTTGTTCTGCCATGATTTGTTTGATTGAACTTGGCCGTCTGCCTGCATGGATTGTAATTATCATTATTGCGAGAGAATTTATTATCAGCGGATTCCGTCTTGTGGCATCTGACAATGGTATTGTTATTGCTGCAAGCTACTGGGGCAAATTTAAAACAGTATCTCAGATGTTTATGATTATGCTGTTAATCATTCATCCGGAAGGTACAGTATTCTTCTGGTTAGAACAGATTTTAATCTATGTTTCCCTTATTCTTACTATCGTTTCCCTGTTAGACTATATTATGAAAAACAAACAGGTACTGACTGAACAAAAATAAAGGAGATGACTTCTTATGACAGCCGAACTGATTTCTGTAGGGACAGAGATATTGCTTGGTAATATTGTGAATACCAACGCAGCCTATCTGTCTGAAAAGATGGCAGGACTAGGTATATCCGTATATTTTGAGACGACAGTGGGAGATAATGAAGAACGCCTGACCATGGCACTTAAAAGTGCTTTGTCCCGCTCCGACATTCTTGTTTTGTCCGGAGGTCTGGGGCCGACTGCAGATGATATTACGAAAGAAACAGCGGCTAAGGTACTTGATCTGCCTCTTTATCTGGACGAGAATGTGAAGTCTTCCATAGAAGATTTTTTTGAAAAACGAATGATTCACAAGATTACAGAGAACAACTGGAAACAGGCAATGGTTCCGGAAGGGGCTCAGATTCTTTTTAATCCCAACGGTACCGCACCCGGGCTTATTCTTAAGTCAAAAGAAGGAGACAAAACAGTCATTCTTCTTCCGGGGCCGCCGGGTGAACTGAAACCTTTGTTTGAAGAACAGGTTGTCCCATATCTTGAAAAAATGACAGACGGTGTCATCTATTCCCGTACAATTAAGACCTTTGGTATAGGTGAAAGTATGCTGGAAGACGCAATCAGTGATATGCTTAAGAATCAGACAAATCCAACTATTGCTCCTTATGCCAAAACAGGGGAGGTACATCTTCGTGTTACTGCAAAAGCATCAGACATACAGGAAGCAAAGAAATTGATTCAGCCGATCTGTGATGAGGTCAGCAAAAGATTTGGAAAAAATATTTATTCCATGGATGAAAATGAGACTCTGGAGGAGAGTATTATAAAAATTCTTCAAAACAGGGAGTGGAAGCTTGTAACAGCGGAATCCTGTACCGGCGGTCTTCTGGCCGGGCGTATTGTAGGCGTTCCGGGGGTGTCAGACGTGTTTGGACGCGGATTTATTACCTATTCCAACAGAGCGAAGAGAAAAATCCTGGAGGTGAATAAAAAGACCTTAGAGGAATTTGGTGCAGTATCCAGTCAGACTGCAAAAGAGATGGCTGTTGGAGCAGCCATTGCCGCCCAGGCAGAAGTTGCAGTTTCCGTTACCGGTATTGCAGGCCCTGGCGGCGGAACAGAAGAAAAACCAGTGGGACTTGTATACATTGGATGTCACATTAAGGAGAAAAACTACGTTAAAAAATGTATGTTCAGCGGTAACAGACAGAAAATCAGAGAGAGTTCTGTAGCAAATGCGCTGGGATTTTTAAGACAATGTCTTATAGAATATGATGAACTGGCCTGAAATCATTCAGGCCGGTTTTTTTACTATCTATGGCTTACATTTTTTTACAAAACAAACACTTGTTTTTTTTTGAGGACTGTGTTATACTATGAACACTGAATATGAAGAAAGGCAGATAGATAATATGGCAAATAACATGACAAATAATAAGGCTAATAATATGGTAAACGAAGAAAAATTAAGCGCATTGAAACGTGCTATTGCAGATATTGAGAAGGAGTACGGGAAAGGATCTGTTATGAAGCTGGGGGACAACTCTGCCCATATGCAGGTAGAAACTGTACCTACAGGCTCTTTAAGTCTTGACATTGCTCTTGGAGCAGGCGGTGTTCCAAAGGGACGTATTGTAGAGATTTATGGACCGGAGTCCAGTGGTAAGACAACGGTTGCATTACATATGATATCTGAAGTACAAAAAAGAGGCGGAATCGCCGGATTTATTGATGCGGAACATGCACTTGACCCGGTATATGCGAAGAATATCGGTGTAGACATTGAGAATCTTTATATTTCCCAGCCGGATAATGGAGAACAGGCTCTGGAGATTGCAGAGACAATGCTTCGTTCCGGAGCTATGGATATTATTATCATTGACTCTGTAGCAGCCCTCGTACCGAAGGCTGAGATTGATGGTGATATGGGCGATACACAGGTGGGACTTCATGCCCGTCTTATGTCCAAGGCTCTTCGTAAGCTTACAGGACATATTAATAAGTATAACTGTGTTGTAGTGTTCATTAACCAGCTTCGTGAGAAAGTGGGCGTTATGTTTGGTAATCCGGAGACAACAACAGGCGGACGTGCACTTAAGTTCTACGCTTCCGTACGTCTTGATGTAAGAAGAATCGAGTCCATTAAACAGAGCGGTGAGATTATTGGTAACAGAACAAGAGTTAAGGTTGTAAAGAATAAGATTGCCCCTCCTTTCAAGGAAGCAGAATTCGATATTATGTTTGGTAAAGGTATTTCCCGTGAAGGTGATATTTTGGATCTTGCAGCAAGCTGTAATGTTGTGAATAAGAGCGGTGCATGGTATTCCTATGAAGGAACCCGTATCGGTCAGGGCCGTGAGAATGCGAAACTTTATCTTTTAGAACACCCTGCAATGATGGAAGAGGTAGAGTGTAAAGTCAGAGCCTTTTACCAGCTGGACAGTTCAAAAGAAGATGCGGACAAAGATTTGAATATAGATTCGAATAAATCAATGACAGAATAGGGTTAAAGGATACGAATGATTAGATGCGAATTGTTAGATTAGAAGAAGCCTCAGCTGGGCGTTGTATTATATATTTGGAAGATGGCAGCACTTTTCCCCTGGGCAGAAAGGAAGAACGCAGTCTGGAACTTTCTGAAGGCCGGGAACTGACAGAGGAGCAGCTTCAATGGATATATAAGGAACTGGTTTTTCCACGAGGCAGGAATTATCTGATTTGTCTTCTGGCATCCAGAGATTATACGGAGAAGGAAGTGAAAGACAAACTTCATAAAGCCTGTTATCCGGAACATATCATAGAAGAAATCCTTCATTACGGAAGAGAACGTCATTATTTAGATGATTTTCGTTATGCTGAAGATTATATTGCGGTGCGTAAGCATTCCAAAAGCATCAGGCAGTTAAAGTACCAGCTTTCCATGAAAGGAATACCGGATCATATCCTGTCTCAAATCAAGGAGGAGAATGACCGTGATGACCTGATGCCTGTCGTAGAACGTTATTGGAACAGGAAAAAAGGCACCTCTTATGAAAAAAGTGCAAAAACGTATCAATATTTTGCCAGAAAGGGATATGATTCCTCAATGATAAAAGACATTATTCGTCAAATTTCAAATATGTAACAAAAATTTAATCTTAAACAGAGCATCCCTTGACATTTGTTATAAAGAAGTGTACAATTTAACTGTTGTACTTTTGTACAAGAAAAACTAAATAAGGAGGTGCTCCTGTGGATGTATTGATTTCCGTATTAATTACTCTGGTAATCGCATGTCCTGTAACAGCTGCAGTTGTTATTACATATCGTAAGAAGATTGCGGAAGCCAAGATTGGCAGTGCAGAAGACAAAGCCAGAAAGATTATAGATGATGCGCTCAAAACTGCGGAATCCAAGAAGAGAGAAGCTTTACTTGAAGCAAAAGAAGAATCTTTAAAGGCAAAGAATGAATTCGAAAAGGAAACAAGAGAACGTAGAGCTGAGCTTCAGCGCATGGAAAAGAGAGTCATTAACAAGGAAGAGTCTGTAGATCGTAAAGCGGATGCTTTAGAGAAAAAAGAGAATGCTCTTGCTCATAAAGAATCTGCACTTGACAAACAGCGTGTCAAGGTAGAAGAGATGCAGGCAAAACAGTTACAGGAACTGGAACGTATTTCCGGATTAACCTCTGAACAGGCAAAAGAATATCTACTTAAAACCGTAGAGGATGAAGTGAAACATGAAACTGCTCTGATGATCAAAGAGATGGAGACCAGAGCAAAAGAAGAAGCAGACAAGAAAGCCAAAGAATATGTTGTAACAGCCATCCAGAGATGTGCAGCAGACCATGTGTCTGAGACAACAATTTCTTTAGTTCAGCTTCCGAACGATGAGATGAAGGGCAGAATTATCGGACGTGAAGGACGTAATATTCGTACTCTTGAGACATTGACAGGTGTAGATTTAATTATTGATGACACACCGGAAGCAGTAATTCTTTCCAGTTTTGATCCAATTCGAAGAGAAGTTGCCAGAATCGCTCTTGAAAAGCTGATTTTAGATGGACGTATTCATCCAGCCAGAATTGAAGAGATGGTTGAAAAGGCACAAAAAGAAGTGGAAGCCATGATGAGAGCAGAAGGTGAAGCTGCTACATTAGAAGTTGGTGTTCACGGTATTCATCCTGAATTAGTACGTTTACTTGGTAAGATGAAATTCAGAACCAGTTATGGTCAGAATGCGTTAAAACATTCTATTGAAGTATCTATGTTATCCGGTTTAATTGCCGGTGAGATTGGCGTTGATGTTAGAATGGCGAAGAGAGCAGGTCTTCTTCATGATATCGGTAAATCCGTTGATCAGGAATTAGAAGGTTCTCATATTTCAATTGGTGTTGACTTATGTAAGCGATACAAAGAATCTCCGATCGTTATCAATGCGGTACAGTCCCATCACGGTGATGTAGAACCTACTTCCTTAATCGCATGTATTGTACAGGCTGCTGATACTATTTCAGCTGCAAGACCAGGGGCAAGAAGAGAGACTCTGGAAACATATACAACCAGATTAAGACAGTTAGAAGAGATTGCAACTGCATTCAAGGGCGTAGATAAGACTTTTGCAATTCAGGCAGGCCGCGAAATTCGTGTAATGGTTGTTCCTGAGCAGGTAAATGATGCAGATATGATTTTACTGGCTCGAGATATTTCTAAACAGATTGAGAATGAGTTAGAATATCCTGGACAGATTAAAGTAAATGTTATTCGCGAAAGCAGAGCAACAGATTATGCAAAATAAACAAGATAGCTGAACAGTTTCGTTCAGCTATTTTTTTGTTTTTCTATAAGAAACTTTGTTCTATAAGAAACTTTGTTCTAAGATGAAATTATCAGCATAAAATAATAGAAAAGTTTTGAATAAAAGAGGTCGGGAATGAATAACAAACTTTCTATGTGCCTATATTATCTGGGGCTTTTATTGGGGATTCTATTTATAAATTTTGTTTTTCATACTCATAAAGAATATGCGGATTGTATCATGGAAGGGTTTCAAAACCTAAAACAAATAGATTCCATTGGTGGACAAGATCTTTTTTTCTACCTTTTCGTAAAAAGAGGAAAACAGATACTTTTTATTTTTCTTCTATATTTTCAGTTGTCAAAACATGCCGCACTTTTTATTCTGGAATTCTGTTTTGCTTTTTTAACAGGTCTTTTTTTATCTTTATGTACCTTTTATTATAATATTGGAAATGCAATCTGTATGAGTGTAATTTTAATTCCGCAATTCTTCGGATTTTTGCTTTTGAAAAAGATGGGTCAGATTGGAATAGAAATTGACAATGTCTATAAGAAAATCAACTTTACAAATCTTTGTTCTATTGGTGTTATTGTGACAATTATTCTGATAATAGTAGAATTAGCGATAAATTTTAAAGCAGGGCAGAGAATTTTCACCTACAAATAATTCAATTGTGTTTAAAAAAATACAATATGTTTGTTAAAAATACTTCCTATTTTCTGGAAACTATGGTATAGTATACAAAGTACTCAGTATCAGTGGCGGGTGATATCTCCCATCTGATATACGCTCTGTGAAGATGCGCATGGATTCGCTGTGGAAAATGTCGATTATGGGGAAGCGGATCCAGCAGCGAGTCTCGCGGGCGAGACTTGAATCAAGGGGGATAAATGATGATAAAGCTTGTGGATGAATACTTGTTTTTTTTACATAATGGGAAGCAAGTGAGTGAGAATACATTTAAATCTTATAGCCGTGATTTGAAAAAACTGGTAACTTTTTTAGAAAAGAACGGAGTAGAAGAATTAACGAAGGTAGATTATGGAATTTTACAGACATATAGGAAGCATCTTCAGGATTACGGTTATGCAGCAGCTACCATAACACGCAGTTTTATTGCAATCAAATCTTTGTTTCAGTATTTATGTGATATGCAATATATGAGTATGAATCCTGCACTTGGAATAAAACTTCCAAAGGCCGATGGAACTCCAAATCCTGTTTTAAATCGGAGCGAGATGGAGAAACTGCTGAATCCGCCAGTCGTTTTTTCTTTTAAAGGTTTAAGAGACAGAGCTATGTTGCTTCTTTTATACAACATGAAGATGTCCATATCGGAATTAGTGAAATTGAAAGTATCTTCCGTAGATTTAGGGAGAAACTGTTTAAGTTATTCTTGTGGTAAACAGGATAAAACATATCTATTAAATGAAGATACAAAAGAGGCACTGGAGGCTTACATAAACTATCGAAGATTGGAACCGGAAGACTGGCTCTTCCCGAATCGTTATGGTAATCCTATGTCCAGACAGGGATTCTGGAAGACAATTAAGAATTATGCAAAAGAAGCTGGAATAGAAAAAGAGATTACTCTCTATTCCATAAAGCAAGGTGAATTATAAAGATAATAAAAGAGGATGTTCCTATTCCCTGACCGGGTAATGAACATCCTCTTTTTGTGTCAGCGACGAGCCAAAGTCCGAGCTTGCTCGAGACCTTGGCGACCGCTTACAATCCCGGAATGCACCTTCTGGCGCTTCCGGTGATTTGTCAGCTATGATTATAATTCAAGATAACTATTTAATTCAAAAAATGCTGATTTTTGAATACGGTAAACTGTTTTTTCTGTGAAATTCAAATCTTTACCAAAGATTTCATCAGGATTCATGGTCTCTTTTTGAATAAGTTCGTATTCTGGTTTTGACTTTTTAAAGTCACCAAAGATAAAGTAGAGCCCTTCGTATGGATCTTTGTAACCTGCTGTCACAAAAAAATGATGCAATAAAGGAAGAATCTTTCCATACATAATGGTTCCAAGTGAATGTAGTGATTTATCTGATTTTAAATCATCAAATAATTTATGTCCGATTTGATATTCCGATCCGATGAAATAGGCAAGGCGTTGATTCATGGTGTGAAGCATAGTATTTATGTTCAATCCATCAAGATCAAGATTCATCCAATAGTCATCCTGGCAGGACATATGCTGGATGTGGAAGATCGGGTTGATGGAATCTATCTTAAGAGAAGACAGGCTGGAATCTGTTATACCTATAAGAAATAAATTGGATGGGAGAGAATATGGCTGTAAAGAGCCTGGAAGCTCTGTGCGTACATAGGCCGGCTGTCCTTCCCGTTTTTCCGGTGCAAGAAGACAGAATGCATCTTTCATCACATTTTTTATATTATCCGCTGAAAAATCTTCTATGAGGCATACATAACGGCCGGAAGTAATTTGATTGGTAAAAGTCACAAATCTTCCTTCTCCATAAGGACCTTCCATCCAGTCTTCGAAAGAAATCCCGGTACCTCCTGTAAATAAAATTCTGCCTTCTTCCTGATAAGTGCCAAAGCGTTTCAAAATCTCCATGTAGGATTCGTTTTGGATATCTTTCAGAGGAGAGCCCTCGATAATACCTATGCAGATCCGGACAGCCTGTTCCAGCTTTCCACATCCGGACGGACCCTGAATAAGAATGTTTTTAGGGTAAAGTGTAAAGGAAGAATCCTTACGGTCTTCATGAGACTGCATTGGTGTTCTTCTTTTCGTAACAGATTCTGATACAGCTGATATTGGAATAGAATTAGTTTCTCCACTGGTTCCTGTTGTAGAAGCAGGAGAAGGAGTGTTTTCTGATTGTGTATCCAGTGCTGCGACAGTTTCTTCTTCCGTTTTTTGTGCCGGAGCATATACGGATTCTATAATATCCAGATAATAGGAAGCCAAAATCTGAATTGCCGTTTCAAATTTTGATGTAACGTCCTGCAAAGATTCTTCTAATACAGCTTGTTCCTCAAAAGAAGTATAGGCCAGAATAGAATTGCCGAAGGCAGCACTGTAAATGGTATCCATCCGGATACTTTTTTCAACTTTAAAATTGGCAGATGTCAGTACGGTCAGATTACCGCATTTCTCCATAATCTTTTCTGTAAGTTCTGCAGATTCAATTGGAAAGTTCAGCAATACAGAGAAGATGATCTTTCCTTTCTGATCATCATTTTGTCCACATAGAATAGAAAATGTGGGACCAAAGCCTTTATAATCCTTTAGCTCATAGGAGTCGATCCAACAGCTTTTAATGGTTGTATTGTCACGTTCCAGCCAGGAAGCCTGTTCTGTCTGTGTAAAAGATGGATACTGAAGTGTAAGAATGCGGCCAAGGGAATGAAATTCATTTAAAGCTTCCTTGCTTCGTTCCTTTTGGTTCAGAAATCGTTCAATATCTTCTTCCGTAGGTGCAGTCAGGTCCATATACCTTCTTCGGCCATTTTCTTTAATAAAGTTGATCATTTTATAAAAAGGATTGGACTCGTCAATCTCTATATAGTTGGGATCGGTCAGTTTACAATAATCAGTCTCTAAAAATTCACAGAGCTCTTTGATTTTGACAAAGCCGAATTTAGACGGAACATAAGCGTTATAATCGATTTTTTCCGGGCGCAGGACAGCGTCTTCCAATTCGCCGGGATAACAGACTCTCCAGTATTTATCAATGTCCCTAAGATAAGGGAAAACACATCTGGAGGAATCCGCATTACAGTTGTCTGTAATAATATCCACATCAACGTCCTGTCCATAGATTTTCTGAGAACGCTGGGAAACTTCATATTGCATTAAAAGAAGATCGTAGATATCCGTCGGATGTTCCAAATATACTTTTTCAAAGAGGAGCAAAGTAGAAGCAATCCAGACAGAGTCTTCTTTTGTATAGCGGATCTGTTCGCTTCGTTCAATCTCGCTCATATAGGAGTTGTATTGATCCTCAAGTTCCGGATACAGATATTCTATTGCTTCTGCCAGTTCCGGAAGAAGCTTCCATTCCAGACCGGCAAGTTTTGTATTCTTGCCCCAGAACAGAAGATACCACCAGTATTCATTACCATCCAGATCAACATCTACAGAATAGCCATTAGGTCTGCCGATGTTCGATGCAAGCTGATTCATTTTGACTACGAAGTAAGAAGGATCTTTCTTATGACGGAATCCAAGCTGAGAAAGAGATGCAGCATGGTTGGCCGATAAAAAGATTTCTTTTAGGATCGAAAGTTCCGTAGGGCTGACAAAAGCCTCATTGGAGATGATTTTTATCCATTGATCTACGTTATAACAGCTTTTCTTCTGGTATTCACCATAATAATCACGGTCACGTACTTTTTGTTTGGAGTTGGGCATGATTCCATGCTCCTTTCTGTCAAAAATTAAATGTCAGCACAGTTTGTCAGGAAATATTCTTCTGCTTCTGCATTCCATAAACCATCGTGGCGGGCGATGATTTCTTTTAAAGTATTCTGGAATGTATCATCGGAATTAAGTTCTGCAACGTCTGTAATAGGGAAATTCTTCTGAGAGTAGACGATTTTTTTGCCGCCTGGAAGTTCCGGAAGTTTCATAATGGAATCACAAACGTCATTAAGCCCCATAATGTGGGTTGCAATCTTGGCAAGATTCACTACTTTCTTTTCGATACATGCAATGGCATCTTTCATATCCTGAGTATTGCTTCCGCTTGTACCTACATAATGAGCAGCATTGTAGTGGATGTTATAAAAATTAATCTTGGCAGAGAATTTGGAATCAGCAGGTCCTGCAAAGAAATTAAAACAACCGTCATTTGCAAGGAGCATCTCAGCCTGAGTAACAACATCCTCCTGTGCCACCATAAGGAAAATATCATCGAAGCCTTTTCCATTTGGAGAGAGCGCTTTCACTTCATCTACAAAGTTACTTCCCTTTGGCGTAAGAACATAATGAAGTTCCACGCCGTTCTTTGCTGCTTCTTCTACTGTATAGAGCATTTTGCTTCGTTCCAGTTTAGACGGTGTACTTCCGGTTACAACCAAAAGAGAAGGTCTTCTGTCACAGTGAATTGCATAATCAATGGCAAGACTTCCCATAGGGCCTGTTCCGCCAAGGATAGCCATAGCGCCTCCCTCACGAATGCCCATGGTATGATCATAATCGTTACGGTCTCTTAAGTGGAAGTTTGCTTTGAAACCTGCAATGATACAGGAAAGAGGTTCTACCAGAGCACCTTCAAAAAAGCTTTCTCCCTTGTAAGGAAGGAGGCATCCCTTCTCAATTGCTTCGTTCATAATAATGACTTTTGTTGCTTCACCGCCAACATAAGGAAAAGAATAGCCGAGAGAAAAAGTATCGGCACGGCCTAAGTTTGGCTGAGCAACAAACTTGTCACCCGGTTTATAAAGATGCTGCCATTTGGAACCAACCGCTTCAATGACACCACAGAATTCGTGTCCCATAATGACCGGATTGTCAGCAAGATCGTCCGGTAACTTCTTGTGCTTGGCCCCCTGATTCTGTACTTTGTATGTAGACATACATAAACTGTCTGTAATAATGCGGGCCTGAATTTCGTCCTCGCCCATAGCAGGAAGTTCAAATTCTTCCAGTCTTAAATCATGAACACCGTAAATGCGAACTGCTTTTGTCTTCATATGATTCACCCTTTCCTATTCGAAATTTCATAGTTTTATTATATTAAATGGAGGAAAGGAGGGCAAGAAAATTGTGCATGAGACAAGGGAAAAAAGAATAGATTGAACTAAAAGATTGGATGGAATAAAACATGAAAAGAAGATGTGTAGTACTAATGATTTTTCTATCTTTGTTTTTTGCGGTACCGGTTCATGGGGAGACAGCAGGTGGAGAACCG
Organism: Lachnospiraceae bacterium; assembly: GCA_015057665.1. Lineage (GTDB taxonomy): Bacteria > Bacillota > Clostridia > Lachnospirales > Lachnospiraceae > SIG292. Next base: position 15,730 of record SVDY01000022.1, on the reverse strand, counting down.
TTCGGAGAAATTTCGGCTGAAAGTGCATTGTTGATTGAGTCTTCAACGGGAAAAGTCATTTTCGAAAAAGAAGCAGATGTGCCCAAATCGCCGGCAAGTGTTACTAAGATTATGACTCTTTTGCTGATTTTTGAAGATTTGTCAGACGGGAAAATCAGCCTTTTAGATCAGGTTACAGTCAGTAACCATGCGGCATCCATGGGAGGTTCCCAGGTGTTTTTGGAAGAAGGAGAGATACAGACTGTGGAAACCCTGATTAAATGCATTGCCGTATCTTCTGCCAACGACGGATGTGTGGCTATGGCAGAATATATAAGCGGCAGTGAAGAGGCTTTTGTAGATCGAATGAATGAAAAAGCGAAAGCATTAGGTATGAAAAACACACATTTTGTCAACTGCTGTGGTCTTGATGCACAGGGACACCTGTCTACGGCAAGGGATATCGGTATTATGTCGAGAGAGCTGACTGAAAAGTATCCGGATATTTTTCAGTACAGCAGCATATGGATGGATGAATTTGTGCATAAGACATCAAAAGGAGAATCTTCTTTCGGGCTTTCTAATACCAATAAGCTGATAAAAACATACCAGGGATGTAACGGACTGAAAACAGGATCCACAAGCAAGGCAAAATTCTGCCTTTCAGCCACCGCTACACGGAAAGATATTTCACTTATTGCAGTTGTCATGGGTTGCCCAGATTCAAAGCAGAGATCAGAAGATGTTAGAAAGATGCTGGATTATGGATTTGCCAATGTAATTGTCTATGAGGATGAAGATCCTCTGGAATCCTGGAATGTTGTGGAAATCAGCGGAGGCGAGAGAGAGTCCGTTTCAATTCACAGCGGGGAGAAATTTCATTATACCTTATTAAAAAATGAAGAAGGAAAACAGATTACTAAAAATGTAAAGATTCTTCAGGAAATTTATGCACCAATAAAAAAAGATGAAGTGATTGGCGAGATAGATTATCTTTTAGACGGGGAGGTTATCGGAACCATTCCCATTTATTCATCAGAAGAAGTAAAAGAAAAGACCTACATTTTCTCATTAAAATCCTTGTGGAACCAGGTGAGGCTTGACACTTGATTGAGGTGTAAGGTAAAATTCACAGTGACTAATTAGGAAAAGGAGAGCAGATCATGATAACAGGATGGATAAGAGCATTGTTATGTTTAGGTATCATCTGGTTTCTGATAGAAAATAAGCGGAGTCATACACAGCTTTCCCTGGTGGATCATGTGGTGCGGTCACATAAGATTCCGGGAAGTTTTCATAATAAAAAGATTGCATTTCTCAGCGATCTTCACAACAATGAGATCGGAAAGGAAAATGAGAAAATTATGGAATTGCTCATGCAGTCGGAACCGGACTATGTGTTTGTGGGCGGCGATATGCTTGTTTCCAAAAAGGGAAAGGAATACAATCGGGCAGTTTCTCTTTTAAGAAAGATTTCACAGTTCTATCCCGTTTACTGTGGAAATGGCAATCACGAAGCAAGGCTTCTCTGGAATGCACAGGATGATCCGGAAACAGGAATTGTTTATGCCCAATATATAGATGCGATAACTAAAGCTGGTGTGAAACATTTGTGTAACGAGACCATAAGGATCGAAAACGGAGAAGAGCATATTTATCTGTCCGAAATTGATCTTTCCCGGTATTATTATAAAAAGCTGGCAACCAGATTTCTTGATGTTTCACACATGGAAGAATTGACAGGCAGGTGCAAAAATGACAGTTTTCATATTCTGCTTGCCCACAATCCTGCTTATTTTGAATCTTATGCAGACTGGGGCGCAGACCTTACCTTAAGCGGCCACGTGCATGGAGGCATTATGAGACTTCCTTTTCTTGGAGGTGTTATTGATCCTTCTTATCATCTTTTCCCTGAATACGATGGGGGAATGTTTGAAAAAAAAGATAAAAGAATGATTGTCAGCGTAGGGCTTGGAACTCACTCCATAAAAATTCGATTATTTAACCCGCCAAAGATAGATGTGATTACTTTGAAATGTGAGAAAGAGACAGAATATGAATAATATAAGTATTCCGGTAAAAATTCAGGTGTTTGAAGGACCGTTGGATCTTCTTCTGCATTTGATTGAAAAGAACAAATTAAATATATATGATATTCCTATTGTAGAGATTACAGATCAGTATGTAGCATATGTGGAACAGATGGAAGAGGAGAACCTGGATGTTGTCAGTGAATTTCTTATTATGGCTGCAACATTAATCGAGATCAAATCCCGCATGCTTTTACCGAAAGAGGAGAAAGAAGAGGAAGAAGACCCAAGAGAAGAACTTGTACGTCGTTTGCTGGAATATAAGGTTTATAAATATGCAGCAGGGGAACTTTCTAAAATGAGAGTATCAGCAGAACATGTTTTTTATGGAAATGCACAGATGCCAAAAGAAGTTCTTGAGTATGAAGAAAAAGCAGAGCCGGAAGAGGTCATCGGTGATCTGACATTGCGCAGGCTGAATGAAATCTTTCATGATGTAATGAAAAAAAGGCAGGATAAAGTGGATCCTGTCCGCAGCACTTTTGGAAAAATCAAAAAAGAAGAAGTCAGGGTAGAAGAAAAGATAACTTCCATCAGAAAACAGCTCTTGGGATTGAAAAATATAAATTTCCGCACACTGCTTGAGATACAGCCGACAAAAACCCAATTGGTTGTAACATTTCTTGCAGTATTGGAATTAATGAAGATGGGAGTCATTGAAGTAAAACAGGAAGATGTCCATGGAGATATTTGGATTGATTCCAAAGAAGAATAAAAGGATAGATAATATGGAAATTAACAGATTAAAAGGAACAATCGAGGCACTTTTGTTCTCTGCGGGCAAATCTTTAGAGTTAAGTGAACTCTGCAATGTTCTGGAACATGATAAAGAGACAATAAAAAAAATCATTGAGGATATGATGATTTCCTATGAGGCAGAAGAACGGGGCATCCGAATCCGTAAACTGGAAGATTCTTATCAGTTATGCAGCAAAGAGGAATATTATGACAGCCTGATCCGTTACATGTCACGGCCAAGAAAATACAATCTTTCTCAGGTAATGCTGGAAACCCTCTCTATTATTGCCTATAAGCAGCCTATAACAAGACAGGAAATTGAAAAGATCCGTGGAGTCAAGTGTGACCACGCCATTAACAAGCTGATCGAATATTCCCTTGTATGTGAAACAGGAAGGCTGGATGCCATTGGAAGACCCATTCTGTTTGGAACAACGGAAGAATTCCTCCGCTGTTTTGGAGTTGAATCTATCGTAGATCTTCCAAAGCTTTCTGAGGAAAAGATGGACGATTTTAAACAGGAAGCGGAAGCCGAGATTCAGCTGTCTTTAAACCTCGATTAAATTTAAGGGAAGATGAGAAGATTTAGTTGTATAATTTAATGCGTTAATGTATAATAAGAAACGTCATTGACACAATTACAGACAGAATAAAATAAGACATAATATTTACGGGTATTAGGAGGACATAAGATGGACAAAATTAAAATGACTACTCCATTGGTAGAGATGGACGGCGACGAAATGACAAGAATTCTCTGGAAGATGATAAAGGATGAACTTTTATATCCTTTTATTGATCTTAAGACAGAGTATTATGATCTTGGACTGGAATACCGTAATGAGACAGATGATAAGGTAACCGTGGATTCTGCTCTTGCTACAAAAAAATATGGTGTTGCAGTAAAATGTGCGACTATCACTCCAAATGCAGCCCGCATGACGGAATATAATTTAAAAGAAATGTGGAAAAGCCCTAACGGTACAATTCGTGCAATTCTTGATGGAACTGTTTTCCGCGCACCGATCATTGTAAAAGGTGTTGACCCAACAGTGCGTACATGGAAGAAGCCGATTACCATCGCCAGACATGCTTACGGAGATGTATACAAAGGAACAGAGATGAAGATTCCGGGAGCGGGGAAAGCAGAGTTGGTTTTCACAGCAGAGGATGGAACAGAAACCAGAGAACTGATTCATGATTTTGATGGAGCAGGAATCATTCAGGGTATGCACAACGTGAGCAAATCCATCGAAAGTTTTGCAAGAAGCTGTTTTAATTATGCTCTTGATACAAAACAGGATTTATGGTTCTCAACAAAGGATACTATTTCCAAAAAATATGACCATACATTTAAAGACATTTTCCAGGATATTTATGATGCTGAATATGACGCCAGATTTAAGGAAGCAGGCATTGAATATTTCTATACTTTAATTGATGATGCTGTTGCGCGTGTGATCCGTTCAGAAGGCGGTTATATATGGGCATGTAAGAATTATGACGGTGATGTGATGAGTGATATGGTAGCCACAGCTTTTGGTTCTCTTGCCATGATGACTTCTGTACTGGTTTCTCCGGATGGCAATTACGAATATGAAGCGGCTCATGGTACGGTGCAGAGACATTATTATAAACATCTTGCAGGTGAAGAGACATCTACCAACTCCGTTGCCACTATTTTTGCGTGGACAGGAGCATTAAGAAAACGTGGTGAACTGGATGGCATTTCTGAACTTGTCTGCTTTGCTAACAAGCTGGAAAAAGCAACCATCGATACAATTGAATCCGGAAAGATGACAAAAGACCTTGCTCTTATTACCACTCTTCCGGAAGTAACTATTTTAAACAGTGAAAATTTTATTAAAGAAATCAGAGTGACTTTAGAAAAGAGTTATGAAAAATAATTGGAAAAAATATATAGAAATCAGTATGGCGGCATTTATGACATTTGCTGCATGTACCCTGTTTTTCTTTGCAGTCTTAAAATTTAAAAACATTATAGCTGCCTTTGGTACTGTTGCAGGTATTCTTCAATCCATCATAATCGGACTTGCCATTGCCTATCTTTTAAATCCGGTCATGGTATTTTGTGAAAAGAAGATGAACGTCTTTTTTAATAACAATGGAGAACTGGGATTAAAAGGCAAAAAACTGATTCGCAGTATTGCTATTATTTTTGCTCTCATTTTTGGACTTGCCATTGTGGTTACGGTCATATGGCTTATGCTTCCTCAGCTTCTTTCCAGTATATACGGTATTATCCAGGACATGCCTTTATATATCAGCAGAGTATCCAGATGGCTTTTAGATCTGGCACATGATTATCCGGAACTGGAAAAATATGCGGCAGATATTGTAGGGGCAGTCAGCAGTAAGTTAAATGAATGGTTTACTACAGACGTTTTAATGGCCATCAGCCAATATCTTGGCTACATTACATCAGGAGTAATCTCAGTAGTGAGTACACTGATGGATATTATTGTAGGGCTTATTGTTGCAGTATATGCTCTGTACAGTAAAGATACCTTTTCCGGTCAGGGAAAAAAGATTATCTATGCGGTATTTGAACCGGAGAAAGGCAATCTCATCCTTAATACGATCCGTAAAAGCCACCAGATCTTTGGAGGATTTATTATAGGCAAGATTGTGGATTCTGCTATTATAGGAGTATTGGCCTTTATCTGTCTTTCTATTTTGGATATGCCGTATACACTGCTTCTTAGTGTAATTATCGGTGTGACCAATGTCATTCCGTTTTTTGGACCATTTATCGGAGCTGTACCATGTATCTTTATCGTACTTATGGTAAGCCCAATGAAGGCTCTTTATATTGCAATCTTTATTCTTATTCTTCAGCAGGTAGATGGCAATATTATCGGTCCGGCTATTCTTGGTGAAAGTACCGGATTATCTCCATTCTGGGTTATTTTCTCCATCATGCTCGGGGGCGGATTGTTTGGTTTCTTCGGTATGATCATCGGTGTTCCTGCATTTGGCGTAGTATATTACCTGATTAAGATGGCACTGGATCATTCTTTGGCCAAACATGATTATCCGATAGATACGGAGCAGTATGTTAATCTGAAAGAAATCGATGAAATAAACCATTCTTTAGTTCAATTTGAAAAAGGTGAGATAGAGAATCGTCCGAAACCTTTAAAGATTTTGGAAAAACGCCGGCTGCGCAAGCAGAAAAAACGGGAAGAAAAACGGAATCAAGTTAATTGATTTGTCAAAAAGATACAAAAATACTTGTGTATAGTCCATATCAGCAGTATAATATTAATAATCAGTTTAGTATGATGAGGAGGACTGTGTATGTTAAGAGATTTTCATGGGAATATAATTCAGATAGACAAACGCGGAGCAGAGTATCCGGTGGATGCCCTGCTTACTGAGATAGATGGTAAGAATGTTCTTTTATTATCAGCCAGAGTATTTTTCGTACCTTTTCAGATTCCGATTGGAGTGAAGATTCAGACCTGGAAACAGAATATTCTGAGCGGTTTCCGCCAGTGGGCCGGTAGGTATCAGGTGTTCGGCGGTCAGGAACTGGAAGTGCGCGTAGACATTAAAGAAGCAGATTCCTATGATGATGCAGTGCTTGTATGGACAGCGGACAGAACTGTGGAGAAGACAGTTCTTGATGTCATCAGCAGGGAGGTAGATCTCTGGCTGGATTCCGGCAAGACATTTACGGATGTTGGTGCAAAGGACGAATTAGACTGGAAACCTCATCTTCCAAAGTCTATTCATTTTGCAAGATGGACTCTCAATCAGCCGAACCTTGTAACTAAGATTGCAAAACATGAATTTGGACATGTTCTCGGCGTAGGAAGTGTATATAGAGATATTCGGAAAGGCCTGAAAGGAATTCACGTGACAGACCAGACTCCGGATCTTAAGTCCAGTTATCTTGGCTATTACAAATTCAACTGTGTTATGGAAAGCGGTGGACCTGTAAGCAATAATGATATTGAGATGGTAATTCTTGCATTCTACACAGAAGAGTATCAGCAGTATCAGTTGGTGAGAGGCAGAGGAAAAGTCAGCGAAGCTGTTGGCAAAGGGAATTAGAATTTAATATCAGATATGGGATGACTCCCGTGCCGAGTCTTACGGGCGGGACTTGAATATCAAGACGAGATGCTGTCCCCTCAACTGAAGCCGAGTTGGGGTGACAGCTTTTTTGTTTCATGGAAATTCCGCAGAAATTTCCATGAAACAAAAAGCACTCCGTGCAGGATCGCAGCTCGCAGAGTGGAAATTTTTGCTTGCGCGGCAAAGTGTGATCTGTCAATATTCCAAATGAGATACTTTGCCCAGTTAATCCTTTAATCAGTTAAAGTGTTGACGTTTCTGATAAAAAAAGTTATAATTGCATTTATATACTTACATTTTACACTGTTTTTAACATCAAAGGAGGAGACTTACATGAAACAACGTCTATTGCATACTCCCCAAGGAGTCAGGGATCTTTATGGAAGCGAATGTCAGAAGAAGAATCAGATTAAAACACGGCTCCATCATGTTCTCATGCAGTATGGATATCAGGATATAGAGACGCCTTCCTTTGAATTTTATGATATATATACTCAGGAAAAAGGCACAGTCTCAGATACAAAGATGTATAAGTTTTTTGACCGCAATAATAATATTCTTGTGTTAAGGCCGGATATTACTCCGTCGATTGCCAGAAGCGTGGCAAAATATTATGAGAAAGAAACCCTTCCGATTCGTCTTTCTTATGTGGGCAACACTTATCTGAACAGAGAAAATTATCAGGGTAAGCTGACTGAATTTACGGAAGTGGGAGCAGAACTTGTGAACGATACCAGTTCTTCCGCAGATGCGGAAGTGATCGCCATGATGATTGACGCATTGAAATTTGCCGGTCTTGCCGAATTCAGGATTGATATTGGACAGGTTGAATTCTATAAGGGTCTCATTGAAGAGGCTGGGATTGATGAGGAACAGGAGCAGGAGCTGCGCCGTTATATTGATAATAAGAATTCATTCGGAATGGAGAAGGTTCTAAAAAGATTTCAGTTAAAGGAACAATCTTATGAAGCCCTGATTGGATTTATGGAACTGTATGGAGAAGCAGATGTCTTAGAAAAGGCAAAAACACTGACTTCCAATCCTCGTTCCTTAAAAGCCATTGAACGGTTGGAAAAAGTCTATCAGATGCTCTGTATTTATGGTTATGAAGAATACATAAGTTTTGATCTTGGCATGCTGACTCAGTACAATTATTATACAGGTATTATTTTTAAAGGATATACATACGGAACCGGTGAGCCCATTGCAAAAGGAGGCAGATACGATGAACTGCTTGCCCTTTTTGGCAAAGATGCTCCGTCCATCGGTTTTGTCATCCAGGTGGATGAACTGATGAACGCCATGACCAGACAGAAGATTTTAATGAAGATGCCGAACAGAACATTGATTCTGTTTGATCGTGAGATGGAAGAGACTGCGATCCATGAAACTATGCTGTACCGCAGACAGGGTGGAAGGGCTGCCCTTATGAAATTCTATGAAGAACGAACACTTGCTGATTATAAAGATTATTGTAAGTCAAATCAGTTCCATCAGATTCTCTATCTCAAAGGAGACGGGGAGAAAGAAATCATTCAGATTGGTTAGAGCGGGAGGACATGGCATGAGATATCTTACATTTGCACTGGCCAAAGGAAGATTGGCAAAAAAGACACTTGCACTCTTTGAACAGATAGGAATTACCTGTGAAGAGATGAAAGACGAAAAGACAAGAAAGTTAATTTTTGTAAATGAAGAGTTAAAATTAAAATTTTTCCTTGCAAAAGCCACGGATGTTCCTACTTATGTAGAGTATGGGGCAGCAGACATCGGCGTTGTAGGAAAAGATACTTTATTAGAAGAAAATCGTAATCTTTATGAGATGATGGATCTGGGATTTGGCAAGTGCCGCATGTGTGTATGCGGTCCGGAAGAAGCGAAGGAACGGTTAAAACACAATGAACTGCTCCGCGTTGCAACCAAATATCCGGCCATTGCCAAAGACTATTTCTATAATGAAAAGATGCAGACGGTTGAGATTATAAAATTGAACGGTTCTGTGGAACTTGCGCCGATTGTAGGTCTGGCAGAAGTAATCGTGGATATTGTTGAGACCGGTTCTACTCTTAGGGAGAACGGACTTGCAGTGCTGGAAGAAATCTGTCCTTTATCTGCCAGAATGGTAGTCAATCAGGTGAGTCTTAAGATGGAACAGAAAAGAATCCGTGATTTGATTCACGCACTTTGTGAACTTCCACGGTACAAAAATGACGGAAAGGATGTGACAGCATGAGAATATTGACGGTAGAAAATAACACAATTGATACTATATTAAGCGATCTTCTGAAAAGAAGTCCCAATCAATATGGAAACTATGAAGAAGCAGTAAACAAGATTCTTGCAGATGTAAAAGAGAATGGGGACGAGGCCCTTTTTGCATATACTAAGAAATTTGATGGTGCGGAGCTTGCAAAAGATACAGTGGAAGTAACCCAGGAAGAGATAGACAGAGCTTACGAGCAGGTAGATGCCGGATTGCTTTCCATTATCCGCAAATCCATGGAGAATATCCGCATATATCATGAGAAGCAGCGACAGTACAGCTGGTTTGATACAACAGAGACGGGGACTATGCTGGGACAGAAAGTAACTCCTTTATCCAGTGTGGGTGTCTATGTGCCCGGAGGGAAAGCAGCATATCCTTCCTCCGTATTAATGAACATTATTCCTGCCAAAGTTGCAGGGGTTAAGAATATCTGTATGGTTACACCACCTGGCAAAGACGGAAGTGTAACATCGACGACTCTCGTTGCAGCAAAAGAAGCAGGAGCAGATCATATTTATAAGATTGGCGGTGCACAGGCTGTAGCGGCTCTTGCCTACGGTACGGAATCTATTCCGAAAGTGGACAAGATCGTAGGTCCCGGAAATATCTATGTTGCCCTTGCCAAGAAGGCAGTCTATGGACATGTCAGCATTGACAGTATTGCAGGGCCGAGTGAAGTTTTAGTACTTGCAGATGAGACTGCAAATCCAAGATTTGTGGCTGCGGATCTTCTGTCTCAGGCAGAACATGACGAACTTGCAAGTTCTATTCTTGTGACGACTAGCATGGAACTTGCCAAAGCGGTAAAAAAAGAAATCGAAGGATTTGTAAAAGTCCTTTCCAGAAAAGACATTATTCAAAAATCTTTAGATAATTTCGGATATCTCTTAGTGGCAGAGAATATGGAAGATGCCATTGCCATAACCAATGCGATTGCATCTGAGCATCTTGAGATCGTGACAAAGAATCCTTTTGAAGTCATGATGAAAATTGAACATGCAGGTGCTATTTTCCTTGGTGAATATAGTTCAGAACCGCTCGGAGATTATTTTGCCGGTCCTAACCATGTTCTTCCTACCAATGGAACTGCCAAGTTCTTCTCACCTCTCGGGGTTGATGATTTTATTAAGAAATCCAGTCTTATCTATTATTCAAAAGAAGCACTTATGGAAGTGCATAAGGATGTAGAAAAGTTTGCGGAAGCGGAGCATTTGACTGCTCATGCAAATTCTATTGCAGTAAGATTTGAAGAATTAGAATAGATATGATATAATAATAATTTAGATACGTGTAATATTGCGTAAAGAGAAAACAGAGGTGAATGAATATGGGCAACAGAACGGCTTTCGTTGACAGAAATACCAATGAGACCAGAATCAGTCTTTCCATTAATCTTGATGGAAGCGGTAAGGTAGATGTACATACGGGAATAGGATTTTTTGATCATATGCTCAACAGCTTTGCCAGACATGGGTTTTTTGATCTGAATGTGAAAGTGGAGGGTGACCTTCATGTGGATTGCCATCATACCATTGAAGATGTCGGCATTGTTCTCGGACAGGCAATCAAAAAAGCATTGGATACAAAGAAATCCATCCATCGTTTTGGCAATATGATTCTTCCGATGGATGAGACGCTGGTTCTATGTTCCATGGATATTTCAGGACGTCCATATTTTTATTTTGATATTCCTTTCTCTGTGGACAGAGTTGGAGATTTTGATACGGAGATGGTGAGAGAATTCTTTTATGCAGTTTCTTACAGTTGCGGCATGAATCTTCATTTTAAATATTTTCACGGAAGTAACAATCATCATTTAATCGAAGCTTTATTCAAAGCCTTCGGCAGGGCATTGGATGAAGCTGTGGCCATCGATCCGCGGATTGAAGGCGTATTATCGACAAAAGGTACCTTATAAGGTAAAAGGAGGAACAAACATGGACTACATTAAAATTATCCCTTGTCTTGATCTGGAGGATCCAATTGCTTCTGCCCGATATTACAATGACAGCGGTGCAGACGAAATCGCCTATTTTGACAGCAAAGCTACAAAAGAAGGCAGAGAACCGAACATCAGACAGATTCGAGAGATTACAAGAATTGTGGACATTCCTCTTTTGGCCTGCGGCGGTGTCAGAGACGTAGAAGATGCCAAGAAAATTCTTTATGCCGGAGCAAATAAAGTATGTATGAATTCTGCAGCCATTGCCAATCCCGACATTGTCAAGGAAATCTCCGAGAAATTCGGACGCACCAGAATCATCGTTGCAATTGATCTTTGCACGATGGAGAATCCTGTGGAATGGGCACAGAAGATGGAAGAAAAGGGAGCCGGGGAACTTCTCTTAATTAATAATAATCAGATTCCGAACTATACAGAGATTGTAAATGAAATCAAGAATGCGGTACGTGTTCCTATCATCGTATCAAGTTATGCAACAAAAGCAGAAGATATGGTTCAGTTAGTGGAAACAACCAATGCGGATTCTCTGTCCCTGTATTCTCTTGAAAAGATGGATATTATGGAGATAAAACAGGAACTGGCGGCAGCGAATATTGAAGTGAGAACTTACAAAAGTGCCCTTGATTTTTCCACATTCAAATTAAATGAAGATGGACTGATTCCTGTTATTGTACAGGATTATAAGACTCATGAAGTGCTTATGATGGCTTATATGAATGAGGAATCTTACGAGAAGACGATACGTACCGGTAAGATGACATATTACAGCAGAAGCCGTCAGCAGTTATGGACCAAAGGAGAGACTTCCGGACATTATCAGTACATCAAATCTTTGACACTGGATTGCGACAATGATACGATTCTTGCCAAAGTATCCCAGGTTGGAGCGGCCTGCCATACAGGAAGCAGAACCTGCTTCTTCCAGGAACTCATGTCCAGAGAATACGATGACACCAATCCGTTAAATGTACTGGAAAATGTTTATTCTGTTATCCGTGATAGAAAAGACCATTTAAAAGGCGGTTCTTATACAAACTATCTCTTTGAAAAAGGCATTGATAAAATTCTTAAGAAACTTGGAGAGCAGGCAACAGGTATTGTTGTTGCCGCAAAGAATCCGAATCAGGACGAAATCAAATATGAGATCTCTGATCTGCTTTATTATCTGATGGTATTAATGGCAGAACGCGACATCGTGTGGAAAGATGTCACGGATGATCTGGCAGATAGAAGATAGAGAAATAAGATAGAGATAGATGATGCGGTGAAGGCAGGATATGGATTCCATTTAAGCAGTCTTTGATGCACCGGAATAAACCAGATTCTTTCAGAGTATGGTTAGAAAAACACTTTACTAATTTTGATTTTATGATATACTTACCTTAAGTATGCGGACAGGAGGTTATATTTTAATATGGCAGCAATATTCACAGCATTTGTGCAATATCTTTTTAAGTTCGTTGTTTATCTGGCAGTAGCAGCCGGTGCGGTTATTTTAGGAATCAAACTGAAAAAATCCAAGGATGCGAAGAAGTCAGCTGAGTAAGAACGGTAACCTATATACGAAGCATTATCATTGTCCCTGATATTGCTTAAGTTTCAACAGTGAGACTTAAGCTTATAGCAGGGACAACTTATGTTTAAGTCCGTTTTGGACCAATAGAGACCAGGAGGAAAGACACGTGAAAAAATACGGTGTAAACGAATTAAGAAAAATGTATCTTGATTTCTTTGAAAGCAAGGATCATTTAGTAAGAGGCAGCTACTCTTTAGTTCCTCATAATGACAAGAGTTTATTATTAATTAACGCAGGTATGGCTCCATTAAAACCATACTTTACAGGGCAGGAAATTCCGCCTAAGACAAGAATGGCAACATGCCAGAAATGTATCCGTACAGGTGATATTGAAAACGTTGGTAAGACAGCCCGCCACGGTACATTCTTTGAGATGCTTGGAAACTTCTCATTCGGTGATTATTTCAAACACGAAGCGATTGCGTGGACATGGGAGTTCTTAACAGAAGTAGTAGGACTTGATCCTGACAGATTATATCCATCTGTATACGAACAGGATGATGAAGCATTTGCAATCTGGAGAGATGAGATTGGTATTGCTCCTGAAAGAATCTTCCGTTTCGGCAAGGCAGATAACTTCTGGGAACACGGCGCAGGACCTTGCGGACCATGTTCTGAAGTATATTATGACCGCGGAGAAAGATTCGGATGCGGACAGCCTGGATGTACAGTAGGATGTGACTGTGACCGTTACATCGAAGTATGGAACAACGTATTTACTCAGTTCAACGGTGACGGTGAAGGCGGTTACGAAGAACTTGCCAACAAGAACATTGATACTGGTATGGGTCTTGAACGTCTTGCTGTTGTTGTTCAGGACGTAGATTCCATCTTTGACGTTGATACCATTCAGGCAGTTAGAAATGCAGTATGTGAAGCTGCACACAAAACATATAAGGCAAATGAAAAAGACGATATTTCCATCCGTCTTATTACAGACCATATCCGTTCTGCTACCTTCCTTATCTCTGACGGCGTAATGCCAAGTAACGAAGGCAGAGGCTATGTTCTTCGTAGATTAATCCGTCGTGCAGCACGTCACGGACGTCTCCTCGGTGTTGAAGGCAAATTCCTTGCGGATTTAAGCGGTGTTGTAATCCGCGAATCCAAAGAAGGATATCCTGAACTTGGTGAAAAAGCAATTTTCATTACGAAAGTTCTCACTCAGGAAGAAGATAACTTTAACAAGACAATCGACCAGGGTCTTTCCATCCTTGCAGATATGGAAGCAGAGATGAAAGAAGCAGGCGTTACTGTTCTTTCCGGTGAAAATGTATTCAAATTATATGACACATACGGATTCCCTATTGATTTAACAAAAGAAATCTTAGAAGAAAAGGGTTACAGTGTAGACGAAGCAGGCTTTAAAGCTTGCATGGAAGAACAGAGAACAAGAGCAAGAGAAGCCCGTGAAGTAACAAACTACATGGGTGCTGACGTAACTGTTTATGAATCCATCGACCCATCTGTGACTTCCGAATTCGTAGGTTACGAAAATCATGAATACGACTCTGAAATCCTTGTTATGACAACAGAGACAGAAGTAGTTGAAGCATTAACAGACGGCCAGATTGGTACTATCTTTGTGAAAGAAACTCCTTTCTATGCAGCAAGCGGCGGTCAGGCTGCTGACACAGGTATCATTACAGTTGGTGACAGTGAATTTGCGGTTGAAGATACTGTAAAACTCATGGGCGGAAAGATTGGCCATGTAGGTAAAGTTGTAAAAGGCATGTTCAAAACAGGTGATGTTGCTCATCTCGCAATCGATACTACAAGACGTCTTGCATCCGGTAAGAACCACAGTGCAACACATCTTCTTCAGCAGGCACTCCGCGATGTATTAGGCGATCACGTAGAACAGGCAGGTTCCCTTGTAACACCTGACAGACTTCGTTTTGACTTTACACACTTCGCAGCTATGACAGCAGAAGAACTTGCAAAAGTAGAAAATATTGTAAATGCTAAGATTCAGGCTTTCCTTCCTGTAGACACCAAACTTATGGGAATTGAAGAAGCAAAGAAATCCGGCGCAAGAGCCCTCTTCGGCGAAAAATACGGTGCAGAAGTACGTGTTGTAAACATGGGCGGATACTCCTGTGAACTTTGCGGCGGTACACACGTAAGCAATACAGGTAATATTACAGCATTCAAGATCGTATCCGAAGCTGGTATCGCAGCAGGCGTACGCCGTATCGAAGCTTTAACAGCTGACGGTGTATTCGGATATTATAACTCTATCGAAAATACATTAACAGAGGCAGCAAAACTTGTGAAATCCACACCAGCCAACCTTCTTGCCAAGTTAGAAAGCTTACAGGCTGAGTTAAAAGCTGCCCACTCTGAAATCGAAAGCTTAAAGAGCAAGATGGCAAAAGATTCTCTTGGAAACGTAATGGATCAGGTAAAAGAAGTAAAAGGTATTAAAGTACTTGCTGCCAAACTTCCTGATATCGATATGAACGGCCTTCGCGAACTTGGAGACCAGTTAAAAGAGAAATTAGGTGATGGCGTTATCGTTCTCTGCTCTGAAAAAGACGGTAAAGTAAGCTTAATGGCAATGGCTACAGATTCTGCAGTAAAAGCAGGCGTACACTGCGGCAACTTAATCAAAGCAAGTGCTGCATTAGTAGGCGGTGGCGGCGGCGGCCGTCCAAACATGGCTCAGGCCGGCGGCAAGAACCCTGCAGGTATCCAGGCTGCCCTCGATAAAGCGGTAGAAACTGTAGAGAGTCAGATTAAATAAATTTAAAAAAGCTATTGACTAATTTGCAGATTGTGGTATACTAATCAAAGTGCTTTTATAAAATAATACCCGATCAGTTGTATTAGGCACAATACACAACTGGAGGGAGGTTAGGTGAGGCTATGTCAAACGTTATCGTTAAAGAAAACGAATCCTTAGACAGCGCACTCCGCAGATTCAAGAGAAACTGTGCGAAGGCAGGAATTCAGCAGGAAATTCGTAAAAGAGAACATTACGAAAAACCAAGTGTTAGACGTAAAAAGAAATC
>SVDY01000021.1 GCA_015057665.1 Lachnospiraceae bacterium | reverse complement strand
CCTCATCCAGAACAACATATCCGTCACAGAGTTCAAACCCCAGGGCGATGTGCGGTACAGGATGATTCAGCCGAATACCGATTTCTTTGATGTCTACGGTTTTTGCAGGTACTTCTGCAAGAGTATTCGTGAAACGGTTAAATTCCATGACGCAAATTCCTTTCTTAATTTTCTGAAGCAGTCTCGATTGCTGTGTGCAGACTGCGGTAATAGAGTTCCAATGCCTTTATCATGATTTCTTCGGCTTCTTTTGCCGGAGTATCTGTAAAGTATTTCTGGTAAAGTCCCTTTGGGAGTTTCATTGTCTGATATTGGACACCATCGTGCTTTTTCTTATCAAGAGCAATGAGAAATGCCCACTGGCTTTCCTTGGTCATGCCACCACTCTGGCTTTTCTGACGGAGCATGGTGATGGCATTTTTATCGAGTTTATAGGTGTATGCAGAAATAAATTCATGCAGCCACATTTGTTCTTCTTCAGACAGGTAGGAAATTTCGACCGCTGACAGGAGCGGAAGTTTTCCAGAGTCGAGCTGAAGCTTGAACTCGGTAATCAGTCGGTTCACACGAAGCAGTCTTGCGACAGTTGTACTAGACAGGCTGTAGCGTTCTGCCAGTTCTTTACGACTGTTTTTCGGCTTGGTATTCTCCATGTTTTCTGCTGTCAGAGTTCCGTCCAGAATAGCAAGTTCACGAGCAATATCATTTCGCTTGCCTTGGTTGGACATCTTATCGTACTGCAGAAACAGGATAGCAGCCTGTTCGCTTGGTGCAAGGTCATCAAAACTTCGCTGATGAAGATTGGTTTCCATGACATAAAGCCATGCTTCATCTTCGGTCAGACCGGTTTTGACGATAGCCGGAATCGTGGTCAGACCGGCAAGCTTTGATGCATTCATTCTGTTGTGTCCGGCAAGCATTTCATAAGAGCCATCATCAAGAGCCTGGACAATAACAGGATTCAGTACACCATTTGCACGGATACTTGCCACCATATCATCAAGCCGTTCTCCTTCATAAAGATGGAACATGTGATTGTGATATGGTCTGATCTGTGAAATCGGAATCTGTACTTCACTGGTAGGAGAGAGTACATCCGGATGAGGTATCAGATCAACGGCATCCCGTACAATCTGTCTGCGGGGAGCGTTCATTTTCATAAAGCTTTCACCGCCTTTCTGGTATCGTTTGCGGGTAACGTCAGCTTATGAAGTTGGATAGGAACGATGTGATTCATCTTTTTATCTAGTTCTTTGGCAAAATTTTTGTATGCAATGGATGCAGAGCAGTTCGGCGCATAATCCAGTACCGGTCTGGAATAGTAGACTGCTTCGCCGACTTTGACTGTCATTGGGATAGCAGTTTCAAAGACAGGAATTGCAGTTTCATATTCTTCACGAATCTGCTGACAGATGATTTTGCACAGGTTGGTTCTGGTCTCGCACATGGTGAGCAAAATACCGGCAATCTTTACATTTGGGTTCAAACGTCTTTTGATTTTACGGATTGTTCCATGAAGCTTGTCCAGACCGGCAGTTGATAGGAACTGCGGATTGACCGGAATAATCAGTTGGTCAGCAGCAACCAGAGCATTGATGCTCAGATTATCGAGTTTCGGTCCAGTATCAACAATGATGTAGTCGTAATCGTTCCGGAGCGGGGCAAGAATGCTTGATAAGAAGCTTTCACTTCCCATTTCCAGATGCATGGAGTCGGATACAGCCGAGAGATAGGAGCCAGAAGCAATCAGATCCACACCATTGCAGTGTTGGATGTACTCAGCTTTCGCCGGCGCATCAAGTTCTTTAATTTGTGCGTCCATCAGATCGGCAATCGTGACGGGTACATCATCGGGATCGTTGATGCCGAAGCATGTTGTGAGATTCGCTTGTGTGTCGAAGTCAACAGCAAGGACTCTTTTTC
Source organism: Lachnospiraceae bacterium (assembly GCA_015057665.1). GTDB lineage: Bacteria > Bacillota > Clostridia > Lachnospirales > Lachnospiraceae > SIG292. Next base: position 35,865 of record SVDY01000021.1, on the reverse strand, counting down.
CCATTCGGCTCAGAGCATAGGACAGGTTATGTACTGTCACTGTCTTAGCGCAGCCGCCTTTTTGGGCGCAGCATACAATGATTTGAGCCATAGAATTTATCCTTTCATTTGCGGATGAGCAGTCTGATGACTGCAGTTGTCAGTAACAGGATTCCGCTGATAATGCGGTAGGCAAAAACGAAGAAGCCGATCAGACCGCCGATGAGAATGTCAAAGGCGAACATGGCAACCGTTCCGGCGATGCCGTAACCAAACGGAACGAACCAAAGGGTCATCTTCTGGATACCGAATGGGATTCCAATCAGTAGAGCCAGGATACAGTAGTCGCATTTCCCGCCAGCCATGTAAAGGGGCTGGCAAAGAAATGCTGTTACTGCAGCGATTGCAATGGGAGCAATCAGCCTGGTGAGTGCCTGCTTGACAGAGCACTGGTTTGATTTGAGCATTTAGCACCGCCTTTCTATTCTTTTTTTCTCCCTTTACAGGAAACATCAAGGTGCTATTTTTAGGGTTAAATAGTGAATGTCACCGCCTGTCATGGTCGGGTTCAGCGTATATCCCATTCAAGTTTTAGTTGAAAAAGGACACATCTGAAACCTTTGCAAGACGCATGGTTCCTTGATGTGTCCTTATTATATCGTAAGCGTATCGAAATCTGGAAATTATACTAATTGATGACGGTTCTCCGGATAGATGTCCACAGATATGTGATGAGTGGAAAAAAAGAGATTCAAGAATCAGTGTAATACACAAAAAAAATGAGGGAGTTTCGGAGGCAAGGAATTCGGGGATAAAAGTAGCTACGGGTGAGTATATATCTTTTGTTGATGGAGATGACTGGATAGAACCTCAATTTATTGAAGAATTGCATAAAGTAATTATTGAGACCGATTGTGATTTTTCAGGATGTAAGTTTCGAAAATGTACGAATTTTTGTGAATATAAACAAAGAGAGACAGAATCTCAGTCGGAGATATATGACACCAGAGCTGGTTTGAGTGCGTTAATTGATGAACGCATTCATAATGTTGTTTGGAACAAATTGTATAAAAGAAGTTTGATCGAAACAATTGCTTTCGAAAAAGATAAATGCCACGAAGATGATTTTTGGAGCTACCTAGTATTTGCCAGAAGTAAAAAATATATTGAAATTCATTATATTGGTTATAATTATTTCCAAAGAGAAACAAGTATCATGGGAGAAAAGTATTCCCTAAAACGATTAGATGGTGTGGAAGCTAAAATATGCAGACAGCTTTTTTTAGAAGAAAGGTTTCCTGAATTGGCATCACAGGCGAAGAGAAACCTGCTTTTTTACTGTTTGTGGCATGGACAGCTGGCGATAACTAATTTAAATATCAACGAAAAAAAATATACGCTGCGATATCTTAAAAAAATAGTTAGAGACAATAAAATGAAAAAAGAAGATTTTAAGGATTTGAAATTGTCTCATAAAGTATGGTTGCTGATGGCCTATTATTCATTTGAGTTTACTTGTCAGCTAAGAAAAAAACTACATATTGGATTATAGAACTGTCATAAAGGAGAGAGGAAAAAGTCATATGAAACAAAAAATGGAGGATATAAAAATCACTGTTTTTACTCCTACATATAATAGAGCATACATTATAAGTGTGTTATATCAATCGTTAAAACGTCAAAGTTTTAAAAATTTCGAGTGGTTAGTAGTGGATGATGGTTCACAGGATGAAACCGAAGAATTACTAAAACAATGGATAAATGAAAATAATGATTTTCCAATCCGATACTTTCGACAAAAAAATGGTGGAAAATGTTGTGCAATAAATAAGGGTCTGGAATTAGCTCGAGGAGAGCTGTTTTTTACGGTGGATTCAGATGACTATTTGACAGATGATGCATTAGAAAAAATAAATATTTGGGAAAAAGAATTATCAAAAAAACAACGATACTGTGGATTTGCAGGTAATTTGGGAATATCTGAATGTGAGACGCCTAACCATCTCTTTAAAGAAAAATACTATGAAGGATCAGCTTTAGATCGTTATGGGAAAGTGGATGGAGAAAGAGCGATGGTTTTTTATACAGAAGTGCATCGAAAATATATGTATCCTATATTTTCGGAAGAAAGATTTATGACGGAAGCGGTAACATGGAATAGAATGGCTCATGACGGATATAAAATGAGGTTTTATAACGATATTATATGGATATATGAGTATAGGGAAGACGGTTTGACAAAATCCGGTAGTCGTTTGTTTATAGATAATCCGAAAGGATATGGACTTTGGTTAAGAGAACGTGCGATTTTCTTGAAATATAATTGGATTGAGAAAATAAAAATGTATTATACGTTTATTTGTGATTTATCAGGTAAGTATACGTTAAAACAATGTAGTGAGTTTATTGGTGCATCAGAAAATTTGATGAACCTATTATGGAGTGGCAGAACGATAGTAAGTAATTTGAAAAAAATGTGTAAATGATTTAGACGTCATGAAAGGGATAAAGGGGAGTGTTCATGAAAGTATTTAATTATTTATTAAAATCTTTAGAAGCACATTATCAAAATTGGGAAAGTAAACATTTTGAATGGACTAAATATGGTATACAAATGCAGCGATTAAAAGATATTCATAATGGAGAACGTTGTTTTATCATCGCTAATGGACCAAGTTTAAGAGCAACAGACTTGGAACTTCTATATCAGAAAAACGAAATTACATTTGCAATGAATCGAATATATAAACTATTTTCAGAGACAAACTGGAGACCAACATATTATGTATGTGAAGATATCAACATTTTTCACGAAAGTTTATCTGAGATTAATGCAATTCCAGCCAAGAAGAAGTTTATTCCAGTTAACCATAAATGGTATCATGGAATAAATATTGATGATGCTTTATATTTCTGGGCGAATTATAACAGAGAAAAGGATTTCCCAGATAGTTTCTCAACCAATATTGCTAAACAGATGGATTCTTTAGGAACTGTAACATTCACTTGTATTAATATCGCAGCATATATGGGTTTTAAAGAAATATATCTGTTAGGCGTCGATCATAATTATCGTGTAACAATCAACGAACAAGGCGAGACCATCGTAGATAATACGGCAAAAGATTATTTTTGTGATAATTATGATACAGACATTAAGGATATCGTTGTTCATGATATGGGACAAAACACACGTGCTTATAGAAAAGCAAAGAAGTATTGTGATGAGCATGATATTCATATTTATAATTCAACTCGTGGAGGGAAATTAGAGGTATTTCCAAGAATTGATTTTGACTCACTTTTTTTAATTTAGACAAGAGGAAGAAAAATGGCACAAGAAGTAAGATACCATACCCATATCACAGCCAAACATAATTGGTTTGATTTGAATTTGAAAGAAGTATGGCAATATCGAGATTTAATACTATTATTTACAAAGAGAACATTTGCATTAACATATAAACAAACTATTTTAGGACCGGCGTGGATTTTCTTAAATCCATTTCTGACAAGTATTATTTATACATTTGTTTTTGGTGGAATCGCAGGCATGAGTACAGATGGGATTCCTCAGATTTTATTTTATTTATGCAGCAATGCAATCTGGGTGTTTTTCTCAAGCTGTGTGACGAAAAATGCAAATACGTTTACAGCAAATGCCAGTGTATTTGGGAAAGTATATTTCCCAAGATTAACAACACCAATTTCTAATGTATTGTCATCAGTAATACAATTTGGAGTTCAGATGTTACTGGTGGTATTATTTTTAATATATTATTTTATCAAAGGCGAAGTTTCACCAAATTGGTGGGCATGGTTGTTGATTCCATTTGTGTTGCTTCATATGGGAATATTGGGCCTGGGATTTGGAATTATTATTTCAAGTTTAACAACAAAATACCGTGATCTTGCAATTTTGGTTACATTTGGTGTCCAGTTATGGATGTATGCAACACCGGTTATTTATCCATTGTCTCAGTTAGGTGATGGATTATTAAAAAACATAATTATGATCAATCCTGTAACTGCGCCAGTGGAAGCGTTCCGCTATGCTGTTTTAGGACAAGGCACAATTGTGCCATCATATTATGTAATTTCTGTTGTTGTTAGTATTGTAGTTGCTGTCTTCGGTATTATGATTTTTAATAAGGTAGAAAAGACATTCATGGATACAGTATAGGAGGGAAAGATGGAAACGAATATAAATAATAGAGAAGTTGCCATTCAACTCTCTGGTGTAAAAAAACAATATAAATTAGGCCAAATTGGAGGGGGTACTCTTCAGGGTGATTTGCAGAGTTGGTGGGCCAGACTTCGAGGTAAAGAAGATCCCAATACAATCATTGGTCAGAATCAGAGATTAGTAGGTCAGAGTTTTATGGCTCTGAATGGAATTGATTTGACAGTTTATAAAGGTGAGGCATTAGGTATTATTGGTGGTAATGGTGCCGGTAAAAGTACAATGCTTAAGTTACTTTCTAGAGTAACTGCCCCGACGGAAGGGTCGATAGATATCTATGGCCGAATTGCATCTATGCTTGAAGTCGGTACTGGTTTTAATGGTGAAATGACTGGCCGTGAGAATGTGTATATGAATGGTGCGATTCTTGGTATGACAAAGGCTGAGATTGATGCAAAGATGGAGGATATTATTGAATTTTCCGAAGTGAGAGAATTCATTGATACACCTGTAAAGAGATATTCAAGTGGGATGTATGTAAAACTTGCATTCTCTGTGGCTGCACATCTAGATTCAGAGATTATGATCATGGATGAAGTATTGGCTGTAGGAGATATGGCATTTCAAAAGAAATGCTTAGATAAAATGCGGGATGCAGCAAAAGAGGAGGGCAGAACCGTCCTTTACGTATCACATAACATGAATACAATTCGGCAGTTGTGTGATAGATGTGTTGTATTGGATAAAGGGAAGGTTATTTTTGAAGGGGATGTAGAATCAGCTATTGACGTATATATGCAAAATAAAATGGTCGAAGCAAAAGTTGATTATGAATATAGTAAATTAAGTGTACGGCCAAAACATGTTAGAGAAGATGTACGTATTACTCATTTGAAACTAATCGATAAAGAATTTCCTAGTTATGAATTGAAAGAACCAGTTTGGTTTAATATGCGGATTAAAGCAAGAAAAGCGTTTAAGAATCTGAAATTAAGATTAGAAGTCAGATACGGTGATGAAACACCAGTAGGAACGGTACCTGCATTGATAATTGGTGAATTAAATGCTGAAACAACCGGAAATTACAAAGTTCGTTTTGATACAAAAGAGCTTGTTAGCGGCAAGTACAGTATATCAATGGTTTTGTACGAGGTAGATGAGTTTGGTAACAGTCATGATTTAGATTTATTATTGCCAGCAATTAGATTTGAATTACAAGGCGATGATGAATTGGTATGGAATCATGGTGCATGGGGGCATGTAGTGTTTCAAGAAGCAAATGCCTGGAAAATTTAATATGCCTACGAATATTATTTTAATCTAAGCTCGAATGAATTATGTTATAAGCCGTTACTAAAAAATGGAGATAAATATGATTAAAATTTTGTTTATACATAATAAACTTGTCTGTGGCGGTGCTGAGCAAGCATTATTTGATTTAGTGACGCTCATGGACAAAACAAAATTTGATATAACTGTGTTGGTTCAGTACGATGGAGGTATATGGGAAGATAAATTTAAAGAAGCAGGGATTCGTGTGCTGTCTATTTGGGATTGTCAGAAAAAATCTCATAATCCATTAATAAAACTGCAGAATCAATATAAGCGAAAGAAAATTGTAAAAGCTTTAAATCATGATGGTGAGGGATTATTAGATGTTTGTATAAAAGAGAAATTTGATATTATAGTATCTTATAACGGCTCAACATTACAAAGCATGTGTTTTGCGAAAAATGCTAAAACAGTCAAATACATACATGGGGATATAGACACGAATCCAGAATTTTGTAAAAACATTTTGAATATTTTGGATTCAATTTGTAGATTTGATCGTATAGTTTGTGTCTCTGATACAGCTAAGACATCTTTTGAAAAGATTACTGGCTTGCGGAAAGGAATTATTCATCATTATAATCCATTGAATAGTGAAAAAGTGACTAAATTGTCGCTACAAGAAGTAAATATTCAAAATTCTATGCCATATATATGTGCAGTTGGGCGTCTTGCTCCAGAAAAAGGCTATGAGAGGTTAATTCGGATTCATAAAAGGATAATAAATGATGGAATATTTCACAATTTGATTATAGTTGGAGATGGTCCAGAAAAAGATAATTTGATGCATATGATTGCTTCTGAGCATGTAGATGAAACGGTAATTATGATGGGATATCAAGCGAATCCATATCCATATATTAAGCAGAGTTTATTTTTTGTATGTTCTTCTTTTACCGAAGGATTACCCGTAATTGCCATGGAATCATTAGCATTAGGTGTTCCAATTGTATCGTCAGCACCTTCCGTAGGAGAAGTGTTTGGTGATGTGGAATGCGGATTGATAACCGGAAACGATGATTCTAGTTTGGAAGCTGGAATTAGGAAAATGTTAACGGATGAGTCCTTTTATCAGAGAATGAAGAAGGGGGCTGAACAAAGAAGTACATTTTTTGACGGAAAACGTATGGTAAAAGAGATTGAGCACGAATTAATTTCTTTGATTAATGAAAAATAAAAGGCAAGGGGAATTAGATATGAATCCTACAATAAGTATTATTGTGCCTGTATATAATGTTGAAAAATATGTAAGCGCATGTATTGAAAGTGTTCTGAACCAAACGTTTAATGATTTGGAATTGATTTTGGTAGATGACGGTTCAAATGACAATAGCGGTATTATATGTGATACATATATGGAAAAAGACGAACGAATACGGGTTATTCACCAAAAGAATAAAGGGCTTTCGGGTGCCAGAAATCGTGGTGTTAGAGAGGCAAGAGGAAAGTATATTTGCTTTCTGGATAGTGATGATTATATTTCACTGGATTTTTGCGAGAAAATGCAAAGAATGTTAGAAGAGAGCGATGCTGATTTTGGTGCCTGCCAATATCGTAAATTTCATGACAATGAAATTATGGATGATATTAAAGAAAGCAATAGACCTTATTCTTATATGAGTAACCGAGAATATTTAGAAAAACAGTTGGGCTCAGGATTTAGTGCATGTGCCAAAATGTATAAAAAAGAGATTTTTGATACGAATAGTTTTTGTGAAGGTAAAATCCATGAAGATATAATTTGGTCTGCCCAACTTGCCTTAAATTTAAAATCCGGGGTATGCTATACGGAAGAAAAACTGTACTATTACCGTCAGAATAATAGTGGAATAATGGCTGCTAGTAAAAGAAAATGCAGCCCGGATCGTGTTTATGCTGGTGAATGTTTAATTAATGCAGTGAATGATCGATATCCTGAGCTATTAGAGAAAGCATTTAAATATGGAATTATATTTCCATGGTCATACGTAGATGGAATCTATGTACATAGAACATTTTCTGAAAATAAACTCTTTTTAAAAGAACTACAAAAGGTTTTAAGAGAAAATAGAAAACTTTTAAAATCCAATCAATTTAATCTTACTAAAATAGAAAAGAGCAGATTAATTATATTTTCATATAGTTTATTGTTATATGGTTGTAATGCCTATACAAGATTACTTAGATTATATCTATATAAAGTAATTGGAAAAGATGCTTACAAAGACGGTCATGGAATTTAACGGAGGACTACAAGATGAAAATAGTGGCAATCATGCCTATCAAACTTCAAAATGAGCGTTTGCCAGGCAAAAATACTAAATTATTAGGAGATAAACCTTTATTACAATATGAATTAATAGCCTTAACTCAAACCGGTTTATTAGATAGCATTAATGTGTATTGCAGTAATGAAAGTGTATGTGAATACCTTCCGGAAGGTGTGAATTTCATAAAACGGCCAGATTTTTTGGATTTGCCTACATCTAATTTTTCTCAAATTTTTGAGAACTTTATTAATGTAGTTGATGCAGATATATATGTATTTGCTCATGCAACCGCCCCGTTTATAACAGTTGATACTATGAAAGAATGTATCGAAGCAGTTAAATCCGGAGAATATGATTCTGCATTCTGTGCAGTTAAAATTCAGGATTTTCTCTGGGAGAATGGTGAACCATTAAATTTTGATGCAGAAAATATTCCTAGAAGTCAGGATTTGAATCCTATTTATAGAGAAACATCAGGTGTATATGTATTTACCAAAGAAGTATTCCAGAAATATCACCGTAGAATTGGAAAGAAGCCGTATGTAAAAGAAGTATCATTCAAAGAAGCGGTAGACATTAATAATCCAGAGGATTTTGATTTGGCTGAGGCATTATTGAATGTGGATATTTAAAACAGGGAGATAGTAGATGGGAACAGTAAAAGTTCTTGACGTGACACTAAGAGATGGTGGATGCGTTAACAATTTCAATTTTGGACAATCTTATATGGAGCAGATATTAGATGCATTGGAGAAGTCTAGGGTTGAATATATAGAAGTTGGATATATTGATCAGAATAAAGGGACAGAACAAGGACGAACACAGTATTGCAACGAAAAAGTTATAGCAAAGCATTTTTTGAAATCAAAAAAAGAAAATGTAACATATGTTGCAATGATGGATTATGGAAAATTTGATGTAGATTTGTTAGAACCTTGTGACGGGAGCGGCATAGATGGCATCCGTATGGCTTTCCATAAAAAAAATCGATTTAATGTTATAGAATTAGGAAGAAAAATCATTGAAAAAGGATATCAATTCTTTATACAGCCAATGTTAACTTTGAGATATACAGACCAGGAATTATTAGAATTCATTGATTGTGTAAATCGAGAATTACCGGATGCGAGCGGATTTTATATTGTAGATAGTTTTGGCGAAATGCGCCCTAATGATATGAGTCGTATTATGAATTTAGTGGATCATAATCTTCTTCCATCTATGTTATTGGGATTTCATAGCCATAATAATTTGCAGATGTCCTATTCTAATGCCGTGGCACTTCTTCAGTTTCCAACGAATAGAGATTTGATGTTAGACTGCTCTATTATGGGAATGGGAAAAGGTGCAGGAAATCTGAATACAGAATTATTGCTTGAACATATGAATTTGTTTTATGGAAAAGATTATTTAACAGCGCCTCTTTTGTCTGTTATCGACAGAGTGATTAATCAGATTAGGACGGAGTATTCCTGGGGATATGCAATCGAATATTATTTGTCTGCAATTAATCATTGCACCCCTAGTTACGCAGGACATTTTTATAGTAAACATATGCTTCCGATTGAGCAAGTATCAGAATTATTAGGATTAATTCGTGAAGACAAGAAGATATCTTTCGATAAAGAGTATGCAGAACAGCTTTATTTAGATTATAATGCACGTAGAAAACGAGATGATGCAGAAGTAATTGAACATTTAAAAGAAATAGTAAAAGGGAAAAAAGTGCTCCTTGTTGCTCCGGGAAAAAGTATTCTTGATGCTGCTGCAGCTATTGAACAGACAATATTACAAAAAGATGTTGTAAGTGTGGCGTTAAATAACTGGGAGATGTTTAATACAGACTATGTGTTTGTAACAAGACAAGAAGTGTTTCATCCAACGAAGGCATCTGGTAAAAGGATAATTACAACTACAAGCATTACAGATAAGACAGATAATAAAGTAGATGTGATTGATTATAAGAAGTGGGTTCTTGTGGACGGAGAAGTTCAAGATTCATCAGGAATTTTGGCGATTAATTTATTTGTGGAATGTGGTGCTAAGGAGATTATCCTTGCAGGTTTTGATGGATTCCATGTAAATGTGAATAAGAATTATTTTGATAAATCCATGAATCATCCGATTACAGCTGAACAAGCAGAACGAAGAAATACATTCTTTAGAAAATATTTATCTAATATTAGAAAAAGAATATCAGTGAACTTCTTGACAAAATCTATGTATGATAATGTTTGATATCCTGGATAGGCAGAAATCCATGGAAAAATGCTTAAGGCGGTAATGTAGAATGAATATAAAATTATTAGTAATGGATGTAGATGGTACCTTGACAGACGGTACCATTTATATTTCTCCAAATGGAGAAGCAATGAAAGCATTCAATGTGAAAGATGGTTATGGAATTGTGCAGGCAATCAAAAAAGGCATTATTCCTGTTATAATCACCGGCCGTAAATCGCAGATCGTTGAGGAACGCGCAAGGGAATTGAAAATTACAGAGTTATATCAGGGAATCGAGGAAAAATTGACAAAATTGAAAGAGGTAGCAGAACATTACAAAGTAACTCCAGAAGAAATTGCCTATATCGGTGATGATTTGAATGATCTGGAATGTATTGAATACTGTGGAGTTACAGGATGTCCGGCAGATTCTGTAGAAGAGATAGTACAAAAAGTTCACTATGTATGTAAACATAAGGGCGGTGAAGGTGCTGTAAGAGAATTTATTCAGTGGCTGGAAAAATCTCATTAGGATAGATTTCTTACGTTAATCTAAAGAGGAGATTGCAACATGAATAAGCATGCTTATTTAATTATTGCACATAATGAGCCGGAAATACTATATAGAACGTTAAAACTTTTAGATGATGAACGGAATCATTTCTATATACATATTGATAAAAAGAGTCAATGTTATAATAATTTAGATGAGGGGAACTTGGATTTAAATAAATCAAAAGTATACTTTTCTAAAAGAACAGATGTTGCCTGGGGAGGAGATTCTCTAATAAAGCTTGAGTTTTTACTCCTTGAGCAGGCTTTTAATTCCGGAGAAAAATATTCGTTCTATCATTACCTTTCAGGAGTTGACATGCCGATTAAAACAAAAGATGTCATTTATAGATTTTTTGAAGACCGAAAAAAACATATTTTTTTAAGCTTTTCTTCAAAAACTATGGATGAAAAATGGCTGGAACGTGTGAAATATTATTATTTTTTTCAAAATAAAATCGGACGACAAGAGAATCTTTTTGGCATTTTACAAAATAAAGTATTGGGGCTGCAAAAGAGGTGTAATATCGATCGTTCTGGAAATAAAGTTTATCAAAAAGGTTCTAATTGGTGCAGTTTAAACGCAGCAAGTGCAGAATACATTGTAAGAAACAAAAAGAAACTTTTAAATCAGTTTGAATATACCTTGGCTGGCGACGAGATGTTTATCCATACTGCTATTTTTAATTCGGAATATTTAAATGATGTGTATATGTATAAGGAGAGTAATGGTTTTTCAGCTAGACAAATTGATTGGGAAAGAGGTATGCCCTATGTTTTTAGAGAAGAGGATTTTGATGAATTAATGAATAGTGAAGCGATGTTTGCAAGAAAGTTTAGTTGGGAAATTGACAAAAATATTGTTATGAGAATTTATGAAAAGTTAATGGAGTACCAAAGTGAAAAATAATAATTTACAATTTCGTAATAATAAACTATTAAGGTTAATATATGTGTCCTGTAGCATTCTAGCAGTCTGTGTTTTTATTACACCGGTGAATATTTCCCAAATTGCTATATATATGGTGTGTGGTTTGCTTCTCTCTGTCTTGATTTTCATTTTTTACGACAGACTTCAATGGGGGCAATCAATTCAGAAAAAATACATACCCATTGCTTTAATTATAATATTATTTCTTGGACATGATTTTCACTTTCGATGGAAAGCATCTAGTATGATTGCTGCAATTGCAGGGAAATTAGGTTTATCTTCCAGTTCATTTTTGCTTATTGTTTCAATTGTATTGGGATTTATGGCTGTTGGAACGATTAACTGGATTATTTCAAAGATTGAATATTGTTTGAGGACAATATTTAGAGGAAGAATAGAGAGTGATAACTGTTTTTATATCATAATTGTCGTTATGATGCAGTATTTATCATTACAGTTTAGTGCGATACAAACTTCGGATTATATATTGCATCAGAATATGAGGATAGTAATTGTAAATATGTTGATTATATTTTTAATCAATCTGATTACTGTTCTTGTTTTACAAAAATGGAAGTTATCATTATGTATAACGTCAATATTCTTTTGCGTTTGGAGCATTGCGAATTACTATGTTATTTTATTCCATGGAAGCCCGTTATATATTAGCGAATTAGTCAATATGAAAACTGCTGCCGCGGTCATGTCTACTTACAAATACAATATTTCGGTTGAAGTTATTGTTGCTGTAATGATTCTGTTGGCTGAGATATACTATATTATTAGACATATTTCAGATAAGAATACGATTTCGTGGCGCAAAGCGTTTAACAAAAGAGCAATTGGATTAGGTATTTCTATTGTCATTAATTGCATGACTTTACCTAGTGCTGTTAATAACATACAACGGTGGATGCCTTGGAGCAATATTATTGCATCGAATGGCTTTATGGTGACTGTAATTGAAGATTATATAGTATCCATGGATCCAATACTTGAACCAGAAGGATACGATGTTGCGAAATTAGTTGATAAAAAGACGAATAAAGAAAATCGTGATGAAGCTTTACCGGATATTATTATGATTCTGAATGAAACATTCTGTGATCCAGCGGTATACACTTCGATAACTACAGATGTAAACTATATGGAAGATTTCTACTCCATTGAAGGTGCAAGATATGGATATGTAATCACTCCTGATACTGGTGGTGGAACAAATAATTCAGAATTTGAGTTGTTGTTTTCAAAATCAATGAAAGGATTAGGAATTACAGCACCGTTTACAAGTCTTAATTCTTTGTTATTAGGAAGAAATGTGGTTACCTATCTGGAAGACTTGGGTTATACAACTATAGGAATGCATTGTGGTGATGCAAATAATTATTCAAGAAATACTGCTTATCCGGCTGTAGGGTTTGACAACATCTACTTGGGTTCAGATATATTCTCAAACTTGTCATACAATGGCAATCGTCCCTGGACAGACGAAGATAATTATAAAGATTTAATCAAACATTATGAGAGTTTAAAGGGGAATCCACAATTTATTTATCTGCTCACATTCCAGAATCATGGTGGCTATGAACAGAACGATGCATCTATGGATTCCGTACATGTGAACGAAGACTTTGGGGATTTAACTGACGACTTAAATGAATATCTCAGCAGTATTAAGTTAACTGGAGATGCATTTAAAAAACTTACAGATTATTATGAAACAGTAGATAGAGACGTGATTATCTGCATGGTTGGGGATCATGCACCATCTTTTATCACGTCTTTAGAATCAAAATCAGATTCGGTAATAGCAGATAATGGAATTAATGCAAGAATGGTTCCATATGTAATCTGGTCAAATTATGATGTGGAATGTTCTTCTTATTTAGATTATGCAAGTATGGTAGACTTAATTCCGATAGTATTGGACGCAGCCGATGTACCATTATCTGCTTTTTATGAAAATATTCTTGAGTTACACGAACTGTATCCAATTAGAACAAGGGAAGGTCAGTGTGTAGATAAGAATCTGCAGATTTCTTCTTATGATGTAAATGATGAGAAATATGAAGTGTTGAAGCAGTATTATTACCAGGAATATAATTCTTTGTTAATGACGGATGAATATAAAGAAGAATTGTTTTTACCATAAAAACTAATAAATTAAATGTACAAAAGAAAAATAAAGAAAGATAAAAGAATGCAATAAAGTTTTATAAAAGAAATGAGAAAAATAAAAGCCAAATTATATACTTTATAATTTGTAGAAATAAACGGAGGATTTTGATGATGGAAAATATGGATCTGATTCAGAAGAGGTTATGGGATACAGAACAAGAAATATTGGACGTAATACATAAAGTATGTGAGGAACATAACCTTCGTTATTCTCTTGCATGGGGAACATTGATTGGTGCGATTCGTCATCAAGGTTTTATTCCATGGGACGATGATGTTGATATTATGATGCCGAGAGAAGATTATGACAAATTAATGGAGTTATGGCCTACACTTGGATTATCAGATTATATTTTAGAAGATTATCATACAGATAATGGTTATGTTAATAATTTCGCCAAGGTGCGTAAGAATCACACAACTTTTTTACAATATGAAGTGGAGAGGGAAAGAGGACATCATAAAGGTGTCTTTGTCGATATTTTTCCGGGGGACCGGAGAGCACCGGGAAAGATAAGCGGCATAATTCAATATATTGCCGGCGCTGTTAATTTATTATATTCCAGAGGATATACCAGTGGTTCGAAAGGTTATATTGGAATCGTAGAAAAGATTTTGTTAAAAACAGATAGAAAGAATTATTTTAAACGGAAATTGAAGGCTGAAAAGTGGGTAACGAGATGGAATGGTTGTGATACGGAATACATGTTTCCATGTACGATTCAATGTTGTCGTCAGTATTATCCGTCTGATTTGTTTGAAGACTTTATTAATGTTCCGTTCAATGGAAAGCAATACAAATCTATTCAGAAATACGATGAATATCTCCGGATTTCTTATGGTAATTATATGGAATTCCCGCCGATGGAAGAACGTGTGTGGAAACATCATCCTATCATTGTTGATTTCGAACACAATTATGAAGAATTATTAGAAAAATAATGTTATGTGTGCATTTTTAACTGGGGGAAATATGGGCTATAGAGTTGATAATGCCATTATTATGGCAGCAGGATATGCCAGTCGTTTTGCACCTCTTTCTTATGAAGCTCCGAAAGCCTTGTTGAAGGTAAAAGGAGAAATTTTGATAGAGCGGCAGATTGAACAGCTGCGACAGGCAGGAATTGAAGAAATAATAGTGGTTGTTGGTTATAAGAAGGAACAATTTCTTTATTTAAAAGAGAAGTACGGAATTATCCTTATTGAAAATAAGGAGTATCATACAAGAAATAACCATTCTACCATATATGCTGCAAAAGAATATTTAAAGAATACATATATTTGTTCGGCAGATAATTATTTTGCTGATAATCCGTTTGAGGCAGAAGTGGAAGCTCCATATTATGCTGCTGTGTATAGTGACGGAGAGACAAAAGAATGGTGCATGGCATTTGATGAAAATGATTGGATTACCAATGTTATAATTGGAGGACAGAACGCATGGTATATGTTGGGACATGCTTTCTGGTCAGAAGATTTCAGTAGAAAGTTTAGACATTTTCTTGAGGAAGCATATGATTTTCCGGAGACGAAGAATAAGTTCTGGGAAGAGATATATATGGATCATATTGATGAGATGAAGTTAAAGATTCGCCGATATGAAGAAGGTGTAATATTTGAATTTGATTCTTTGGATGAATTAAGATTATTTGATAAAAATTATGTTAATCATAGTGGCTCTGCTATAATGAAAAACATTGCATCGAGATTAAATGTGGAAGAGGGACAAATTCACAATATTTTACCTGTTAAAGGTAAATGTGGAGAAGTGACAGGTTTTTATTTTCAATCAAATGGCAAGACCTACCGATATTTATACCATAGTCACTTCATGAACGAGGCAATTAAATTAGAAGATCAATTATATATAGAAGAATTATTGGAGAGAGTACTTGGTATTACAGAAATTACTAATATTTCAAAAATGGGAGGGTTAACAAACCGTACCTATCTTGTAGAAGCTGTAACAAGTGACAAGTATGTTGTTCGTCTGCCAGGTGAAGGAACCGAAAAGATTATTAACAGAAAAGATGAAAAAGTAAGTACAGAACTTGCTTGTCAGATAGGGATTGATGCCCGTCTATATTATTTTGATGAGAATACAGGGGTTAAAATTTCTAAATATATCGATAATTCGCAAACTATGAATTCTGAGATGCTTAAGATTGAGAATAATATTATACACGTTGCGAATATTTTAAACAAACTTCATTCCAGCGATATAGATACGGAAGTATCGTTTGATGTTATTGATATGGCCGAAACCTATGAGCACTTTATCAAGGAGAATAATGGATTTTTTTATGATGACTATCAGGAAGTAAAGGGGTACATTAATACAATTAAATTGGAATATATGCCATCTGTGGAGAAAAAGCCGTGTCACAATGACCCGTTATGTGAGAACTGGGTATTACAAAATGATAGTGATATGTATTTAATTGACTGGGAATATGCCGGAATGAACGACCCTATCTGGGATTTGGCGGATGTATCGATTGAGGCGGAATATACAGAAGAAATGGACAACCTTTTGCTGGTGTCTTATTTTGGACATGAACCTACTATAAGTGAGTGGAAGGCGTTTCACATTAATAAAGTGCTAATCGATTATCTGTGGAGTCTTTGGGGAAAAACGAGAGCAGTATATGATGGGCAGGACATGGAAGATTATGCGTTGGAGCGGTATATTAGAATGAAGAAGAATATGGTGTTATTAGGGTAGGAACCGGGATACGGTATATGCAAGAACGGGAAGAGAAAGCTTTGATTTAGAAAAAGGGAATTGAGCAAAGAGTCGATTAGATGAAGTCCGCTATAAGTAAAGAAAGGAGAGCGCTATTATGAAAAAAACAATGAAAATCATAATAATTGTCCTCCTCTCGGTTTTATTCATCTATGTATGCCTTCTGTGCAAACCAAAAACTTTCACCACGACTAACTATGTACTTACTTCTGTAAAGGCAACCGTGCCAATCCGCATCGCTCATTTATCCGATGTCCACAACCGGGAATATGGCAAGGACAATCAAGGGTTAATTGAAGCTGTTGCGGCAGCAGATCCGGACGCAATATTCATTACCGGTGATTCTGTCAGCAGTAAGGACGAAGATGTGACACCCGCTGTATCTTTGGTAGAAAGATTAGCAAAGATAGCTCCCGTGTTTTTTTCTTATGGTAACCACGACTTGAATAATGATGCCTTATATAATAGAAATTTAGGTGATATGTTTGAAGAGGCTGGCGCCACAGTTCTTGATTTTGAATATGAGGATATTGAAATTAAAAATCAAAAAATCCGTATCGGAGGTTTCTATGGGTTTGGTTTCGGTAAGAGCTATATAGAAACAGGGGATGTTAAACCGGAAGAATATAACTTTTTAAAAGATTTTCAGGATACGGCTCGTTATACCATGTTGTTAGCCCATCTGCCAGTTGTATGGCTGGAATATAATGGATTAGAGGATTGGGATATAGACTGTATTTTCTCCGGTCATTCCCATGGAGGTCAGATTGTATTACCGATTCTTGGACCAGTGATTGCACCTGATCAGGGATGGTTTCCAGACAGGGTGTCGGGGCATTTCACAGCAGAGACTGGGAAAACACAGGTGATTGTCTCTCGTGGACTGGGAGATTCTGTGAAAGTGCCAAGAATTAATAATGAGCCGGAGCTGGTTGTAGTAGATGTCGTGCCAGAGTAAATAATACAATCTGTAATGAAGAATGAATAAATACAGGAATGGACGGTCAAACTGGCTGTCCATTCCTGAAGAAAATTATTATTGTAGATTAATTCTTTTTGTAATAAAATAATGGAAGTGGAGTGTAAAAATAAAATCCACTTTTAAATTATAGTATACTATTGCTGATAACGTTTATCACTACACATATATGGAGAAGGATTATGAAAGGAACACAAAATATACCATTAAGATTAAAGGAACTTCGCAAGAAGCACAATTACAGTCAGGCATATGTAGCCGAACAACTTAATATATCCAGACAGTCTATCTCGCATTGGGAGAATGGAAAATCATATCCTGACATGGATAATGCCATACTGTTGGCAGAGTTGTTCGAAGTTACGGTTGATGAGTTGTTGGAAGACAACCATGAACAGCAGGATGATGAAAACGAAGAAAATGATGATTCCGATGACAGGCATGCTTTGGTTTCTAACAATTATGCTGTTTTGGAAATGATTGGTCTTGCTGTGATATTGGTTTTATCTTTACAAATTCCATTGGGTGGTATAATCTCGTCAATAATGGTATGTTGTTGGCTAAAACGGACTAATCGAAAATATTTTATAATTTATTTTATTTGTATAACTTGCATCTTGGTAAATATTTATGATATATACATTGTTTTAGAACATGTTATCCATGTTACTGCATATGACTATCAAAGAATAGATGTGTTTAATTAATAAGGACGATGTATTAACGTCTAGTCAGTTTTAGTACAGAACCAGATATTGTTGCATCAAATCCTGTTGAAACTGGGATATTAATATTTTCATAAATAAATACATAGGAAGCAGTTATATTGCTAGGGCGGATAAGAGATGGATATCTGATTTCTCCTCTAAAACAAGTATAATAAGCTCCATAAGCATTATAAATTTGATTATTTGAGATAGAAACATAGAAACCAGCTACCCAAGCTAAAGGTACTTCATATTCTACTCTATACGTCCCAGTCGCAATTCTGGAATCCCCAGCCACTTCACTAACCGTCACTGTTGCAATCTCCCCATTCTCATCCTGAATCACAAAGGTCTGTGTCCCGCCTATTTCAAGATCGTAATGCGCCTCTGTTGGCAGTTCCTCAGCAGCGAATACTCTCATAGGACTTAATACAAGTACCAGTGCCATTACCAGTGCCATTGCACAATTTCTGAAAGTTTTCATTTTTTTCATGAAAGTTACCTCCTTTTAAAAATGTTTAATAAATGTGTTTACAATAAGAATCCGTGCCGGATGTCCGGGCCACAGGGTTCTTTTTATGTCTTATTTATAACACGAAGGTGTAAAGTGTGGAAGAAAGCAGTGCTTGCATCATGTAAATCATCCCTTGCGGCCAGAATATCAGCTCTGCAAGAGATGATTTCTTTAAAATTTTATATCGAAAATTTATAATAGAGCCCGTCAGATAAACGAAGAGGCTCTTTTTTTGCCTCCTGTATTCTTGGTTTCACGGAAAAAGTTGAAATTCAATAATATAAGAAGGTACATTTTGAGAATACTTTGTTTTTCAGATGTTTACTCCTGTCCGTGAAATGAGAACGGTTCTGACATTAACTTTTAAATTTACGAAAGAACAGGAGAGATATAAAATGAATTCTAAAGAACTTAGGATAAGAAGATTATTATTCGACCTTCATATCAGCAACAGATACAGAGGTTATGCTTGTGTCTATGAGGCACTGCTTTTACTGGAAGAAGATGAGGACTTACTGGTCTTTATCTCAAAAGGTTTATACGTTGATGTGGCTGTACGTGTGGGAACAACACCTGCATGTGTGGAACGCAATATCCGTACGGTAAAAGAGAAAGCATTTGAAAGAAACAGGGAACATTTTCTTTTTAGCGGATGTGAGGAATGTCCAAGTAATGGAGAATTTCTGGGTTTGCTCATGTATCAGTTAAAGCTTTGGGATTACCAGAATAGAAAATTCTTGAGATTTTAAGAGAATGATGATACGATAGTCACAGATTAGAGAGACCGAGTAGCTCCCTTTGAAGAAGGAGAAGAGAGATGTATACCAATACACAAGCAGTGAATATAACCAAAATACAGATTGCCCAGGCCCTTCGTTATCTCCCTTCCGTGAATCCGGAGATTGAGGTAACTGCAGAGTTTATCGGAGAAGGTACTTTTTATAATATTGAAACAGCTTTTGTCGTGAAAGAACAGCATTTATTCGTGAACTTGAATTGGTTCAACCAGACTCCGGAACCGGAGATTAAGTACACAATCTGGAAAGAGACAAGACATTTCTATCAGAAGCAACAGGTGGAGGCATTCCAGAAAGGGATGCCGGTACTGGAAGATCTGGATACTTTAGAACAGTGGGAGTCAGAATATGACGTATATATTCCAAAGACACCGATCACAGAGAACCGCCACTACAATCAGAAGATTCAGATTGACGCCCATACCTTTGCAGCTGCTTTGATGGCCTTACATTGCTCCAAACCGGATGGAAGTATTGACGTGGTCTTACCTCCGGTGACTGCAGAACAGATTGTGGAACGGGCATCTGAACTTTATAAAGAATTAATAAAAGTTCCGGTGACAAAAGATAAGATTGACCGCAACGGCACATGTCCTTGCGGAAGCGGCAAGAAGTATAAGAAATGTTGTATGAGAACAGGGTTCTTTGAGTAAGAACCATAAAACAAGGCGGACTTGGAAGAGTTCGCCTTGCTTTTGTGGATGATTGTATGGAAGTGAAGCAGCAATGAAGATAGAGAAGGTTGAGAAGTTATTTTTACGGATGTTTACCTCTTTTGTAAGACAGACGGGTCTTGATTGGAAAGAGGGACAGATGAATACAGAAGATTGGGAAAGTCTGTTGGCATTATCCGCATATCATCAGATTATCCCGATTATATATGAGGCTGCAGCTCAGATGGACGAGTTTCGCCGTCAGCCTCCTGCGGTTGCCGGTATGTGGAAAAAGGAATCTATGATGGCAGTTGCCAGACAGGTCAGAATGACCAAAGAGTTTCTTTTTCTGTATAAAGGAATGGAAAAGATGGGATTACGTCCCTTTGTGATGAAGGGGATAATATGCCGTAATTTATATCCAAAGCCGGATTACCGATTATCAAGTGATGAGGATATATTCATTTCCAGAAAAGATTTTTGGAAGATGGATGAATATTTAGTGAAGAGAGGATTTAAAAGAACAGAAAATGACGAAGAACTGAAAGGAAAGCTGCACTCCGTTCATGAAGTGGGCTACCGCAATGTACAGACAGGTTTTTATTTAGAGGTTCATTTGAGTTTGTTTGCGGAAGAATCCGATGCATATGGAGGTTTTAATCGGTTATTTACTGATTTACATAAAAAGGCAGTAAGTGAGAATGTGGAAGGAAATGACGTCTGGACTTTAGATTATACAGACCATTTTCTGTATCTTCTCTGCCATAGTGCGAAACATTTTCTTCATAGCGGCTTTGGCGTGCGTCAGCTCTTTGATATGATTTTGTTTGCGGAAAACTATGGTGACAGAATTGACTGGAATGATATTGTGAAAAAGACAAAGAGAGCGCATATCTATGTGTTTATGATACATCTTTTTGATATTGGAGTGAGATATCTGGGCTTTGATCCCCATAAGGCGTGCTGGCCGTTCCATTTGCAGGAACTGGATGGAACTTTGGATTCGGAAGATTTATTAAATGATATTCTGGCAGGCGGTGTGTTTGGGACGAGCACGAGAGAGCGTCAGCACAGTGCCAATATTACACTTGCTGCTGCCAATGGTGGAAAGAAGGCCAGAGGACTTAGAGCCTCCTTATTTCCCAATCTTTCTTATATGAAGAAAAGATATTCCTATATGAAAAGGCATCCATGGATGCTGCCAATCGGATGGGCCCATAGATTGTTGGAGTTTGTTTTCAAAAAAGAAGCAGATGGCAGAAAGACCGTAGAGATTGGCAATCGAAGGGTTGCCTTGTTGAAAAAGTATAAGATGATATGAGGCTGAAATGATAAATGAGAAGGAACAGAATCAACAAAATAAAAGTAAAGCCGGTTTAGACAGCCTGGATGTTCTTAGGAACCGATGGAAAGATGGGACTTTTGGCGAAATTCTCGATGATTGGAGATGGATTTTCAGTTACAGTAGAAAATATAAAGGTGCTATTGTATTGTATACCATACTTGGTATTTTAAGTTCCAGTCTGGGTCTCGTTGGGAGCGTTGCCAGCAAATATTTAATCGATATTATTACCGGATATAAGATAGAAAAGCTGAGTGTTTTAATCGCTGTCGGATTGGGAAGCGGGTTATTCAGCCTGATATTTAAAAGCCTGAATAACCGTATTTCTACTAAACTGAGCATTGACATTAATAATGATATTCAGGCAGATATTTTTCATAAAATTATGGATGCTGACTGGATGGCAATAACAAAGTATTCTTATGGCGATGTATTAAATCGTTTTAATAATGATGTAGGAACGGTCAGCAGTAATGCCATTAACTGGCTCCCGACTATTCTGATTGCAATATATAATTTTGCCGCCACATTTTTTGTTATTTTTTATTATGATAAGATTATGGCATTGCTGGCTCTGGCATCCGCGCCATTTTCTCTTCTTATGTCCCGTTTTATTATAAAGAGACAGAGGGCATATAATAAGAAGGTAAGGGAGCTGACAAGTAAGATGACTACCTTTGAGATTGAAGCTTTCTATAATATGGATACGATTAAATCTTTTGGGATTTCGGAACATTATAATAAGAAGATGCGCAAGTGGCAGGATAAGTTCAAAAAGCTTAGTCTTGAGGTGAACATGTTCTCCATTAAGACGGGAATTTATCAAAATGTGATAGGAATGCTGGTTCAGTATATTGCCTTTGGGTACTGTCTCTACAGATTATGGACAGGACAGATTACATATGGAACCATGACTCTTTTCCTTCAGCAAAGAAACAGTCTGACGACTGCTTTTCAGAATGGTCTTTCCATTATCCCTGCTTTTTTGAACAGCTCTGTATCTGCCAATCGAATCCGTGAACTGGCATCTTTGCCTAGGGAAAAACACATTCCGGAAAGCCGGGAGATGGATGGTTACAGGGAAGAGGGATTTGAAGTAATCATGGATGGTGTGGATTTTTCTTATGTGGAAGGGACAAAGGTAATTACAGATTCTGATTTTAAGGCACAACCAGGAGAAATCGTTGCCCTGATCGGCCCGTCCGGGGAAGGAAAGACAACTATGATCCGTCTGATACTGGGCTTGATTCATCCAGATCAGGGGAATGTCTTGCTTCGATGTCCAGGTGGTAAGGCAGTCGAGATGAATGTGGACATCCGTCATTTATTTGCCTATGTGCCGCAGGGGAATACTGTTCTTCAGGGAACCATTTCTGAGAATATGAGAATGGTGAAGGAAAATGCCACAGATGAAGAGATTATTGGTGCATTAGAGACTGCCTGTGCCTGGGATTTTGTCCGGCAGCTTCCGGATGGAATCTACAGCAAGGTTGGGGAACGTGGAAGAGGATTATCGGAAGGACAGGCACAGCGTCTTGCCATTGCCAGAGCGATTTTGCGGGATGCACCGATTCTGCTCCTTGATGAGGCGACCAGTGCCCTTGATGTTACCACAGAGAGGGTTGTCCTTAAAAATATAGTGAAGCAGCATCCGAATAAGATCTGTATTGTTACGACCCACAGACCGAGCGTGCTGAGCTTATGTCAGCGTGTATACCGGGTAGTAGATACAAAGGTGACGGAATTAGATGAGAAAGAATCCAGCAAAATGGCCATGGATTTTTAAACTAGGGAGATAACATGTATGATAGATATCCATACACATATTATGCCGGGAATAGATGATGGGGCGGACAGCATGGAAGAAGCTCTTGCCATGGCAGAGATGGCCTGGGACAGCGGTGTAAGCACCATTGTGGTAACACCTCATTCCAATGTGCGGGGATGCTTTGAGAATTACGATTCTCCGGAATGGAGAAAATTATTTGAACAACTGAAAAATTATCTTAAAGAGATGGACTGCCCGATTCAGCTTTTGACAGGAGCAGAGATATATGCGTCCAATCACGTGGCAGAGCGCATAGCAGAAGGTCTGCTTCTTCCAATTCATAATTCCAGATATTATCTGATGGAGATTCCATTCGATGCAGATCCTTATTGGGCAGAAGAAATCTGGGAGTCAGTCCTTGACATGGGTAAGATTCCTGTCATTGCCCATCCGGAACGGTATGACTGCATTCAGGATAATCCGGTCATTTTATATGAATGGATGAAGATGGGATGTCTGAGTCAAATGAATAAAGGAAGTATTTTTGGACGGTTTGGAAGAACTGCCCAGAAGACGGCAGAGATTCTGTTAGATAATAACCTGATTACATGCGCAGCAAGTGATGCCCATAGTTCTTACATGCGGACCACCTACATGGCAGATATCAGAGATTATTTGTTAGATATGTATGGGGAAGAGAAGGTGGAGCATCTGCTGTATCGTAATCCGAAACGTATGATTGAGAATCGGGTTATATATAATGATGATATCTTCCATCCGGAACAAAGATCTATGAAACGAAGAAGTTTTTTTAACAGGGGGCGGCTGTAATGGTTCGACAGACAGAGAATAAGATTCCAATGAGAGAAGTTGACACGACAGCATACCTGGACACCATGAAAGAGCTTGTGAAAGAAGGCAAGCTGGTCAGTGTGATTGTGTCTGGCAATAGTATGAGTCCTTTTTTGATTCATAGAAGGGACCGGGTTTTTTTTGAAAAACCGAAACGGCCGTTGAGAAGAGGCGATATTCTTTTCTATCAGCGCAAAGATGGAAGATATATCATGCACCGTCTTTATAAAATAAAAGAAGACGGTTATTATATGGTGGGAGATGCACAGATAGAGATAGAAGGTCCCATCTGCCGGGAACAAATCTTTGCCCTTGTAACAAAATGTGAGAGAAAAGGCAAACAGATCTCAAAGGGCAGTTTCTGGTGGGAGTTTTTTGAAAAAGTATGGATAAGGATGGTACCTCTACGTCCTTTTCTAAGAGGTTTTTATGAGAAAATCTTCAAATAATAATTTCAGCTAATAAGATGTGCCGGTATTCGGAAGATATTTCGAATACCGGCATTTTTTGATAACTAGGCATATTCTGAATTCCCTCGTAAGAAAAGCGCATTGCCATACAGGATTTGCATGCCATGCCAGCACAAGTCCCGCCAGCCAGGGTCTATCTTTCCATCGCTGTCTCTGCGAACCGGTTATCAACCAGATCCTCATATGGAACCCGTTCCATAAGCTCGCCGGCTTCCTCTAAGACTGACTGAAGAAGCATAAAGCTGTCTTTTTCAAAGATGGCATCTTCTGTAAAGCTGTCCTGGGCTGCGTAGCGGTCTACGATCTTCACAAGAAGTTTCTCCTCTGTGTCCGGGAACTGGGGAGCAATCACTTTGGCGATTTCTTCTGCATCATGTTCTGCGCAGAAGTCCATGCCTTTCTGGATTGCATTGGTGAAGGACTGAACAATCTCAGGGTTTGCTTCCAGATAGGATTTCTTTGCTGAGAAACAGGTGTAAGGAACATATCCGGATTCCACACCGAGGGAGGCGACTACGAAACCGGCCCCCTGTTCTTCAATGAGGGAAGCCTGAGGCTCGAATTCCACGGTAAAGTCGCCAGTTCCACCGATGAAGGCGCCGGAGGTGTTGGCAAAGTCAATGTTTTGAACAAGATTGACGTCTTGTTCCGGGTCCATGCCGTGAAGTTTTAAGACATATTCCAGAATCATCTGCGGCATGCCGCCTTTTCTTCCGCCAATCAGGTCTTTCCCCCGGATCATTTCCCAGTCAAAGGAATCGATTTTTTCTCTTGATACAAGGAAGTTGCCGGCACGCTGGGTCAGCTGGGCGAAGTTTACCACATAATCAGTATTTCCCTGCTGATAAGTGTAGATGGTGCTTTCCGGACCCATAAAGCCAATGTCAGCTTCGCCGGAGAGGAGAGCAGTCATGGTTTTGTCTGCTCCAAAACCTGTGGTCAGTTCGATATTCAATCCTTCTTCTTCAAAGTATCCCTTCTCCATTGCTACATACATAGGTGCATAGAAGATGGAATGAGCCACTTCGTTTAGACGTACAGTGGTGCCGGATGAGGCTTTGCCGCAGCCGGTGAAAGTGAAGGATATGATTGTGACGAAGAGCACAATTAAAGATAAGGGGCGTAAAATAGAATCTGTTTTTAATGGAAATTTCATAGTAATAGATTCTCATATTTTTGATTAATATATGAGATTGGGAGGAAAAATGATACAAAGGCGGGTTGTTTTTCTCTTTACAAAACAATAAAAATAGATTTATAATATACTTAACAAGACAACTGGTTCAGATAGACGAATCCTATCTGCTCCGGGAAAATATAAGAGATTAAAGAATGATCGCCGTTACTTTACCAGAGCACGAGGCGATCATTTTTTATGTGTATAATTCAGGATGGATATAATTAAACTAGCAACAGCTATGATAATCATAAACTCTTCATATGTACTCATAAGCACCATCCCCTTTCGTAAGACCTCCGAAGCGGATGGAATCGCCCACCAGTTGTATGGTTAAGTATATTATTTTATTGAGAATAATTTAGAAATTATAAAAAAATAGTATGATGCCTCCGAGAGAGGAACATTTGTTTGTTGGAAATGATATACAATAAATAAAAAGGAAAAGCAATAAAAATTACAGAATAAAATCGTAAATTCACAAAAAAAACATAGACCAAAACATAATATGTGATATAATGAGCAATGTGAAATCAGCGTAAAATGCGTAAGAGGTATTCACTTGCTTGCAAGTGTGAATGCCTTTATATAAAACAAACAAAAGGAGAACAATTATGAAAAAAGCATACATTTTTTTAGCAAACGGACATGAAGAAGTAGAAGCATTAATGGTAGTAGACTTACTTAGAAGAGCAGGCTTAACAATTGAGACTGTATCTATCACAGGTGATAAGATGGTAACAAGTTCTCATAATGTAACTTATGTTGCAGATCGTCTCTTTGAAGAGGTGGAAGGAGACCTTGTTGATTTAGTGATTCTTCCGGGAGGACTTCCAGGAACAACAAACTTACTTGCATTTGAACCTTTAATGAAGATGGTTTGTGCCCATCATGAAGCAGGCAAGCTTGTGGCAGCAATCTGTGCAGCACCTTCTGTTCTTGCAGAACTTGGCATCTTAGATGGCAAGAAGGGTACAAGCTATCCTGGATTTGGAACTAAGATTGAGAATTTCGTAGATGCACCTGTTGTTGTTGACGGCAATGTGGTGACAAGCCGCGGTCTTGGCGCAGCCATTGACTTTGGTCTTGCATTGATCGAACTTTTAGTTGATGAAGAAAAAGCGAAAACAGTTGCTGCGGCTATTCAGTACCGCTAGGAAGGAATTAGACAACATGGAGACAGAAACACAAAGCCTTGGCTTTTTTGATCAGGTCATCTTAAGTGTTCAGCCGAAGAAGTACGGTGAACTGGTCAATCAGAACAGAAGGAAGGTATTTTCTTATGTGATTATGCTTTCTCTCTGTTTAAGCATTATGCAGTTTTTGATTCCTGCTGCCGGATGGTTTCTAAGCTTTGGAGGTCTTGATAATCTGTTCACGGAAGTGCTGCCGGCCATTGAACTTCAGAATGGAAGGCTCAGCGTAGAAGATAAGATTGAGATCGGAGAAGGCAGTGCGACCCACATCCTCATTGACACGGAGAGAGTGGCCATGGAGGAGAGCGACCTGAAGACGGAGGAATATATCTCTGAGATTCTTGTTGCAGAGGAAAATATGATGGTCTATACTTCCGGCATGGGTGTGATGGAGATGCGTTTTGCGGATTTTGGCAATGTAAGTCTGGACAATGCAGGACTCTTGTCTTTAAAACCATTTATTTATACTGTTCTTGCATTCAGCTTTTTGATGCAGATTGCATCAGGGGCATTTGATCTTTTGCTCTGGGGCGCTCTCATGGCTCTTTGCTGCTGGGGACCGTTCCGCTTGAAAGGGACAGAACAGCTGTCATTTGGAAAAATTATGGCCCTTGGTATCTATGCCCAGACTGCAGCCAAGCTCGTTACTGCATTTAATGCCAGTGCTCATCTGATTTCGAATAATTTTATTATTTATTATGCAGGCATGATGATATCCATGATGCTGTTGATGAATGGATTAAGAAAGTTAGAGGGTCAGGCACATGAGTAAGATTGTATTAGTGACAGGCGGAAGCAGAAGCGGCAAGAGTGTATTGGCAGAGAATAAGGCCTTTGAATATGGAGACGGCTCCGTTCTCTATCTTGCAACGGCCATTGCCACTGATGATGATATGAAGGAACGGATTCGCATGCATCAGGCGAGAAGGGATGCCAGATGGGATACCCACGAAGGATTTAAGGATATTCCCCAGGCGCTGATGAATACAGAGAAGACAACAGCCCTGCTTGATTGCATTACCGTATTTATTACCAATTATATGTTTGATGAAGAGAGAGATTTTGATAAGATTACAAAGGATGAGATTCATGAACTGGAGAATATGATTCTTGATAAATTAAGAATCATTGTTGAGACAGCACGCAGGGAAGAAAAGAATCTGATCATGGTAACCAACGAAGTAGGCATGTGCCTCGTTTCTCCTTATCGAATGAGCAGAATTTTTTCAGATATTAACGGGAAGGCCAATGAATTGCTGGCTTCCTTATCGGATGAAGTGTACTTAAGTGTATGCGGTATTCCGATGAAATTAAAATAAAATCAAATTATAATAGAATCAAATGCAGCAGACAGCTTAAAACTTCTGCTGCATTTCTATTCTATAGAATAAAAAAACTCTGCAGGCGAGACACTTTTTGGAATTGTAAGAAGTTCTTAAAGAATTGAAATGTGATTTATGGTAAAATACCAATAAGAGACATTCCCTTTCGGGAAGGCGGATGACTCACAGAATTATTTTGCTGGAATTTAGTGTAAGGAGGCAGCTTATGGATACAACAATTTTAGTCGTAGACGATGACAGAGAGATAGCGGAACTGGTGGAGATATATTTATGCAACGAAGGATTTCGGGTACAGAAGGCTTACGACGGTCTGGAGTGCCTTGCCATGCTGGAACAGGACAGCAGCATTAAGCTGATCATTCTTGATATTATGATGCCTCACATGGACGGTCTGGAGGTGTGCCGCTTAATCCGTGCCAAGAGTAATATTCCGATTCTTATGCTCAGCGCCAAGGCAGAGGATATGGACAAGATCATCGGTTTCGGTATCGGTGCCGATGATTATATGACCAAGCCTTTTAATCCTCTGGAGCTGGTGGCCAGAGTCAAGTCCCAGATGAAGCGTTACAGAACGATTCTTCTTCCGGGAGAAGAGGAGAACAAGGATGAGATTACGGCAGGCTGCCTAACTATTAATAAGAAGGAATACGTTGTAAAGAAGTCCGGTAAGATCCTTTCCCTTACTCCGACAGAGTTTGATATTTTATATCTTCTGGCGTCAAACAAAGGACAGGTATTTAGCACAGATGAGATTTTTGAGAGTATCCGCAAGGACAAAGCCTATGAAGTGGACAATACTGTGATGGTACATATCCGCCGGCTTCGTGAAAAAATCGAGGACGATTCCAAGAATCCAAAGATCATCAAGACTGTATGGGGAAAGGGTTATAAGATTGAAAAGAGTGAAATTTAGGGAGATTCGAAGTCTCCGGGTCAAGCTGACTATATATGCTCTGATCAGTATGATTGCCACCATGCTGATTATGGCAGTGGCTTTTTCTGTATTTCAGCTTCATCTCATGGACATGGGCATCAATAATATGGCCATTCTGCTGATTTTCTCCCTGTTGATCTTTACGGCCTTTTTCCTGCTCATTTCCTATGACACGATCCTTTATCTGAAGGAGATTATTATCGGCATTGAACGGATGAAGAATGGAGATATGACTGTGGAGCTTCAGGTGGAAGGGGAAGATGAACTTGCCATTATTGCCAATTCCATTAACGAGATGCGCCTTAGGATTGCCGGAGAAGCTATGACTAAGAGAATCGCGGAACAGACTAAGGACGATCTGATTACTAACGTGGCTCATGATCTGCGTACGCCGCTCACGTCCATTATCGGTTATCTGGATCTGGTGAAGAGGGATGATATTCTGACACCGGAGCAGAAGGACAAATATATCCGTATCGTCTATGACAAGGCCAAGAGTCTTGAGAATCTGATTGAAGATTTGTTTGATTATACAAGATATGAGAAGGACAAGTTTAAGATAGAATGCAGTGATTTTGATCTGAACCAGTTCATGATTCAGATCGTGGATGAATTTTATCCAAGTCTTTCAGAGAAAGAGCTTACCTGTGTCCAGGATTTCTGTCCGGAACCGCTTATGGTCTGCTGTGATGGAGAGCTTCTTGCCAGAGCCGTCGGCAATCTGGTGAACAATGCGATCAAATATGGATCAGATGGGAAGCAGATTGAAGTATATACAAAGAAGAAAGGCAGCAATGCGGTCATTCAGGTAGTGAATTACGGGAGAATTATTCCAAAAGAAGATCTGGAGAAGGTGTTTGAGAAGTTCTTCCGGGTGGAGGGTTCCCGTTCCTTAAAGACAGGGGGCACCGGATTGGGCCTTGCCATTGCCAAGAATATTATTGAACTGCACAAGGGGACCATCCAGGCGGAGAGCGGTCCTGCCGGGACTGTATTCCAGGTGGAACTGCCCTTGGTATAGGAGGAGATTTGTATGAGAAGGAGAAGGGAAAAAGGACTTGTCATTGTGCTTGTCATTATTGCAGTCTGCCTTTTTTTCATGATTCGGATAGGCGGACCTTTCTCTATGCCAAAAACATCAGGGGAGGATCCGGAGCTGAATTTGAATTCGGAACTTCTGAAAAATGATATCTCCGTTGCAGATTCTCTAGAAATGCAGGCAGAGGATGCGCTGAAAGATTCCATGGTAGAACTTACCTTTCTTGTGAATCATTTTTCTTTTGAGAGAGGCGGAAGCCAGGTTCTCATTGGTGTAGCGGCCGGTCTTTTGATTTTTTATCTGATTCTGATCGGTCCCGTTGCTTATTTTTATCTGAAAAAGATCCGGCGCATGGAGCGGATGTGGATTATACTTCCTGCCCTATCCCTGATTTTTGGCTGTATTATTCTTCTCATGTCCAATGATTTTATTATCAGGGAACCTTTTGCGGATGTGATTAAAGTAATCAGTCCCGGCAGGCAGACGGTCTGTTATGGGGTGGTTACCAGTCCGGGGGAAGAGTCCTTTTCTCTCTATTTTGAAGACAGGGTGCATTCTTTACAGACCCTGGCATCTGCATCCGATTATGTGATTAATGAAGAACGCCGTTCGCTCACCATCTATCCGGATTCGGCTTTTGAGAAAGCCTATTTCCAGTTTTATATTACACAGATGCATGATACGGATTTTATCCATACGATAGAACCTGGAGGACAGACCGGTAAGGGCATGCTTTATAATACCACAGGCTATTCCTTTACCCATGTGATGCTCTG
Organism: Lachnospiraceae bacterium; assembly: GCA_015057665.1. GTDB lineage: Bacteria > Bacillota > Clostridia > Lachnospirales > Lachnospiraceae > SIG292. Next base: position 4,945 of record SVDY01000021.1, on the reverse strand, counting down.
CTACGGGGATTATTACTGTATTCTTCCGGCCATGGATCCGGGAGAAGAGATTAACGTGACAGAAGACATGTGGAAGAAAGATGAGATCGGTATGACCGGAAGCCTGAAAGAGGAACTTCAGATGCAGAATGGTTTGAGCGGGGATGAAGAAGAAGTATTTCAGTTTGCCTGGTACCTTCATGCGAACGAGGAGCCTTATAAGCTTCATATGGCGGGCATTTCCAAAGAAGGTGACGCCGGACTGAAAGAGGCGGGCGTAGATCTGATTTCTTACAGTATGTTTTACCGTTAAAGCCGGAAAGAAAGGAGGAAGGTTGTGTTACAGCTGATTCAGATAGAGAAAAAATACGGAGAACACAGTTCTCTTTATGATATCAATCTTTCCATAGGCAGAGGCGAGATTTTCGGTCTGATCGGACAGGAAGGTGCAGGAAAGACTACCTTATTTAAGATAGCAGCAGGGCTTCTCCGTCCGGATAAAGGCATGGTTTTGCTGGGAGGAGAACCGACCCATACAGGACCGGAGCGTACCAAACTGGAAGTGGGATATGTCCCTTCCGCTTTTCGTCTGTATGACAAGTTAACAGTGAAAGAATATATGGAATTCTATGCAGGCTTCTATCCGCTGGAAGGATTGAAAAAAGACCGGTGGATCCGGGAGATTTTATCCCAGATGGAGCTGCTTGAGATGGAAGATGTATTTGTGGAGAAGCTGTCTCTTGGTATGAGCCGGCGTCTCTGCGTGGCCCAGGCCCTTCTTTCCGATCCTCAGGTTCTGATTCTTGACGAGACAGGAAATGGACTGGATGCAAGGGCCAGACAGGAGTTCCGCCGTCTGTTAAAAAAACTGAGCCAGACCAACCGGACCATCCTGATCAGCTCCCATAATATTTCCGATCTTCCGGATTACTGTACTTCTGTCGGTATTTTGGACGGAGGAAGAATGATTATGCAGGGGAGCATGGAACAGGTGCTTCAGGATATTAAGAAGAGACAGCCTCTTTTTATCCGTCTGGTTTCCGGTCAGGATAAGGCTCTTGAGATTCTGAAAAAGAATGAAATGGTAAAGAGGATCACCTTGCTGGATTCAGGAATTCTTGCCCAATTTGACGGGGAAGAGCAGGAGGAAGCAGAGCTTCTTCAGGCATTGGTTCAGGCGGGAGCAGGGGTTCTTTCCTTTCACAGAGATGATACTTACTTTGAAAAGAGTGTGCTCAATATGATTTCCGGACAGGGGGAATAGAGAGTGAAGATAAATCCGATTTTGATTAAAGAATTAAAGGTGCGTGCCAGAAGCGTCCATATTCCGATTTTTGTCATGGTGTACAATGGAGTTCTTGCGTTGATTGGCATTTTTATGCTCATCTCTTCTATGGATATGTTAAAGGTGAAGGGACAGCTGGATTACGGACAGATGAACGATATGTTTTTGGCAATCGGTATCATCCAGTGTGTTATGGTCATTCTGGTTGCGTTGTCTGTATCTGCCAGCAGTTTTTCTTCGGAGAAAGAGAGGGGGACATTGGACCTTCTTTTGATGACGCCGGTCAGTACTCTGGAAGTAGTCAATGGCAAGCTTTTATCCTGTGTCCTTACGGTGTTTCTTCTGTCATTTTCCAGTCTGCCTATTCTTCTTCTTGGAACCATTTACGGCGGGACAGATTTAAGCGATGTGCTGTTTCTTATGCTTGTTCTTGTGATTTTGGCTTTTGCAATCAGTGCCAGAGGGATTTTATGGTCTATCGTCTTTGACAAGACCAGTGTTGCTATGATTTTTGCATTGCTGACAGAGATTCTTTTTTTCGTCGGCCCGTTTGTTTTGCTTGAATTTATGAATGCTTTTCTTTACAATGGGTATCAGTATGGTACGATGGAGATTCCGGCTACCGCAGTCAGTCTGGTTTTTCAGTTTTTCAATCCGCTGTTTTTGATCGGTGGTTTTTGTGAACAGGCGGCAGGCAATAAAGCCATGATGGATTTTTTTACAATTGAGTATGGTATCATGGAAGGCAGCAGATTTTATCAATGGCTGGAACAGTATTTTGTCATCGGCTGTGCAGTGGCTCAGATGACATTTACCCTGGTACTTCATCTGATCAATATTAAGATATTGAAGAAGGGAAGAAATATACTATGAGTATTTATGATACATTAAATCCGCAGCAGAAGGAAGCGGTTCTTATGACAGAAGGACCGCTCCTTTTGCTTGCCGGTGCAGGATCCGGCAAGACGAGAGTCCTGACTCACCGTATTGCCTGGCTGATTGAGGAAGAAGGGGTGAACCCGTGGAATATTCTGGCTATCACCTTTACCAACAAGGCGGCGAGAGAGATGAGGGAACGAGTAGACAATCTTGTGTCCTACGGCGCAGAAGATATCTGGGTCAGTACCTTTCACTCTACCTGTGTCCGCATTTTGAGAAGACATATTGATCTGCTTGGCTACAATACAAGCTTTACAATCTATGATGCAGATGATCAGAAGTCTTTGATGAAGCAGATCTGCAAGCAGCTCAATGTAGATACGAAGCAGTATCCGGAGAAATCACTCCTTACTGCCATATCCAAGGCAAAGGATGAACTTCTGACCCCGGTCGAATATGAAGAAGAGAACCGTTATGATTTCCGAAAGGCAAAGGTTGCTCAGGTTTACCGGGAGTATCAGAAGCGTTTAAAGGAAAATAATGCCCTTGATTTTGATGATCTTTTATTTAAGACAGTGGAGCTGTTCCAGTTTCATCCGGAGGTGCTTGAATATTACCAGAACCGTTTCCGTTACATTATGGTGGATGAATATCAGGATACGAACACAGTCCAGTTCAAATTTGTCAGTATGCTGGCAAGAAAGTACCGCAATCTCTGTGTAGTCGGCGACGATGATCAGTCCATCTATAAGTTCCGAGGCGCCAATATTTATAATATTTTGAATTTCGAAAAGGAATACCCGGATGCAACGGTAATTAAGCTGGAGCAGAACTACCGCTCCACCAAGACCATTCTGGAAGCTGCCAATAAAGTCATTGCCCACAATACAGAGCGAAAGGTCAAATCTCTCTGGACAGAGAATGAGACGGGAGAGAAGATCCGCTTTGAACAGTTCGGAAGTGAATATGATGAGGCGGAGCAGATTGCGGATAAGATTGAACGGTTCTATAAAAATGGTGTTTCCTATCAGGATATGGCCATCCTTTACCGTACCAATGCCCAGTCCCGTGTGCTGGAAGAAAAGCTTCTCATGCGCAACATTCCTTACAAACTGGTAGGCGGCATTAATTTCTATCAGAGAAAAGAAATCAAAGACCTGTTAAGCTATATGCGCGTGGTTCACAACGGTGTGGACGAACTGGCCGTAAGGCGTATTATCAATATTCCAAAGAGAGGAATCGGTGCGGCTACCATTGAGAAGGTAAGCGTCCATGCCATGATGAATGAAGTCAGCTTTTTTGAGGCAGCAGTTCATGCAGATGAGATTCCGTCTCTTGGCAAAGGTCCGGCCGCTAAGATCAAAGACTTTACCATGCTCATCGGGCGCCTGAGAAATGTTCTCATTCAGAAAGGCATTACAGAGATGTTCCATGCCATCATTGAAGAGACCGGATATGTTGAGGAGCTGAAGCTGGAAGATACACCGGAAGCGCAGAGCAGGATTGAGAATATTGATGAACTTCTCAACAAAATCGTAGAGTACGAAGAGACTACAGACGTGCCAAGTCTTGGAGAACTGTTAGAAGAGATTGCTCTTGTGGCTGATATTGACGGTCTTCAGGAAGATATGGAGAGAGTGGTTCTCATGACTCTCCACAGTGCAAAAGGCCTGGAATTCCCTTATGTGTTTATGTCCGGCATGGAAGACGGCGTATTTCCAAGTTATATGACTATTGTGTCTGAGAGCAATGAGGAACTGGAAGAGGAGAGAAGACTCTGTTATGTTGGAATTACGAGAGCGAAGAAGCGTCTTTTCTTAAGTGCGGCCAGAATGCGCAGAACTCACGGACAGACCCAGTTTAATAATGTATCCCGTTTTATTGCAGAGATTCCAAAAGGTTTGCTGGAAGCGGCTAATTCCCTTGAGAGAAAGATGCAGGAGAGCATGAGTCTTGCAGAAGCCGTAGGGCAGAGAAGGGAAACTTTCCGCAAGAAGCCTTACCAGACTCAGATGGCAGCATCCATTCCGGCTCCGGGTGGCGTAACTCTGGATTATGGTGTGGGTGACAGGGTCAGCCATATAAAGTTTGGTGAAGGCGTGGTGAAAGACATTCGTTCCGGCGGAAGGGATTATGAGGTTTCTGTGGAATTTGACCGATGCGGAGTGAAGAAGATGTTTGCTTCCTTTGCCAAATTAAAAAAACTAGATTAACATTTTTGTTTACAAAAGTGGAAATTATAAAATAAATGATAGTAAAAAGATTTATTTAGTGATATACTATATATAACATTTCAGGACGAAAGGATGCGGATAATATGAAGAATTTTGAAGAGGTGTTAAGTATGGCGAAACTTCATGATTTAGTAACCGGTAAGAAAGAAGAGGGAGAAGGAAGAAAGCTTCTCTGGATCCTCGCTGTGATTGGTGCGGTTGCGTTAGTTGTTATAATCGCAGTTGCTGTTTACAAATATCTTACACCAGATACAATGGATGACTATGATGATTATGATGACGATTTCGACGATGACTTCTTTGATGATGACGAGGAAGAATTTGTAGAAGAGATCGTTGTGGAAGAAGAATAAGACTATTCAGATATGAATGGAACCGGGTCCCGCTAGCGGGACCCTTTCTATTTTATGATTGTAGAAATTGTGTGAAAAAAATCTACAAATTACAAAATTTGTGCTTGACGAACGGAAAAACCTGTGATAATATTAATTTCGCATTAGAGATGCATGTGCTCATAGCTCAGCAGGATAGAGCAACGGCCTTCTAAGCCGTGTGTCCGGGGTTCGAA
>SVDY01000020.1 GCA_015057665.1 Lachnospiraceae bacterium | reverse complement strand
CTTTCTGTTTGCAATATTTATTTCTGTTTCAAAAAGCTTAAAAAACAACTGACTGGAAATTAATTTTTCAATTGAGGATTGTACGGGATTAGAAATAATCCTGAGTAGTACTGCTTTTATGTATCTGATGGGAATGATTCCCCTTTCCTATCCGCAGATAAATCGCGATTTATCGAATCGTGATTCCATCAAACCATAAGAAATACACTGCATTTTAATATTATACTCTCGAAAAAAGAAAGGAAAGAAGAGAGTTATATTTGAATCTAAAAAATAAAAGAAAGGAACGAGAAAAATGAAAGGAAAGAAAAGAAACAAGTTTTTAGCGGGATTTCTTGCATTTGTAATGGTATTCTTAATGCTTCCTGTTGTGCCATTTGTGCCGGTTGAAGCAGCAAGTGCAGAAGATGCAGATGTAATTCGTCTGCCGATTACTATTAGAGATGTAAATGAAGATAAGCTTTTATTTTACCATCAGTATGGTGATGCACAAAGCGCTCTTGGAACTGATTGGAGCGGTTTCGTTGAAAAAGAATTGGTAAATGGAGTGCCGCAATATACAGACGAAACAATTGAGAATCTTGCTGATCTTATAAATAGTGATTATACTGATCGATGGGGTACAACAGCTGAAATCGATAGAAATGTTACTAATACTGTGTTAAGAGAGGTGCTTACAGAGTGTCGTGCTAATAATCCTACAACATGGGAAAATACAAGTGGTTTTAGTAGTACTGCAGCAGATATAGTATATCTTGAAGATGCAAAAAATGCATATGATGCTGCATACTGGTTATTACAGCATTTATTTAAAGACGGCCAGTATAAAAAAGATGAAATTTCTACAAATGAATATGATTCCACCATTTATTATACTCAAACATACAAAGATTATGAGACATTAAAGTTGAAACCGGGAACATTTGGCACTGGTGCAGATGCCATTGACTGTTATTATTATGATTCTCTTAATCAGAATACAATGTTCAATTATACAACTTCTGTTAAAACTGATGAAATCTATAATGATAGTGAAGGTACAGTACCATCAGCAGGTGGATGGTTCCCAATTGATGATTTAGGTTTTGCTCAGGAATTTAATAATCACAACTTCCATCATACAACAGCTGGTAGTGGCCAGTTCGTTTATCATGAATCTGATGATTTATTCTTTGCTTTTACTGGTGATGATGATGTATACCTTTACATTAATGGCTATTTGGTAATTGATTTAGGTGGTATTCATGATAAGGATAATGCAGAAGTTCATCTTGAAGATACCGCCGGTAATGGAATCGGAGTAGCAGATGTTGGTAGTACTGATCAAACTTGGGCAGAGTATTTAGGATTAAAAGAAGGTGGAATTTATAATTTTGATTTCTTCCAGATGGAAAGAAACCTTACAGAGTCTAACTTCTCTCTTTACACTAACATCAACGTAGTAGACTCCTCCGCTGTTCCTCAGAAAAAAGTTTACCAGAATGGTCAGGAATTAATTTATGGTTCTTTAGTACCACAGAATTCTGAAATTACATATGGTTTTGAATTAACAAATAATGGTGGATCTAATTCTTCACCAATCAAAAACCTTACTTTTGTAGACATCAATCTTGGTGTTTCCCTTAACTACACAACAGATAGTTCCAATAATATTACTTACTCCTTAGATTATAATCAGGAGGGTAAAGCGGATACAAATCCTGTCACAGAAATTACAGATTTAGAATGGGCTGTATATAAGAATGGAACTGATCCTGTTTATACTAAAGTAAAATCTGAAACAGAATTAATTGATATTCTTAAGACTGGAACAGTAGATGGAAAAGGTACTGGTATTCCGGTTGGTTATACTTTCTCTATTCGTGGTTTCAAGTATAATGTAGGTGCTCCTACAGGAGATGCTACTACAAAAACAATCGTAAATACTGTACAGACTACATGTGTAGGTAAAGCGAACAACAGTAATACAGATCGTGTAATTCAGGGCTCTGCAACTGTTCGTGTTCGTACATGGAATATCCAGAACAAGACATTTGTTATGGACTATGCTAAGAAGTTTGTTATGTCAACAGCGGATGTTTTTGGTACAGAGTTAACAGCTTTAAGTGAACCGCTTACCTTCATAGACGAAAATACTGCAAATAGTGAAACAGTTACTACAACAATCCAATTAAATAGTGAAGTAGGTAACGTTGAATTGGATAAGGCTAATGGAAATTATGGTACGATGAAAATGACTTATACTACTAAAATGGTCGACGATAAAGAAGTACCAAATAATGACTATTCATTAGAATACACACCTACAAAATTTATTAATGGTACAGATTCTTTTATCGTAAAGATCAAATTAAATACAAAAACTAAAATCAATGATGCTATGACAGAGGGATTCAATATCCTTAACAAGAGTGTTTCCATCGTTCCGGCAAGCAATGTTTACTATGAAGATGACTTCGCAGACATCGTATATGAAACAAAACAGAACGGCGTTGTTATCGAAACAAGTAAATGGAATGTTGTATTTGATGATGGCGAAACAGTAAAAGATGGTAACGAAGAAACAGCAAATGGTTCTATCCATGGCTGGGAAGCAAGCTTAGAGGATGATACACAGTTCTCCGATGGTTCTGCTCATGTGGGAACATCTGTTACCGAAAAAGATGAAGAAGGTAAGAACAAAACAACTACAGCAACAGCGACATTCTTCTTCACAGGAACAGGCGTAGATGTATATAGTTACACAGATATGAATTCCGGTATTGTAACTGGATATTTATATGAATATGATGAAACTAAGGTTACTGATACTAATGACGGTTATGTTGCATCTAAATTCCTTATGGTAGATAATCTTGCAGTATCTCCAGGAGTCCCAGAGGGCAATGAAAGAAATGGTTACTACCAGGTTCCTACCTTAAGCTTCAAAGATCTTCCATACGGCAAGTATAAAGTAATGCTTTCTGTAAGTGCTGCAAAAGCCGTTGAAAAAGTGCCTGTTTATGAAGAAAAACCAATATTGGATGAAGCTGGAAATCAAATTTATGATGAAGCTGGTAATCCTCTTGTAGAAGAAGAACTTGTAGGTTATAAACCAGCGATTGACGAAGAAGGCAATATCGTATGCTCCAGCACAGAAAAGAGAGCTACATACTATCTTGATGGAATCCGTGTATACAATCCATTAGGAGAAACTGTTACTGGTACTGCAGCAGATGCTTACAAGGATACAACAGGCGTAAATGCAGAAAAAATTAGAACAGTTTATAAAGCTGTGAATACAATGCTTACAAACAGCGAGGCTGTATTTGTTGATTTATCTCCAGAAGGTATTAAAGCAACAGGATATACAACAACTGAAGCATACAAGACTTACGGACCAAAGAATGAAGTATACCTTGCAGCTGGACAGGCTATCACATTTGAGGTTCCTTCTTCAGATCTTAATTATTATATCGGTTTAAAATCTTTAAAAGGGAATATAGCATTAGATGAGGAAAATGATCAGGATACATTAATTACAAAATTCTCAGCGAAAGAAAATGTAGCTGTTAAGGAGATTAATCATTCTTCTGATATCTATTATAAGGTTTCCCCAACACTAAAAGATGGTAAATATTATATTATGATTCAAAATGATTCTGCAGAAAATACTGATGCAATTTTAGCAGTTACAAAATTGCAAATGGTAGGTTCAACTAATAGTAACTTTGATATTGCAGTCGTTTCCGATGTAGAAGCAGTATCTTACGCAACAACATTTGCATCAATGAGAACTGTGAATTACGAAGATACTTTAGTAGAAGACGAACCGGAAGTAGAAGTGCCAGAAACACCGGAAGCTCCAGAAGTGGAAGAACCAGAAAAACCAGAACCACCTGTGGTTGAAAATCCGGAACCAGAAAAACCAGTTACTGTTCCATCTTATATCGGAACATTAATTACATTAGTAAATAAGTTATTCAATGCATTAAACAAATGGTTTGCAAGTCGATAAGGAGGTGTGATGTGATGAAAAAAGAATATACAAAGCCAGTAATTATACTTGAAAACTTTTCTATGACACAGAGCATTGCACACAACTGTGGCGAAGCACTTGATTTTGACTTAGCTACTTTAAAGTACAAATCTACTTGTGGCTGGGATGATGGAAGCGGAAATATTATCTTTACATCTTCTAATTCAGGATGTGCTTTCCCTGATGATACAGATTCACCAGAAGATTTAGTTTGTTACAATAATCCATCCGGTGGTTATAATATTTTTAATTCTTAATTGAACAGTTTAATTTGTTCCACTAATTAAAGACCGTGGCATTTAGCCGCGGTCTTTTTCATGAGGTTAGAATATGCCGAAATATAATTATGAACTGGCAGGAATTGATATGCAGATGATCATGCCTTTTCAAATGAAAATTTCAAGAGAATCATATTATTTTGTAAAAGAAGGCTCTAGTGAAAACTACAATAAAACGAAGGAAGAAAAATTAGACATCTCCTTCCAAAGCACAGACGCTCTTCCAGAATTGCCATCGAACGGAATCTGGATCGAAGACACCTATTATACAATTTTAAATGGAAAACAAACCATGTTCTATCGCAATCATTTTTCTAAGCCGCCATATGCTATGGTGATAGAGGAAGACGATAAAATATGTTGTAAATATATCGATAATAAAGAAAATATCTTTTTACATACATCAGATATTTTGAATCATATAGGGATAGAAGCATTATTATTAAATCATTCTGCCTTCCTGCTCCACGCTTCCCTCATCAGACAGGAAGACAAAGCCATCCTTTTTACTGCTCCATGCGGCACAGGCAAGTCTACGCAGGCTGAACTCTGGGCTAAATACAAGGACAGTGACATCTTAAACGGCGATCGTGCCGCGTTGAGATGCCAGGACGGTCAATGGAGAGCCTATGGAATGCCATTTGCCGGAACGTCCAGAATTTACCGCAATGAATCCGCTCCTGTAGCGGCTGTTGTAGTATTAGAACAGGGACAGAAAAACGAGATAAGAAAGCTTTCCGGAAGGGAAGCTCTGGGCAGGCTCCTTCCAGAATGCAGCTGCCGAAGATGGGATGCTGACTTTATGGGACAGATGGCAGACTTGCTGATTCGATTGCTGGATGAAATTCCTATTTATTTGTTATCTTGCCTTCCTGATGAAGATGCAGTAGAATTGTTATATACTACATTGAAAAAGGATGAGAGATTATGATAAATAGACCAGTTGAAGCACCGCTGACTGAATATCTCCATTCCAAGGCGGCACGCCGGGGGATTCCATTAAGCGGTACTTTTGAACTTACACCATGCTGTAACATGGCATGCAAGATGTGTTATGTGCGTCTTACTCAGAAGGAGCAGATGGATATTGCTCCGCTTCGCACTGCACAGGAATGGATAGAGTTGGGAAGAGAAGCCAAAGAAGAAGGAATGCTGTATCTTCTTCTGACAGGAGGAGAACCATTTTTGCGTCCGGATTTTAAAGAGATATTTCAGGCACTCCATAGGATGGGATTAATTCTGATGATTAATTCCAATGGAACCATGATTAATGAAGAGACAATGGAATGGCTCAAAGAGACTCCGCCAGCCCGTATGAATATTACTCTCTACGGAGCTTCCGATGAGACTTATGAACGCTTATGCGGTAATCCGCATGGATTTACACAAGTAATGAAGTCCATCAGACTCCTCAAAGAAGCCGGAATTTCTATTCGTCTTAATGTCAGCATGACTCCCCATAACAAAGAAGATGCAGATGAGATATTTGCTATTGCCAAGCGGGAAGGTCTTCTGATCCAATCTACCAGTTATATGTTCCCGCCTCTTCGCAGAGACGAAGATATGATTGGACGGAACGAACGATTTACCCCGGAAGAAGCAGCCTATGAATCCGCCCGTTTAATGTGTCTGCAGAATGGAGAAGAATGGTTCTTAGATAAAGTAAAGAACGCCCTTCCTCCAATGCCATCAGAATTGGATGAGTGTGAAGATCTGGCAGGTGAGGGGGAAGCAATCCGCTGCCGTGCCGGCAAATGCAGCTTCTGGATTACATGGAAGGGAGATTTTATGGCCTGTGGCATGCTTCCTGTTTTTGAAGGCCGCAATGTATTTCACTTAGGTTTTGCGAAATGCTGGGAAGAGACGAAGAGAGAAGTAGCGGCTATCCGCCTTCCTGCCAAATGCAAAGAATGTGAGGCAAGAGATACTTGTAAAGCCTGTGCGGCTATGGTATACACAGAGAGCGGCAACTATCATACTGTTCCGGAATACCGCTGCAATATGACTAAAGCTTATCCGGATGCCTGTTTGAGATATGCAGACCAGATTATGAGAAAAGGAAAGAAAGACAATGAATAAGAAAGTGACCGCAATCTTGATTGGTATTATTCTGTTGGCAGCAGCATATGCAGGTTTTGTTCTGTTCCAATATCAGAATTCCATGTCTGCCGGCAATGATGATCAGATTGAAAATACCAGTAATGCAGATGATAAAGATAATACATCAGCTGAGGACGGTGATTTCGACACAGCAACATCTTCAGAGCAGGAGAATACAACCGAATCTGACAAAAATGATGGAAAGAATCCTCAGAATACAACTTCCAATAATAAAAAAGAAGAACCTGCCAAGCCTATCAGCCTGCCGTATACGATTCCAGGTACCACATTGGTGCTGTCTAAGATAGATTCCTATGACGGTATTTTCCTGGAAGATGGTTCAGATAAAGAGGTTACCGGAATTACAACGATTATTCTTGAGAATAAGGGCTCTAAAGGCATTGAATATGCTGACGTTACTGTGAATCAGAAGGGAAAAGAACTGAAATTCAAAGCCACTGACGTACCGGCAGGAAAGACTATCGTTGTACAGGAATTGAATGGCACTGCCTACAATAAGAGTGATATTTATGGATGTACTGCACAGGTGGCAGAACTTGACGAGTTTGAGATGTCAGAAACTATGGTGGAAGTAAAAGAACTGGAAAACGGATCTTTGGAAGTAAAGAATCTGACAGATAAAAAGATTCCAGCTGTGCGTGTATTCTACAAATTTGCCCTTGAAAAAGGTGAAATCTATGTAGGTGGTATTACCTATACAGCTAAGGTCACCGATTTGGAACCGAGCGATGTAAGAGTGATCACACCATCCCATTATATTGCCGGATCCAGTGAGATTATGATGGTACGTGTCTATGACACAGCAGAATAATAGAAATTAATAAAAGACAGCTGTCTATCTGATATGATCTATCTGTAGACGGCTGTCTTTCTTTTAGGACAAAATTTTTAATGACAATCCATACATCAGTATGTTATACTATGAATTTGAAATAGTTTCACAATAATCTGTTCAGGAGTAGATACAATGAAAAAATTTAGAAGAATATGGTTTGTTCTGGTGACAGCGGCAACATTGTGTTTTGGCGGTTATCAGGTTTTTAAATATATAAAAGAAGACTCATCCGGTCCGGTCATTTCCTGCAGTCAGGAAACCATTCAGGTAAGTATTGAAGATGAGGAAAGTGTTTTATTAAAAGGCGTGACCGCCAAGGATAAAAAAGATGGCGACGTGACAGACTCTATCCTGATAGAGAAGCTGTCCGGTCTCTACGATGGCAATAAAAGAACTGTAACTTATGCTGCCTTTGATTCTGATAATCATATTTCAAAGACGGAGCGGGAAGTAATCTATGAAGATTATACAAGTCCGAGATTTGGTCTTTCCGGTTCTTTACGTTTTCGTGCCGGAGAGAACGTGAATATTGATCAGATTGTCAGTGCCCAGGACTGTATAGATGGAAATATTTCCAATAAGGTCAAAATTGTGATGGATACTACCATCAACAATCGTGTTACCGGCATTTACGATATTGTATATGAAGTGACCAATAGCGCCGGCGACAACGCGAAACTCCCTGTGCAGGTAGAAATATACGACAATAATCGCAACGAAGTTGATATCAATCTTTCTCAGTACCTGGTATATTACGAAGGTGAAGCGATTAACTATAAGAGCTATTTAAAAAGTATAAAATCAGGAACTATCGAAAGTTATTTTGAAGGGGTGGAATCTGCCGATGGACAGAATGGAACCATCTCCAAGAACAGTGTAACAGTTCAATCCCAGGTAAATGAGAACGAGCCGGGAGTATATCCCGTGTATTTTTATTATGAGAATTACGGCACTATTTATACACAGGGAACGGAAGTTATGTATGTAGTAGTGCAGTAACAGGAGGGAAATAAGTGGAATACAACAAGGATATCATTCAGAACGAAGACTTGAATCTGGACTTTTACAGTATGATTCGTGCTGTATTAAAAGACTGGTTTATGATTCTTACGGCCGGTTTGTTAGGCATTATAGTTGCATTTTTTATGGCAGAGATGGCATATAACCCGGAATACACAACTAGTATGACATTTATTGTTTCGTCAAAGGGTGCTACCAGCAGCCTTTCCAATGCTTCGGCGGCCAATGCTATGGCGGAGACTTTCAGTGAGGTCTTAAACAGCCGCCTGTTAAAAGAGAAAGTAAAAGACGAATTGAATCTTAGTTATATGCCGGGAACAATCAGTACTACTGTGGTAGCAGAGACGAATCTTATGACCTTAAGTGTCAGTGCACCTTCTCCGGAAGACTCATTTAAGATTATGAAATCGGTTCTGAACAATTATTCTGATATTACGGATCTTGTGTTGCCGAATGTGGTGTTGGACGTACTGGAAGCACCAAAGGTACCGACAGGTCCATCGAATCCAATCTCCAGAAGGGATATGATGAAGCAGTATGCCATCTACGGTATGATTTCTATGGCATTTTTATTGGCTTTTATTGACTATATGAGAGATGATATAAAAAATGAAAAAGAAGTAGAGAAAAAATTGGATACGAAACTCTTCGGAACCATTTATCATGAAGAAAAGAATAAAACAATCAAGGCAAAGCTGCGAAATAAAAAGAGGGGCTTATTAGTAAATGATCCCCGTACCAGCTTTATGTTTGCAGAAAATTACAAAAAAATACGGACAAAAATTCTCTATAGGGCAAAAACGAAGGATACGAAAGTCATCCTGGTAACCAGTGTTATGGAAAATGAAGGAAAGTCTACGGTGGCAGTGAACCTGGCGGTGACATTTGCTCAGAAGATGGAGAGAGTATTGTTGATTGATGGTGATATGAGACGTCCGGCAGCTTATAAGATTCTTTCAAAAAAACTGCAAAAGAAACAGGAAATCGGGGAATACATCAAAGGAAAATCCTCGATTCAGGATATTATTTCTTATGATAGAGATACTAATTTGTATTTGGCAATTGGCGCACAGGCATATTCCAATTCAACAGAGATGGTGTCTAATAATCAAATGAAAGAATTTATTCAGTGGGCGAAAACAGAATTTGACTTTATCATTATTGACTCACCTCCGATTTCTCTTATGGCAGATTCAGAGGTCATGGCGGAATATGCGGATGTTTCTCTCCTGGTTGTCCGCCAGAGCATGGCCAGAACAAAGGATATTAATGATGCCATCGATATGATGGAAGGTGGTAATTCACATCTTCTTGGATGCATTTTCAATGATGTGAAGACAGGTGTGTTTACCGGAAGAAAAAGCTGGGGCGGTGGCTATGGATATGGTTATGGCAACCGTTATAATGGTTATGGGAACTATGGCCATTACGGCAGATATGGCAGAGTAAAAAAACCGTCATCCAGAAAAATGAGGGAAAAACATGAGTGATTACAATAAACAAGATAGAATGGATATAGAAAAGATCGATTTGATCCGGGTCCTCAATGATATGATAAAAGGTGCCAAACGCTTTTGGCTTCTTATTGTATTAGGTGCAGTCCTGTTGTCTGGGTTTTATTTCATTCAAGAGATTAGAAACTATCATCCAGTATATACCTCTAATGCAACTTTCACTGTAACAAGAAATGATTCAAGTTTATATAATAATTCTTATATCAATGAACAGACGGCGGGACAGATTGTAAAAACATTCCCATACATCCTGCACAGTGGTCTTTTACAGAAACAGATTGCGGCAGATCTTGGACTTGAGACGGTTCCAGGAACCATAACGACAGAGACTCTGGGCAGTACCAATATGATCACAATTGTAGTAACATCTGCAAAAGCGGCCTATGCTCAGGAGATACTTCATTCCATTATGGAACATTATCCGGTTGTTGCTGAACCGGTTATCGGTGAAGTGAAGCTGAATCTTCTGGATATTACTGAGAGTCCTGAGAACACAACGCCGGCGCCATCTTTAAAAGGAAGCATTATCAGAGGTGTGGTGTCTGCAATTGTGCTTGGAACAATGGGACTTTTATTATACGCATTTACAAGGAATACAATTCATGAAGAAGAGGACATCAGAAAAAAATTAAATCTTGACTGCGTATGTGCGATTCCACAGATTGTATTTAAAAAGAGAGGGGCGAAATTTAAAAAAGACGTCTCTATTTACAACAAAAAAATATCCCAGACTTTTCTGGAATCAATTCGAGTTCTGCGTGCCAGAATTGAAAAAGATGCAAAGAAAAATAATGTAAAAGTATTTCTCGTGACAAGTGCAGGACCGGGAGAAGGAAAGAGTACTATTGCTGCCAATATTGCCATGGCACTTGCTATGGGTGGAGCGAAAGTAACTCTTGTGGATTGTGATCTCCGGAATCCGTCTGTAAGAGAAAGACTGAGTTTGGAATCAAAAGGCCCCGGACTTTACGATGTACTTTCTCGAGAAATAGGATTAGAAAAGGTAATACTCTGGGATGAGATACATAAGATTTACGTTGTTCCCGGAGGAAAACCATATGATGATGGTTCTGCGCTGTTAGATTCTCCAAAAATGAAACGCATGTTAGAAGAATTGAAAGAAAAGAATGATTATGTCATTTTAGACACCGCACCAGTAGGATTACTCACTGACACGGCTGTTCTGGCCCAGACAGCAGAGGCAGCTCTCTTTGTTGTAAAGCAGGATTATGTTACTTGTTCTAATATTCTGGAAGCAATTGAACAGCTGGCACAGAGTAAAATCTACATTGCGGGCTGTATCTTAAATGGAGCAGAAGCAGGAATCGGCGGTTATGGATATCGATATTACAGATACTATAATCGATACGGCAATTACTATAGTGACAGTCACTATAACAATGCAGACAAGCAGGCAGAACATACGGAAGAAGCAGAATAATATTTTATAATTCCGGGAATTTCCCAGGATTTTCTGATTGATTTCTTGACATTTTTGACTCACATGACTATAATGTAATAGGTAAAACGTTGAAGAGAACAGCATCTTAAGGCTCTGTTTCCAGAGAGAGATACCCGTGGATAGAACCGTTTCAGACATGCAGACCATCAGAAGATGGCGCATGCCAGAGCAGGTCATCCCAGGCTGGAAGTATCTTAATTATCCTTTTGATCCACCATCTCTGAGTGGCACCAATCCTGCCCGGCCGACACCGTTATCGTCAGAATGAGAGACTCCTGGATGGGGAATAGTGCCTGAAGAATGGTACATATTTTCGTAGGAGTAAGTAGGGTGGAACCGCCATGAATTCGTAATTATGGTCCCTATCTATGTGACGAGATACATAGATAGGGCTTTTTTATTGTCGCAAGTTGACATAATCAAAAGGCCCGAATCCGTGTAGCTGCCACATATCCAGATATACGCTCTGCGAAGATGCACAAAGTCCCGCGAGTGAGAATTGAGAAGAAAAGGAGAAAACCCACATGATTATCACATTAAAAGACGGATCTACAAGATCCTATGAATCTGCAATGTCCATCATCGACATTGCAAAAGACATCAGCGAAGGTTTAGCAAGAGCAGCCTGCGCAGCAGAATTAAACGGCGAAGTAGTAGACCTTCGTACTGTAGTGGAAAACGACGCAGAACTTGCCATCCTTACATGGAATGATGACAAGGGAAAAGCAGCATATCGTCATACAACATCCCACATTCTTGCTCAGGCTGTAAAACGCCTCTATCCGGAAGCAAAATGTGCCATCGGACCAGCCATCGAGACAGGTTTCTACTATGATTTCGATATGCCATCCTTAAGCCGTGAAGACTTAGACAATATCGAAAAAGAGATGAAGAAAATCATCAAAGAAAACCCACCAATCAAGAGATTCACACTTCCTAGAGAAGAAGCAATCGCTTTCATGCAGGAAAAGAACGAACCATACAAAGTGGAATTAATCGAAGACCTTCCGGAAGGATCCGAGATCAGCTTCTACGAACAGGGGGATTTCACAGACCTGTGTGCAGGACCACACCTTATGTCTCTTAAGACTGTAAAAGCATTCAAACTCATCTCCTCCTCAGGCGCATACTGGAGAGGCAGCGAAAAGAACGCAATGCTCACACGTATTTATGGTGTATCCTTCCCTAAAAAAGACGAATTAGAAGCTCATCTTGAGTACCTTGAGAACATTAAGAAACGTGACCACAACAGATTAGGCCGTCAGATGGAACTCTTCACAACAGTTGACGTAATCGGACAGGGTCTCCCATTAATGATGCCTAAGGGCGTTAAGATGATTCAGAAACTTCAGAGATGGATCGAAGACTTAGAAGACAACGAATGGGGCTATGTACGTACAAAGACACCTCTTATGGCTAAGAGCGACCTTTACAAGATCTCCGGCCACTGGGGACACTACAAAGACGGCATGTTCGTACTCGGCGACGAAGAAAAAGACAAAGAAGTATTCGCCCTTCGTCCAATGACATGTCCATTCCAGTACTATGTATACAAAAACAGCCAGCATTCTTACCGTGACCTTCCAATCCGCTACGGCGAAACATCTACACTGTTCCGTAACGAAGATTCCGGCGAGATGCACGGTTTAACACGTGTACGTCAGTTCACAATATCCGAAGGCCACTTAATCGTAACACCGGAACAGATGGTAGAAGAATTCAAAGGCTGTCTTGCCCTTGCAAAACACTGCCTTGAAACACTTGGTGTAGAAGAAGACGTAACATACCACATCTCCAAGTGGGATCCTGAAAACCCTGGCAAATACATCGGCGCACCGGAAGTTTGGGAACAGACAGAAGCTGCCATCCGTGATATCTTAGTGGAACTTGGCGTAGAATTCACAGAAGATATCGGCGAAGCTGCTTTCTACGGACCAAAAGTAGACATCAATGCACGTAATGTATACGGCAAAGAAGACACTATGATTACAATCCAGTGGGATGCTCTTCTTGCAGAACAGTTCGACATGTACTATGTTGACCAGAACGGCGACAAGAAACGTCCATACATCATCCACAGAACATCCATCGGATGTTACGAAAGAACACTTGCATGGCTTATCGAGAAATACGAAGGCATGTTCCCAACATGGTTATGTCCGGAACAGGTTCGTGTCCTTCCTATTTCTGAAAAATACGGCGACTATGCAGCAAAAGTATTAAAAGAATTAAGAGCCAACGGCATTGATGCAACTATGGACAACCGTTCCGAGAAGATTGGTTATAAGATCCGTGAAGCACGTATGGACAGACTTCCTTACATGTTAGTTGTAGGTGCAAATGAAGAAGCAGAAGGCAAAGTATCCGTAAGAAGCCGTTTCTTAGGCGACGAAGGCCAGAAACCTCTTGGCGAATTCATTGATGCAATCTGCAAAGAAATCCGTACAAAAGAAATCCGTAAGATCGAAGTTCAGGAACAGAAATAGTGCTTAAACAGACGGGAGATGACCTGCCCGTCTTGAAACTAAAGGGGAAACAAATGAACAAAAATAATCAGAATACATTGTGGAAATCCAGTGAATATAAACTGCGTCTCCTGGCCATCATGGCCTGGGATGTGATTATGATTCATCTGGCTTCCATCTTCACGCTGGTCATTCGATTTGAATTGGAATTTAACAGTGTGGATCCCATATTCTGGAGTGCGCTGGGCAAATACTGCGTGATTCACACTATTGCAACGGTTGTCATATTCAGCCTGTTTCAGTTATATACCAGTCTGTGGATTTATGCAGGAATGCGTGAACTGGGAAATATCGTACTTGCATCTGTGGTGGCAACACTGATACAGTATGTGGGTATCTCGGCTATGGGAGAGTTCCTTCCAAGGTCGTATTATATCATTTATCCGACTTGTTTAATCGCTTTAACTGTAATAGGCAGATTCGGATACCGGCTTCTCAGAACATGGCGTATCATTCGTAATCGTAAGAAAAACAAAGAAAAAGCTGTCACCACTATGGTCATTGGTGCAGGGTCAGCAGGCAACATTCTTGTGCACGAACTTCGCACAAGTAAGTATCTGAATCATAAGATCTGCTGTATTATTGATGACGACCCCAATAAAAAAGGCAGCAATATGGATGGTATTCCAATCATCGGCGGCAGAGAGATGATCGCTGGTGCAGTAGAACGGTATCAGATTCAAGAGATTATTGTTGCCATTCCGAGTATGGGTGTAAGAGAGAGAAAGGAACTTCTTGATCTTTGTGCCACAACGGGCTGCAGACTTAAGACAGTTCCGGGTATCTATCAGCTTGTTAACAATGAAGTGAGTGCTTCACAGCTTCGCAATGTAGAGATTGAAGATCTCCTTGGCCGCGAGCCTGTCCGTATCGATAATGATTCCATTCTTGGATATGTGGAGAATCAGGTAGTACTGGTTACCGGCGGAGGCGGTTCTATCGGAAGCGAGATCTGCCGCCAGATTGTGACGCATAATCCAAAACGTCTGGTTATCGTAGACAACTATGAGAATAACGTTTATGATCTTCAGATGGATTTACAGAGAAAATATCCGAACCTGCATCTGACTGTACTCATTGCTTCCGTACAGAGCAGACAGAGAATTGCGCAGATCTTCGAGGAGACAAGACCGGATGTAGTCTTCCATGCCGCAGCACATAAACATGTGCCGCTGATGGAAGAGAGCCCTTGCGAGTCTATTAAGAACAACGTAATCGGAACATACAACGTAGCTTTCGAGGCAAACAGAGTCAGATCTAAGACGATGGTACTTATCTCCACAGATAAAGCGGTCCGTCCGACGAACATTATGGGTGCGTCCAAGCGTCTCTGTGAGATGATGATGCAGTCCTTCAATAACATGTCCGAAACTAACTACGCAGCCGTTCGATTCGGCAACGTACTGGGCAGCAATGGAAGTGTAATTCCTCTGTTTAAAAAACAGATCGAAGAGGGCGGTCCTGTGACCGTAACTCATAAAGATATCATCCGCTACTTTATGACCATTCCGGAAGCTGTAAGTCTGGTACTTCAGACAGGCGCCTTCACAAAAGGCGGTGAGATCTTCATCCTTGATATGGGAGAACCGGTCAAGATTCTTGATCTGGCAGAGAACATGATCCGTCTCTCCGGTCTTCGTCCGGGAATCGACATTGATATCAAGTTCATCGGCCTTCGTCCGGGTGAGAAACTCTACGAAGAGCTCTTAATTGATGACGATAACAGACGTGAGACGGCCAACAGCCGAATCTTCATTGGCAGTCCGTCTCCATTTGAAGATGAGAATGAATTCTGGGATAAGCTTAGAGAATTAAAAGATGCGGCATTCCGTAATGCGCCGGATGTACGTGATTATGTAAGAGCCATTGTGCCGGAGTATACACCGGATAATAAATAAGAAAGTATAAAACTGTGAAAAGGCAGAATCAGAAAAAGATTCTGCCTTTTTCTGTGACATTTAACATTTCGTATGGATTGAAAAAATATACAGAAAGTGATAAAATATCTATAATAATGCGTAATTATGCCCAAAAGGTTGTAATAGAGGAAGACTATGGAAAAAAAGCAAAACAAGAAATATCGTCTTACAAAAAAACAAAGACAATACATAAAGATAAAATACAATGCAGATAGAATATTGGCAGCAGGCGGAATCCTTGTTCTCAGTCCTGTCTTCGCTGCCATAACACTTGCAATCAAGATGGAAGACGGATGGAAGGCTCCTGTTTTCTTCAAACAAAAGAGAGTTGGATTACATAAGTCTCACTTTATGCTCTACAAGTATCGAAGTATGAAGCTTGATACTCCTCACGATGTCCCAACCCATCTCCTTGAGAATCCGGAACAGTACATCACAAAGGTAGGAAGATTCCTTCGCAAATCCTCTCTCGATGAACTGCCACAGCTTCTAAATATCTTAAAAGGAGAGATCTCCATCTGTGGTCCAAGACCGGCTCTGTGGAATCAGTATGATCTGATTGAAGAGAGAGATAAGTACGGTGTCCATGAGATTAAGCCAGGGCTTACGGGCTGGGCCCAGATTAACGGAAGAGATGAGCTGGAGATTCCTGTAAAGGCGAAGCTGGACGGAGAATATAAAGCCAAGATTGGTCTTAAGATGGATATGAAATGTTTCTTTGGGACATTTGGTTCTGTGCTAAAGAGTGAAGGTGTTGTTGAGGGTGGCACGGGAGCGATGAAGCAGGCAGGAAAAGAATGCGAAGCTGCACCAAAGCAGCGGGCAGAAAAAGAATGCGAAGTTGATCCAAAGCAGCAGGCAGAAAGTGAATGTGCAGCTACATTGGAGCATTCGGAGAGTTCGAAGAATCCGAAAAAGAAGATTCTCATCATTACCAACCACTCCTACATGCTCTACCGCTTCCGCAAAGAACTCATTGAGGAACTTCAAAAAAACAACAAAGTCTATATCAGTATGCCATTCGTAGGCCACGAAGATGACTTTAAAGCCATGGGAGTCCACTGCATTGAGACTCCAATCGACCGAAGAGGCATCAACCCTATCACAGATTTATCTTTAATTAAAACATATAACCGCATGCTGAATAAGCTGCAGCCGAATCTGGTGATCACCTACTCCATCAAACCAAACATCTATGCCGGCTTCTTATGCGGATTGAAAAAGATTCCTTACTATGCTAACGTGCAGGGCCTTGGCACCGCTTTCCAGAGAAAAGGTCTTGCTCAGTTCGTTACCTTGTTATACAAGCTGGCATTTCGTAAAGTAGAAAAAGTATTTTTCGAAAACACAGGCAATGCCCGGGAATTCCAGATAAGAAAGATCATTCCGGAATTCAAACAGAAAATCCTGTCCGGTGCGGGAATCAACCTTACTACATACAGTTACAAAACATATCCGGACAATGACAAGATTCATTTCCTCTACCTTGGAAGAATCATGAAAGAGAAGGGAATGGATGAGTTATTCCAGGTGGTTCAAAGATTAAAAGAAGAAGGGGAAGACTTTGTTCTTGATTTAGTCGGTTTCTATGAAGACGAATACAAAGATCAGGTAGAAGAACTGGAGGACAAAGGAATCGTCAAATTCCACGGCTTCCAGGAAGAACCGAGACCATTCTACGAAGCAGCTGACTGCGTTGTGCTCCCTTCTTATCATGAAGGAATGAGCAATGTAAACTTAGAGGCAGCAGCTACAGGACGTCCGATTATTACAAGCAACATTCCTGGCTGCAGAGAAGCTCTGGATCATAAACAAACCGGACTCTTATGCAGAGTAAAAGATGCAGAATCCCTCTACAAAGCCATGAAATATTTCTTAAGCTGTTCAAAAGAGAAGAGAGAGAAGATGGGAAGACTTGGAAGAGAGAAGATGGAGAGGGAGTTTGCAAAGGAGAAAGTTGTAGCAGAGACGGTGGAGACGCTGGGGATGTAAGGAGAGAGAAGTCAATGGAGGAATATGGTTTGAGCACAAAACAAAACGAGACCGGGAATAAAAGAATTATATATGGACTTGCCATATTAATCCTGTTGTTTTTCATGCCTGTTACAGTAAATGCCGGAAAAAATGAAAAAATAGGTCCATATTCAGCGGAACGAGTTGAAGATACTTTTCGGTATCTGGATGAAGTATATATTAACAAGTATCCTGAGTTAGGATTGAGGGATACTTATGGGACTAAAATAGATAATAAAGTATTGCAGAATCTTGCTGAATTAATTGTTCAAGGATGTGACACGGATGAAGAAAAAGCGAATGCAGTATGTGCATGGCTGAATCGAAACATTGTATATGAAGAAAATTCCGTATACCCAATCGATACTTATTATGAAAGAAAAGGACAATGTTTAGGATATGCCCAGCTGATGCAGGATTTGCTTCGCAAATTGGGAATCAAGGCAGTTGTAAGTGATGGTGTTCGTGGTGATATAAATTCTATCACTTACAATGAAATGTTACAAATGGCGGGACATGCATGGTGCTTTGTTTATTTAAATAACGAGTGGGTTTTATATGATCCTTTATTTTTCTTAGAACCTGTTAGAGATAGAACACTTATACAAAACTGGTATTATATTATGACCGTGGAGTGGGTTCTGCCTATATTCGAAAATTCTAAAACGCCTCCTGTTAAAGGCTCTGAAGTGCCAGCTTATTTTAATGGGAAATTTGTTATTATAGATCAAAATGGTGATATTTATGCAGAGGATATTGGTAGTACAGGATTTATTGTAAATAATCTGAATGTATCATTTGAAGTTTATTTGGAAGGATACACTCAGTGGAAATCTAAATATTTATTAAATAATCCGGAATTTTTAGTGCCTGGGGATTTATATTATGGAAGGGCTGATTTCTACTATGATGGACTGAATCATGCATACATCTATGAAAATGGAATGCGTGCATCAGTTGTAACTGCAGAGTGGAATGACCAAGCATTCTTTATCTCCGAAGGTGGAATTATGCACGAAGTAGAATTAAATTTCAAGGATTACACAACGATGTATGGAAAATTGGCGGTTCCATTGGGATATAAGGGGAAAACTTTATATCGAGAATCCTTCCATGAATATGATTATAAAGATTATATTTTAAAATGGAGTACAGACACACCTGAAAAAATATCAATTGAGGAAGATGGCACTATTACAGCATTAGAAGCAGGTTTTGCACAGTTACATGCAGAAGTAAGAAGAATAGAAGATGATGCCATAATGAGTGAATTACGATTTGAAATCTATATTTATGAAAATGAACGTATTCCGGATTATAGTGATAAAAATGAAGACCATGAACATAAATATGATTTGTTTGTTACATCCACGGGAGAAGAGTTTAGAACCTGTACAGAACCGGATTGTGCAGATAGTTATGCAACCGGAAATGTTTTCAAACAAGAAGAAGCGGAACCAGAGCAGAAATTGGTAATGATTCAGTATATCAAGGGAGCAGTGCAGGACATATACCATAGGTTAAAATATATGTATTAGTTTGTTGATAAAAGTTTGTAATATTATAAAAATAGGTGGAAATTGTATAGTTCCACCTATTTTTATTGTAAAAAAACAAATAATGATTTACAATAATTACCAGATAGAGTCTAGGGTCAGAATCATTCCGATTCATTCAAATCCTTCAATCGACATTTCTAATTATATCAACCATTCGGCAAATGAATCTGTTTTTGAAACCACAGCATAAAGGACTGATGCCTATGAATGAATAATCCTTGTTCATATTATTTTAAAAGGAAAGGATGGGAGAAGTTATGGGTGGACAGATTTTAGAATATGAAGCTAAGACGATATATAGGAATGGACGAGAAGAAGGTATAAAAGAAGGTATAAATAACAAACTTGTTCAGCAGATAAATAAAAAACTGGAAAAAGGATATCATCTTGATCAAATTGCGGATGCACTGGAAGAAACGGTGGAGACTATCGAGCAGCTCATCAAGGAATACAAATTAGGATAACAAACAAAAGAACCGTACATACACCTATTATGTAGACATAAATGAATAAATGACGTAAAAACAGGTGAAATCTTTAGATTTCGACCTGTTTTTTGTTGCGTACAAAAAATTATGATGATAATATCAATATGTATATTTATGTCTAAATAGGCATGAGTGTATGATTTGTGTTCAATTGGTAGACGAAATAATGATAGATGAGGAAATGATATGCGGCTTACAAATTGCTGGTGGTTATTGATATGGGTAATAGTTGGAGGATTTATTTTGAATAACTACATTCCCAAAGAAAACACTTTGATTATGGGAAAGATGGAAAAAAGATGGAAATGGGGACCGGCTATGGTTCTTGTATTACCTTATATTATTTGGGCCGGCTTCCGTCCTAATTTTATAGATAGCCTATTGTCAAGTAAATTACAAAAAAATATAAGCGAAAAGTGGCGTATATCAAAAAACGCCACTTTTTCTGACTTTATCGAAGGTTCCTTTCTTTGAAGAAATGGAACTTTTTTCGTTTTTGTCCATATTATTTCGATACGGGTCAGTGCGTATATCCATTTGAATTGAACTGCAATAAAAATAACATTTGCTGCCTATTTATCTCGGCCCCAAACAGCAGGGGCATACTCCAAATCACTTGACCAAAAGTGACATAGCCAGATGGCTCGGTGTGCGAAGCCGCCGTCCTCGTAATTACGGAAGTATCATTATTTCTTCTGCAGATTATTGCTCTGAAACCTGGTCTTGTTTCTTTTGATCCACTATTTTTAATCGCTGCGTAATTGTATTACACCCCTTTCCCGGTCACGGCGATAGTTCTCTTGGCTCCCTGCAGAAGATGTTTTTGGAGTATTGAGTGTTCAGTTTTCAAGGTACGTCAAAAGGGTATAGTTTTCCCCTTCTAACATATATCGTTTTCAACAGTAACAATCGTAATAAAATATCTGCCAAAAAGAAAAAATCCACAGTACAAGATTAGTAATCCTGTACTGTGGATTTGATTAGTCATAGATTCCTTTATTACGGCAACAGTATTTGAACTTCTTGCCACTACCGCATGGGCATTTATCGTTTGCTCCAATCTTTTTGCCTTTACGAATAGGTTCATTCTTCCGCAGAACCATATTTTGTTGTTGCAGCTGTTCTTGACGCTTCTTGAAATTGTGTGCAGCTATATAATTCCGAATTTCTGGTTTGGTACGACAGTACTCTTGAAATCTTGGCATGGATAAACGGGATGCTTCTTCGGGAAGGGATAGCATGAGATCAGCATCATCATCTATATGCAAAAGATTAAGCAGACATTGTGCGTAGGCATTTGCATCGATTTCTACCTCTTGCGAAACATTGGCATTTTGTGATGCACCGCCAGTATTTCTAACGTATCCGTCAAATTCTTGTTTCCATATTGTGATGATTTCGGGTGTATCCTTGCAAGGTTGCCCATTTATAAATAGCTCAATCGAATATAGCTGATGGACATGTCGTAATTCATGAAAAATGAAAAATTCTAGGTCATCTCTGTGGTCAGTTGTTCGCTGAAGAAACCAAGTCTTATTAAAGAATAATTCTTTCTTATTACTTTCACATGCATTAACAATGGTAGGAAAGCGTTCAGATGGACAATCATCAAAATAGTAGTTTAGCGTATTAGGAAGTAAAAGGAATTTACGTGCAAAATTTACGCAGTTTTCTATAATTTGAAGATTACTTCCGGTAATTGATTCCATGCTCGGTACCTCCTTTTTGTGTCAGTAAAAGGATTATACCTCGTAAAATAAGAACGGTCAATTAATATATGTGTATATGTGTTTAATGGTTTTTAAAGAAATCATCCAGGGAGTGAATAACCTTCTGGCTTTCATTTAATGTCGGATCGAAAACACTGAAAGCATGTACCAAGCGGTCATCCGGAGGAAAGTCAAGTAATTCATATTTTGCTCCGTTCCTTTTCAGAGCCGATGCAAAATCTAAAGTATACTGTCTCAGATTGTCATTATGGCTTGTGACCAAAAGACAGGGCGGGAGGCTAGATGTGATAGCGGGATGCTCCGGATTGATGAAAATTGAAAACGGACTTTTTTTATATTTTCTTCCATACAATGATTTCGGAAGAAAAATGCCGATTTCATCACGGCGGTTCGTGTAGAACATTCCGCTGATCAATCCTAATGCTCTGATACGCAAAGAAGAGGGTTTAACCTTTGCTGTTGCTGCAAGCACAGGGCTTTCCTGCATGGCGATTGTATAGGTGATAAGATAGGCACCGGCACTGTCACCGACCATATATACATGATGAGGATCACCGCCAAAAAGCATAACAGAATGCTCGATGAAATCCATGGCTGCAGTAACATCAGCAAACTGATTAAAAACTTTAACTTCGGGAACAAGCCGATATTCGATACTGAATACAACATATCCCATTTTACAAAGTTCTGCACAGAAAATGCGATTGAATTCTTTATTTCCCATAACTAAGCCACCACCATGAACATTGATGATGACAGGAAGTGTGCGCTGGCTAGATGCCGGTCGGTACACATTCATGGTGTGTGCTTTTAATCCATCGTCGCAATAGTTGATGTCAACCAATTCGGATACATCATCCGGAAATGTAAATTTGCTATTCTGCTCTTGGGTAAGTTTATCAAATTCCAGGCGTTTTTTCTGGAATACGGAATTTAAGAAGATGTTCATTGGTATACCTCCGATATGTAGTAAAAATGTCTTCACTTAATATCGTTTTCAAAGGGGTATATCGTAGTTGATTTTATGAGATAAAAGAAAATCCCGTAAATTACAGAAAGTCTGCAGTTTACGGGATTGATACTTAAGTGCTATTTTCTTCTGCTTCAATAGTCTTTAGTTCTTCAAAACATTCAAGAAGTGGTTCCATCCAGTTTGTGTAACTGAAGGTAATCTGTATGCGCTGATCAGCGTACACATCGATACGCTCAATGAGCTGTTTGACAAGCTCAGGCGTCATTTCGTTGAGTGCCCCGGTTTCAACAAAGGATCTCAGCCATTTATTATCGATGCGGAAATAGGTATCAACGGAACTTAACTTCTTTTCTGCAATCGCAATCAGTTCATGTACAGTATCAAGTTCGGATGCCAGTTTATCCATTGTCATACGATAGACATCTTCATCGATAAGCGCTTCAGAGAAGTCCTCAAAGGTCTTGGAACGTCTTTTTTTAATGTTGGCAATCTTCGCCTTTAGCATATTTAATTCCGCTTGTCGATGAGCCTTGAGCTGTCTGGCGGTTTCCTCTAGAGAAAGACGGCGCATCATTTCATCAATATCAATGGCACATTTTATCTGCAGATTTAACTGCCAGAGAACTACAATTTCAAGAGTATCTGCATTGATGGTAAATCCTTTGTGGGGTTGATGGAATTGATTTTCCAGTCCATTACAGTGGTACGCTTTATATAATGATTTCCCATAACCACGGCGGATACTCATATGACGTTGGCACTCACCACAAAAAAGAATTTCTTTGAATAGATCGGGCATTTGTTCCCGGAGTTCCGTATTATTGATTCTTCTTTGTGAACGTTTCTGGCGTAAGGAAAGCAAGTGCTGCTTGAGTCGAAAATAATCATCACGGTCAATGTAAGCCGGATGTGTATCTGGTATGATAATCCATTCATCTTCCGGAATCCACCGGCTGTTACCAGGGTCATATTTACGGAAATAACTTTTGTTGCAAACAAAATCGCCGGCATAGACTTGGTTGGTAAGAATCTGCTTTACAGTAGAATCAGTCCATGTATCAGAGCCTTTGCGTTTGGTGTGACCATTCCTTCTTTGGCAGGCAAGCCGTTGATAAGTTGGGGCCTGCATATCAGTGAGGTAACGTGCAATGCGTCCGACTGGCATACCATCTAAGGCCCATTGAAACATGAGGTGTACATAGGGAGATACTTCTTCATCGATTTCCAGTTTTGTAGGATCTTCTTTATTGCGGATATATCCATAAACAGGATGCCCCCAACTGTACACACCCTGGCTTCGCTTCAAATCGAAACTGGAAGAAACTTTCCTGGATATATCTTTGCTATAGTAATCGTTGATGATATTTTTCATGGATACTGCCATGGAATCCGGATCAGCAGTCAGACTGTCATAGCTGTCGTTTATGGAAATAAAGCGGATATTGTACAGAGGGAAGACTTTCTGCAGATAATAACCGGTTTCCAGATAATTTCTTCCGAAGCGGGACAGGTCTTTAACAACAATGCAGTTAATTCGACCGACTTTGGCATCTTCTAAAAGCCGTTGAAATTCTGGTCTCGAAAATGTTGTGCCAGTCCAGCCGTTATCAATATAGATTTCGGACAGAATCAGATCCGGTTGCTGTGCGACATATTGCTGAAGAAGTTCAATCTGGTTTTCCATGGTGTCATTTTTATCACGCCCCATATCATAGACGGAAAGCCTTGTATATAATGCCGTTTTATATTTGGGCGGGGATGCTGCTTTCATGGCAGATCCATGGGATACCTGCGTTCCCAATGCAGCTGCCTGTTGCGATGCCTGTCGGCTTTTTCGTGCCATAAAAGTCCTCCTATTCTGTTATTTCCTTATGCTGCTTCATTCCTTCAAGCAGTTTCTCACGCCATTCTTGATGCTTAAGGACGATAGTGACTTCCTCCGCAGGAGAGAGCAGTATGGATTCAATGTAAGATTTGGATATTGTCTGTGTCAGAAAATCTGGCAGAACCTTATCGTGGTATAGCTTTAACCATGGGTTGTCCAGCGTAAAGATGGCACGATAATCACGGAGCTGTGCGATGGCTTCTGTCAGTAGAAGTCCTTTTTCACGTGATTCCTCCGAAAGAATTTCTTTCTGCTTATAGTATTCTTCCGGTGAGATTGCAAACACGGTAAAATCAGCATGAAGTTTCTGCAGCTTTTTATTGATAGTCCGGGTTTCATCTAAATATCCATCCATCTGCTTTTTATAATTTGCTTCAACCTGTGCGAAATTTGTCGAATCAGTATTGTTCTGCAGTTCATCGTATAATTTGTTTGCCAGATCAATCTCTCTCTGCAAAGTAGAGCGAACAATATTATCTACATAATCAAATCTTGTTATATGACGGGAACAGAATTCGGCACCTTTGTTTGCTCCGGTAGCGCACATATAAATGACATAAGGGTTCTTTCCTTTTGTGTTGCGCTGTTGATACAGCATGAGAGCACCGCATTCTGAGCAACGGATAAGATTACGATATGGATTTTTTGGAAATAGGTGTTCTCCTTTGGGAGTGCGGGGAGGTCGATCTGCTTCCTCTGCTTTCAGCATGAACTGGGCTTTTTCAAAATCTTCTCTGGAAACAAGCGGTTCGTGATGATTCTTTAAAACATGTTTAGGAGCCATGTCCCGGATTGTTTCATCTCTTAGACTCAAATACATAGTTGCCCGATAACTGCTGAATACGAGGTCGCCGGTATATACCGGATTTTTCAATAGACCTTTGATTGTGGTAGGATGCCAATAGCCGGCAGCTACAGTATTTTCAAACTTGTATCCACGTAATTCTTTTCGTTTGGATGGGGATGGAATATTATTTGCGGTTAGGGTTCGTGCAATCTGGCTTAGTCCCACACCGGCAAGATATTCACGAAATATATACTGAACAACGTGCTTGCTTTCTGGATCGGGAATGAGATCTGCAGTATCGACTGGGCCTGGAAGATAACCATAAGGGCAGTATGTACGGGCAGTCTTTCCCTTAGATCGTTTTTGAAGAAATTCTGCTTTAGAACGTCGGCTTTTTTCTGCGATTTCTGCCTGTTCCAAAAGAAATTTCAGTTTTTCATAGTTGTTTTCACTATCGCCTGACTCTAAACTGTCATAATTCTCTTTTACACAGATGATGCGAATACCCCACATAGGGAAAAGGGTAAGAAGGCAATGACGGTTTTCCTCCATGGAATTAGAAAATTGCTCGATACTGTATAAAACAAGGCAGTCATAATTCCGGGCTTCCAATTGGGTCATCAGCCGTTGGAAAGCATTTAATACGCTGTCCTGTTTCTGGCTTCTGCCATCGGTAAAGGCATTTGCATATTCGACATCGGATTTCTGATTAAGATATTGGCTGATGATTGACAGCTGTTCCAGGGATGATAAATCGGTATCGTCCGGGCAAAGAAGATCTTTAAAAATACGACGAACATAAACGGCTGCTTGATATATTTTGGTACTCATATGATTTCCTCCTGGGTTTTATTTTCGGTTTTTATGATATTGGTCAGCTGATTATCTGACATGAACTGTTCAAATAAGTCTGCGAATCTCCACTTGATTTCGATATGCGAATCAAAGATGTAAATAGCTTCAATGAAACTTTTTACCATTTCAGCAGTCAGAACAGCACTATTCGCATACTGTTTTGCGTGGTCAGCTGCTTGTTGTAAGTCAGACGGCATGAGAGCATATGAAAGGCTTACTTCCTGTTCTTCCAGAGCAGCAAGCTGTTTGTCAATCTTTGCTCCTTCTGATTGATAAGCATTTTTGATTGAAAGATAAGCATCCAGATCAAGCTGGCCGGCAATATATTCTTCATAGCATTGTGTTTTTTTGCTCTGAAGCTGTTTCTTTTGGTGTTTCAGTTCAAGGATTTTTTCTTGACATTTATTAGAACGTTCGATGCTCTGCTTATGGTTATATTTTTTCTCCGCCTGCAGCGTGATTGCCAACAGCGGTTTCAGACAAGTTAATACAATGTCATTTAGTTTTGGCAATGGAAACAGAGTGGGAGAGCATATCGAATGCTCCAAAATAGACTCTGGACATTGTAATACTCCCGGTTTCGGAGAAGTCCGGTATGACATGACTTTCCCGCAGGTGCCACATCGAACAATGCCTTTTAAGGGATAGAACATTTGATTTTCACGGTTCCATCCTTTCTTTTTTGGCATTAATTCTGCTATTTTTTCAAATTCTTCCTGTGTTACGATTGCTTCATGTGCATTTTCTTTTATAAATTGCTCTGCAGATTCTGCTTTGCGTTTATGCTTTGAGCATGGTGCCACCGGGACACGCTTTCGCATTATCAATGTACCTGTATAGGTTCTGTCACGGAGTATTCTCGAAACTTTTACATGATCCCAGAGCGGATGGGATGTGACCATCTGAGATTTCCCGTACCCTCGCTGTCGGTTATATTCAGCAGGAGTGGGATAGCCTTTGTTGTTCAGAATTGTCACAATTTCTGATCTGGTTTTGCCAGAGAGGGCAAGATCAAATATTTCACGGACTATCTTTGCCGCATCCGGGTCTATTGCGAAATGCGTTTTTTCCGGATTCAGAACATATCCAAAGCAAGGCGTACCAACAAATTCTCCATTTTTCATTCTTTGAGTATTAAATGAGTGCATCTTAGCAGACAAATCACGGCTATAATATCCGTTAAGGATAGATTTCAGCACCATGGTCATGTTGTCGGAGATATTTGTACTGATTGAACTATCATAATTATCGTTAATGGATATGAAGCGAACACCAAGGCAAGGAAATATCTGCTCCAGATAATCGCCCATGGTAATGTAGTTTCGGGCAAAGCGGGAAAAGTCTTTTACAATGATGCAGCGGATTTGACCCTGTCGAACCATCCGTATCATGTTTTGAAATCCGGGTCTGTTTTCTGTGGTGCCAGAAAATCCGTCATCAACGAATTCGTGAATTTTCCATTTCGCAAATTCTGCATGGGATGCTAAGTATTTATGGATCAATTCTCTTTGATTGCTGATAGAAGAACTTTCATATTGATTTTCACCGAGGTCATCATCAGCATGGGACAGACGGATATAGCAAGCTAATTCATTTGTCATCAGAGCATTCCTCCTTCTTTGCAATCCGATATTCTAATTTTGATAGCTGGTTTAGGCTGTTTAACAGCTTGGCCCGCTCCTCTTGCCGGTGGAGATTAAAGTGCGGTTGCTGTCCCGGAGTAAGAATAATTGTAGAAATAGTCCTTCGGGATAATTCTGCTGTGAGTGTAAAATCTTCCGGCAATTGAGCAAAGATACAATACCATTGGTTATTAAGGCTGAGAGAATCATAAAAATCTAATAGTGTTTCAGAGTGGGCAGCAAGTTTTTCTGTTAATAAATCAGCTTGGTTCTGAAGATTCGCATAGTTTTTTACATCATCTAAAGAGAACGGCTCATCTAGTGGCATATCAAGAAACAGTTGGTTCATGTTGATGCTGTTTTGCTGAATCTTTTCAATGATAGGAGACATTTTCTCTTTGTAAAACTGATCTACACGGGCAATTCGACCGTCTTGGTAAGCTGCTTCGATTTTTTCAGCTGTTCGAAGCGCTGTTCGCCGTTCTTTATGAAGTGTTTTATATGCTTCCCAGATAAGGTCATAAAAAGGATAGCGGAAATTATATCCGGGACTGCTAGGATCTTTTACACATACAGGACAGTATATTGCACGTTCCGGACTGTGTTTCCGTAGAGATGTTCGAAGCATCATTTCTCCACAGATTCCACAGAAAATCCGGCGTTCAAAAAGATTTCGTGGATATATCTGCCATTGGGTTTTATTACTGCTGTTCGATGGAGCCATTTATTTGTTCGCCTTCTTTCCTGTTATTTATTTCGGTATGTTTTTTAATGATACTTTCCCAAATATCTTGGAACTTCCAGACAATTTCGTAATGATCTTCATAAACATTGACACGCTCTACAAAACAATTGACCATGTCCTTATTCAGAATAGTTGCATCCCGATATTCTTTAGCTGAATCGCATAATTGAGCAATATTTGCAGGAAGAATGCCGTTCTTTAAGGCATTTTCCTGTTCACGCAATGCAGATAGTTTTTCTGCAAGCTGCTTTCCTTGCCTGGACAAGGCATTTTTCTTTTGCTTGTAAGTCTGAATAGATATATTTCCAACCGTATATGCTTCATATATTTCTAGCTTTTCCAGCTTGATCTTTCTTTCCTGTGAAAGTGCTTGCCTTATTTCGTGTTGGCATTCAGACAACATGGATTGTGTCTGATCTTGTCTGGAACGTTTACTGCCGACTGTTTCGTGAATTAGTTTCAGCATAGGAAGAAGTGCCTGCAGTACGATTTGTTCCAAATCCTTTTCTGAATGTTTTTTGGCGGTACATGGTGTATTTTCAAGAGATGATGATCGGCAGTAATATCGTGCACGATCAGTACCCTTAGCAACACGATAGCGAAGCATAGTTCTTTTGCATGAGCCACAGTAAACAACATTCTTTAGAGGAAAATCCGCAGTATTTCTTTGTGGGTTACGTATTTGGCGTGGAAACAGTTCCTGGACTCTGTCAAATTCTTCTGGCGTAACAATGGCTTCGTGTGCATCGTCATAAACATATTGTTCGTTGGCTTTTGTTTTCCGGATTTTTTTACTGGCAGGAATAATTACTGTAGTTTTATGAAGCAAGAGGGTTCCTTTATACACAGGATTGCGCAATAACAGGACAACTTTTGTACTATCCCAACGAGGTGCTTCATGCAAAGGAATATTTGTCTTTGGCTGCTTATTTTGCAGCTGATTGTATTCGCCGATGGTCGGTATTTGGTGATTATTTAGGAAGTTTGCAATCTGTAAGCCAGAATTGCCTTGTAAAGCCAGATCGAACATAAGACGGACAATCTTTGCAGCATCCGGATCTACAACAAAATGTGTTTTTTCCTCGTTATAAACATAACCAAACGGAGGAATACCATGATATTCTTGCTTCTGCATCTTTAGGTTGATAGTTGCTCTTATTTTGTGAGATAGTTCCTTGCTGTAGTACGCATTAAGAACAGATTTAAGAACGACATTCATGCTGTCAGCAGCGCTGTTAGTTGTTTTACTGTCATAGCCATCGTTGATTGCTATAAAGCGTACACCGAGCATTGGAAAAATCTGTTCCAGGTATTCGCCTACAATTATGTAATTTCTGGCGAAACGGGATAGGTCTTTAACGATAACACACTGGATAGAACCGGCATGGATACGGTCAAGCATACGTTGAAAGTTAGGGCGATCTCCGTTGGTTCCGCTAAAACCATCATCTGCGAATTCATGAACTGTCCATCCATCAAATTCCGGATGCTCTTTGATATACTTTAAAATAAGGGTTCTTTGATTGCTGATGCTTTCACTTTCATCTTTTATTCTTCCGGTTTCTTCATCAGCTTCTGAAAGGCGGATATAATAAGCCAGTTCATTCGCCATTGTGCGGCACCTCCTTTTCTTTGATATATTCCCATTCGTGGATATATCTGATCAGTTTTTGCTTATACCCGATGTCGAGATAGTGTATGACGATACGATTGTCAGAATAAACTTCAATGCGGTTAATTAACTGATGAAGTGTGGTAGAAAGAGGTTCACCCTGTATATCTAATGACAGGAAAGAAGAAAGCCATGGGTTCTCTGTTGACAGGCAGTTGCGAAGTTCCCTTAATTGTTCATATAAATCAGCTATTTCATCCTGGAGAATTGCCTGTTCCATTTCCAGTTTTTCTATTTGCAGAGTATAGGTTTCTAAATCCAGAAGATTATTCTGATAATCCCTTTCTGATCTTTGCATCCGTTGCTTGATTTCATCTTCTTTGGTATGCAGAAACGTTAATTCATGTCTTTTTTTGTTTTCCAGATGTTCTATAACAGAGAGGATAGGCAAGGAAGATAAAGTATCAAATAGTTGACTGGCTTCATTCTTTTGTATAACGAGCTGTTTTTTAATCTGTTCCATGACCGATTCCCGTGAAACGGAGAACGATAAATGTCCGGCAGCTTGTATACGAAAATGTCCCTTACAATGGTATTCAACAACATATCCGGAAGAATCCTTAATTGTTTTCATGGGATGATTGCATTCTCCACAGAAAAGAAGAGTGTTGAGTGGATTGAACGGATTATCATATGTCCGGGCATTTTCCATTTTCTTTCGCTGCCATGTCTGACTTTTTTCGTCAAAGTATTCTTGCAGGTATAAATAATCGCTTTTAGCTATGTAACCAGGATGCGTCTTTTGAATGAATTTCCATTGCTCCATAGGTATATCTCCGATATGGGATGCATCATATTTTCTGTTGCGAAAACGATTGTAAACGTAATCGCCGGTGTACAAAGGATTGACAGTGATGCATTTTATTGTGGAAGAGCACCACGGGGTTTCTGATTCTGGCTTTGGACTTTTAGTAAAGTTGGATTCAGAAGGACGATATAAAAAGCCAAGCCGGTTTAGTTTATTTGTAATGTCTGTTGGCGTTTTATTCTGACGAGCCCAATGAAAAATAAGGTATACGATAAAAGACACATCTTCGTCCATAAGGAGTCTGCCACTGCCATCATTTCTGCGAATATATCCATAAGGCGCTTTTCCCCAGCAGAATCCTTTTGATACTTTTGTGTCGTATGCAGAGCAGATTTTTTTGGAAATATCTTTGCAGTAAAAATCATTGATGAGCTGCATCATGGAAACAACCATGGCATCGGCATCTGATACCAGACTGTCATAATGATCGAACACAGAAATAAAACGTATATTGTATGCAGGAAATACTTTCTGAAGGTAATATCCGGATTCCAGATAGTTTCGACCAAAACGGGAAAAATCACGTACTACAATGCAGTTTATCTTTCCATCTTTCATATCCTCCATCATTCGTGTAAATTCTGGACGGTTAAAATTGATTCCGGACCAGCCGTCATCAACATACGTATCGATTAGCTTCATATCGGTATGTGTTTCAACGTATTCCTTCAAGTGATTGATCTGACTGGAAAGGACGTCAACATTTGTAGTAGAAAAGTTGTTATAAGATAGACGGGCATAAATTGCTGTTTTGTATTTTGCAGGCGCATCATCGACAACAGGGTCAGCAGACAATGGCTGCAGCTTCATCAGTTGTTCCTGGGTTCGACTCTTTCGTGCCATGAGATAGATCCTCCTTCCAGTTTGGTTTTAGATTTAAATGCTCCAGATACTCTATGACATGGTTAATTTGATCTTCAAAGCGGAAACGCACCGTAACAGTCTTATTTTCATGTACCTCAATGATATGTACTAATTCAGCAAGCAGAATACGATTAAGCTTGTCGATGCGAGGATATTTCTTAAAACTGGTGAGCCATTCACTTTCTAACGGAAGATTATTGAATCCGTCCCTTTCTGCTTCCACGTTTTTAATTGCAAGTCTGCCATCACGGATACGGTTGTCATAGATTGCACTCAGTTCCAGATATTCCTCACGGGACAGGATTCCCTCATTGAGATTTTCAATTAGACGGAGCTTCATTTCTTGATTTCTTCTGATGTCATCTTCTAAATTTGCAATCTGCACCTCAAAGCGGTGAAGACTATTGGGGTCATCCGGGAGTTCCTGTGCGTATTTCAATAAACGTTCCAAATCCAGCACCAGATTGAACTGATACTGGATAGCAGTCAGGACTGCATCATATAGTAATTTTTCGCTGATATTATGGGATGTGCATCCGCTTTTCTTTTTGTAGCCGGCACATGAATAATAGGCATAGGCTTTGCCGTTCACTCTATTTACACGTCGTGTCATGTTTAACTTGCAGTCTGCACAGCACAAGAATCCGGAGAAGAGATATACTTTTTCTTCGTCGGGCGAAATCCGGGTATCTCGGAGCATAAGTGCTTGCACGGCATCAAAAATATCCTGGGTGATAACCGGTTCATGTGTTCCCTCAACACGATCCCATTCAGACTCCGGTTTTTCAATTAGCCGTTTGATTTTATAGGAAGGGGTTGTAACTTTTCCCTGTGTTGTCACACCTACATAGATTTCATTCTTCAGAATACGGAGAACAGAAACAGCTGACCATTTTGCCTTGTCATTGGTACGAAAGTTGGTAGACACTTTTAGTCCTTGCCGGCGCTTATATTCCATGGGGCAGAGAATTCCTTGACTGTTCAGTTTTTCAGCAATACGTTCTGCAGAAAGACCATGTATTTTCCAGTCAAAAATATTGCGGACAACTTCTGCAGCTTCGGGGTCGATGATTAGTTGATTATGATCAGCCGGATCTTTTACATATCCGTAACAGGCAAAGCTGCCAACAAAGTCACCATTCTTTCTTTTGATGGCAAGCTGTGAACGGACTTTTGTTGAAATATCCTTACAGTAGGAGTCATTAAACAGATTTTTAAATGGAAGTACAAATTGTTCTGCATCACTCTGCGCACGTCCGGTATCAACACCATCGTTGATAGCAATAAAGCGTACTCCAAGGAACGGAAAGACCTGTTCCAGGTATTTGCCTGTTTCAATATAGTTTCTTCCAAAACGGGAGAGATCCTTTACAATGATGCAGTTGATGCGGTGGCTTTTTACATCCTCCATCATTTCTTGAAAAGCGGGACGCTCAAAATTTACGCCGGAATATCCATCGTCCGGATATTCTTTTACGAGAGTAAATTCCGGGTGCTTTTTCATAAAATCCCGAATTAGATTTTTTTGATTGATAATGCTGTTGCTTTCCTCCTTGTCGCCATCATCCTGTGACAGTCGAACATAGGAAGCACATAAATATTTCTTTTCCTGTGTAGTATTGTTCTCAGAAAAAAACATAAGCCTTTGACCTCCTGATGGCATAGTGGTGCTATCAAGAAACCAAAGGCTTGTTATCATTCATATTCTATTTAACCCTGTTAAAATGATAGCACCGGACATACATATTGTCGATAGTGGGTTTTGCAATATTGGCATCGAATTTTGATGCAATTAATTTTTTTGACGCTGGCGGATGTATTGTTCCAATTTATCTTCAATGGTTGCATTGCTGTCAGCGAATGCAATTTTTACGACAACGCCATTACATAGGAACATATATGGATTCTTTATCTGCTGCAGATATTCTTTCAGCCATTCTGATTTAGGCAGCGTGGAGTCAACATCAATGGATGCAATATCAACAAGAGTGCTGCGGTCAACAGTTTCCGGATTCATATTTTTCATTTCCTGTAAAGTCATATAGATTACCTCCAAATTTATAAAAGAATGTCACGGGAAAGTTTCATTACATCTTCAAGGATGATTTTCAGCTTAGAAAGTATGCGAGTGCGGTGGTAGCGAATGGTTCCCTCCGTGACACCGAGTTGTTCTGCAATTTCTGTCATGGGAGTCCGTTCAAAATAAATCCGCTGTATGAGTCTTGCATCTTCCGGTGGGAGCCATGCCATTGCTTCTTTTAGGTAAGTCCGGTTCAGTTCCTGTAAAAGGCCTTTATCCATTTCCGTGCCGTCTGTCATAGCATCCAGAGTTTCCAGACGTTCCAGATCCAGACCTTCTTTGGATGCGAGATGGTTTTGTTCTACTTCCGACAGGCTGAGCATCTGACGATAATAACGACGGATTACCTTGATATATTTGATGTCGATATCACCTTGTTTTACACCTTCCAGAATTTCACGGCTGATTTCGTGATGTTCATAGAGGTATCTTGCAATGTCAACGTAAAAAGCATGTTCCAGTGGAGCAATGATTTCTGCGGTTAAAATGTCCTTTGAAATAACAGCCAGAACTTCGTCTGTAATCAGATGCTCTTTATGTAGCCGGTCTGCTTTTGCTTGAAGTTTTTTATGGTAGAGTTTGTACAGTATTTCAGCAGGCACAGAAGCACTTTCGACCAACGGGCGAAGTGCTTCTGGAAGTTCACCGGCATCGATCTGGTCACAGACTTTTTTCATCAGTCGGCGCTGTCGGCAGAAATCGAAACAAACATCGTCTCCTTGTTGATGTCTGATTTGTTCCTGCAGTTCTATAGGAATGATGCCTTCTTTCAGAGCTGATGCAATATCAGATGTGATGGGGTAGGATGTTCCATCGATGGTTATACTTTCTGCTTGGGTAAGAAATTGTTTTGTATCCATTTTTT
Organism: Lachnospiraceae bacterium; assembly: GCA_015057665.1. GTDB lineage: Bacteria > Bacillota > Clostridia > Lachnospirales > Lachnospiraceae > SIG292. The sequence continues at coordinate 3,318 of SVDY01000020.1, read as the reverse complement.
CTCCTGTCCGGCCAAACAAAAAAGCCAGGAAACCAAATAGATGGTTCCCTGGCGTCGGCCTAAATATTGTCTGGAAGAATGGCAGTAAAAAAGCCCTATTCCTCAAAAGAGGAATAAGGCTTTTATAAAGAACGCTGCAATCTGCCAGCATATTCATTATAGGAGATTGACAGTCGGAAGTCAGTAGGGATACGGTCGGGGATTTCTTTGAAACAGTCGGGGAAGGTGTCGGGATTTAGTCGGGGCACATTATTTTTCTTTTTCCCTGGCGATTCTTTCAAAGAAGTCATCCTCAGAAATACTCAGATGAACAAACCGCTTATAAGTGGAAATTGCATTGGGAATGACCAGTCCCCAGAGAGATACACCCAGTAAAAGGATCGCTTCTTTTTTGCGGTCATAGTAAGTGCTTCGCTCAAGAGAAAGCAGCTCGCTTACGGTGTTATCACTGCGTTTGGTTTCTTCCAGGAAACGCAGACGGAGAATATCAGCGTATATTTCGCCGTAATATGGGTAATCGTGAACATACTTTAATCCAAGATCAATAAGTTTAATCAGCCAGTGAGATTGAAACAGGTTGTTTACCTTGGTTTCAAAATCATCCTTTGTTCTTTCCGGTGCAAAATCGGATAGATATAAGAGGGCGGTATTGAGCTGCATCCCGTAGGTTCCGGCAATTTCTTTTTGATAGTCATTGGCTCTGTTTTTTACAGACCAGACAACATTTCTGTATAACCCCAGAAGGATTTTCGTCTTGCTGTAAAGCTGTTTTGTGTCCAGATCGAAGTGCTGAGCCTGTACTTCGATGAACTGCATTGCTTTTGTTGTAGTTCGCATGATGTTTCTCGCTTTCTTTATTTTACGAGGACATCATAGCATCCTGTGGTTTTATGGCAGGCTCGCCGATGGTTTGATAGCAGTTTTTTTGTGGTTTAATATCGGTTTAATGATGACTGAATAAAATAGTTTCAAGAACATCTTTTTGAGCATCAGAGAGTGTCTGGATATGTTGGGCAAAGTGTTTTTGAGCCAGGTCGTAGCTGCCCAGATTCATCATGGCACGGATATGCCAGTAATGAATATCTCCGTTGTCCGGTTCGTACAGGAGTGCTTCACTGGAAATAGAGTACATAGCGGAATAATCGCCATCTTGATAAAGGGCAGGAAGAAGTGCTAAGACAGTCTGCAGATATGCCAGACGGTAATAAGTACGCTGATTATCAAGCCAGCTGTCGCCGACAAACTTGGGCAGAAAATCATCCTGGTAGATTTCTGTTGCACGGAGCAGATAGGCGATCTTTTCTTTCTTTGGAATATTTGGACGCATACCGTTTCGACAGAAACTTTCAAATGCACTGGCATCAGTAGTGATATTGACGTTTGGATTGATATAGTAATTGCCAGATTTGTCTGATGCGACCAGATTATCCGGGAAGATTGGACTGAGAATTTGTCTGATACGATGCACGACATTTTTTACCTGCTTGGCAGGAGCATCTACTTCAAGATTAGGCCAGAGTGCTTCAGTCAATTCCCGCTGATGCACCTTTCTGGTGTCATTCAGCAGAAGATAAGCCACAAGCCGGATGCCAAGAGGAGAAGTGATGTCACTTTCCGTCAGTGTTCCAAACTTTGTTGTGATGGAAAGACCTCCAAAGACTTTGATCACAACATCCTTGTCTGTTCGACACTGTTTGGAACTGACAGCAATATTGAGATCATCCATCAGTTTGAACTCATTACGCTCAGATGCACATACATAAGAGAGGGCCTGGATCATACCGTACAAGCCAAGAAACTTCTTCGGATTTCGTACATACAGATAGCCACTGTAACGTTTGCAGTACGGACCGACAGCGAGAATCCGCACCCCCATTCGTTTCATAAGGTCATACTCATTCTTTGTGAGATCAGCTGGAGGATTATCCGTCTCAATATCAAACACATCATGTGTAAGAATTTTGTCATAAAGGAACGGTGTTTCCTCCGGATTTATTCCTACTACACGACCTTCAAAAGACCTTACTCCTTCACGGCAGAATTCGGCAACAACCACACCATATCCCAGTTCGGTGTCTGCCTCAACTAGCGCAGCACTGTCTGCATCATAAAAATTCAGTGCTGTTTTTAAGCAAGACAGGATGATGGTTTCCGGTGCACCGCTTCCTCTGGCACCAGCTTCAAGACCAGTAATGGTCCGTTCGTATAATTCGAGATACTGCATGTACTCTGGATGTTTAAACTTTTCTTCCTGTGGTATTATCATCAGTTTTCCCTCCCGATATGTTTGGTGAAAAAAGAAAGCGCCAGAGCAATCTCATGAAAGAGAATTACATCTGCCGCCATGTTAAGCTTGAGTATTCTATGATAAGACAGCGGATTAGATTAAAAATATCAGGTTCACGATCTTAATTCAGAATGTCTCTATAGATTCGTTGCCCATATGTACACTACAATATCCCTCATTTTGGCACTATAGCAACGATAAGAATGAAAAACATTACAAAAAAAGTTTTGTTTTTATTATTATAACACAAATTTAATGGTTTGTGGAAAGTTTCCGTCGACTTTTCTTTTTTCTTCCGTTTAAGGGCATTCAGAGCGATATAAGCTGAGAGTAAAACGAGAAAGGGAAACTAAGAGCAAGATTCGCCTTGTAGTACAAATGCGTAGCACATGGAATGTAGCACACGCAATTTTGTACTTCTGCGACAGTATCTTGTTGGGGATTCCGTTTCCCCAAACCCTCGTGATTTCCAGATGCCTGTAGGCACTGAAAATGTCACCATTTCTTCGTTGCACTTGAACAGTATGACAGGAAGGAGTTCTATTAATATGAAGAAACAGAGAAAGAAGAATCCGGAGAACCGGACTCACATGGTACATGCAAGACTGAACGATGCAGAATGGCTGCAATTTATGATGCAGTTGGACAAGCTGGGTGTTTCACAGTCAGATTTTATTAGGCAGGCCATCTTTACAGCTAAAGTGAATGTAACGGTGCAGCCTGTATTTAACAGCAAAAAACTGGATGAGATAGCGATGCAGTATGGAAAAATTGGTAGCAATCTGAATCAGATCGCACACCATCTGAATGCCGGAAATCCAATGCAGGCAAAGCTGATGCGTGAGGTGAATCACTGTCTTGCGGATCTGCAGATGTTGAAGCAGGTTGTTGAAGAACTGGCAGGAGAAATGTGATGGCAATCATCAAACATATCGCAAGTAAGAATGCGGACTATACCGAAGCGGAAAGGTATCTGACTTTTCAACACGACGAGAGCACCGGAAAGCCTATACTCGACCCAGATGGTTATA
>SVDY01000049.1 GCA_015057665.1 Lachnospiraceae bacterium | reverse complement strand
TGTTCACAAGCTCTTGCTTCGAAGTATGTAGCAAGTGCATCACCCATACCGGATACTAATAATCTAGCTGGAGCTTTAACGATAACGTCTGTATCTACTAATACTAAGTTAGGGTTAGCTGGTAACCAGTAGTAGTCTTCGAAAACACCTTCATCAGAGTATACTACGGATAAAGCAGAACATGGAGCATCTGTAGAAGCGATTGTAGGAACGATTGCTACAGGGATGTTGTTTTCATAAGCTACTGCTTTGGATGTATCGAGGATTTTACCGCCGCCAACACCAACTACTACGTCGATGCCGTTTTCTTTTACTACTGCAACGAGTCTTGCAATTTCGTTTCTGGAGCATTCGCCGTTGAATTCATCATAAACAACTTCTACGCCTGCTGCACCGAAGGAAGCGTCAAGCGTAGCTGCATTTCTCTTTTTGCCGGATGGAGAAACAAGTACTAATGCTTTCTTACCAAGTTTTGCTACGTATGTGCCGAGATTTGCCATTTCGCCTGCGCCCTGAACATACTTGCCAGGAGCGATAATTACTTTTGCCATAAGAATGACCTCCTTAAATTATGATATGTTTGTTAATCCGTTAACAAGATTCCTATGTACCTATATTAGCAGAGTTGTTTAAATTACACAAGATATTTTTCCATATTTTTAGTGAAATTTGTTATATCCCACCACGATGAAAAGACGAAAAAGTATCTTTACTATCACAAATTTACCGTCAAAAATTCGTAAGAAAATATTTCTTTTCTTTATGGTCTGCTTAAGCTATACTGTTTTTGATGGAGTTTTCTCCAAATATGTAAGTAAAGGAATGACTATAATGGAAACAATTAATTTATCTGAAACTTTTGAAGCAGTAAAATCAGCCCAGACAATGGAATCCTTCGAAACAGAGATCAACGAATCTTTAAAGAATTTCAAGGAGACCGACGGTGACTCTGTATGGGGACTGTTAGAATATTATATGGAAGAAAACAAAGTTCTCCCTGTAACGGTCGACGGCGTAGTAAAAGGCGGCCTGATTGCTTATGTTGACGGTGTACGCGGTTTTATTCCGGGTTCTCAGCTGGACATGAAATATGTAGAAGATTTGAACAGCTGGCTTAAGAAAAATATCGAAGTAAAAATCATCGAACTGGATTTCGAGAAAGAACGCCTTGTTCTTTCCAGAAGAGCAATCCTTGTGGAAAAAGCTGCGGAAGAAAAGAAGGCCCGCATCAATGCTATCACAGCCGGCTCCGTATTGGAAGGTAAAGTAGAAACATTAAAACCATATGGTGCCTTTATTGACTTAGGCGACGGTATCTCCGGTCTTGTTCACATCTCCCAGATCAGCCAGAAGAGAATCAAAACACCTGGTGAAATTCTCACTGTAGGTGATACAGTGAAAGTAAAAGTATTAAAAGTAGAAGAAGGCAAGTTAAGCCTCAGCATGAAAGCTTTAGAAGAAATCGTCAAAGAACCGGCAGAAGAAAAAGAAACCTTCGACTACAAAGAAGAAGGTGAAGCAACAACAAGCCTTGGCGCACTCTTAGCCGGTTTCACATTTGAATAAAGGATGATATTATGACAGCATTATTAGAATGCAATAATCTGACCAAAAGATATACAAGTTCCAAAACCGCATTAAATCATATCAACATCTCCCTTCCGGCAGGCCGCATTATCGGTCTGCTGGGACCAAACGGAAGTGGTAAGACTACGTTTTTGAAACTGGCTGCAGGTCTTCTTTCCCCAACAGAAGGAGAAATCCTGATTCATGGTCAGAAACCGGGACCTGCAACGAAGGCCATGGTCTCTTATCTTCCGGACAGGACTTATTTTGACAGTTTTAGAAAAGTTAAGCACCTTCTTGATTTTTTTGAAACATTCTATGCGGATTTTAATAAAGAGAAAGCACTGCACCTTTTAAACGACCTTAGCATTCGTCCGGATGACCGTCTGAAATCAATGTCAAAGGGCACAAAAGAAAAGATGGAACTGATTCTTACCATGAGCAGGGAAGCGTCTGTCTATCTGTTAGACGAACCTATCGGCGGAGTAGATCCTGCTGCCAGAGATTATATTCTGAACACGATTCTTACCAATTATAATGAGAATGCAACTATCCTCATCTCCACCCACTTAATTCAGGATATCGAATCTGTCCTTGATGATGTGATTTTTATTAAAAACGGAGAACTTGTTCTTTACGATTCCTCCGAGAATATACGTATCAAAGAACAAAAGTCTGTGGATCAATTATTCCGGGAGGTGTTTCGATGTTAGGCAGATTACTAAAACACGAATTCAAGGCGACATCTTCTTATTACATTCCTGTTATCATCGCTATGGTTCTTCTTTCTCTCATGCTTAAACTTTCTTTTCTCATAAACAGTGACAGCATCTTTCTATCAACAGAGATTGAATCATTCAGCAACATTGTTCAGGGTGTTCTTCTGTTGATTTATATTATTGTTATCTCAGGCTCTTTCTTTTTATCTATTTTTTTCATTGCCAGAAGATTCTATCACAATCTTTTTGGCGATGAGGGATACCTGATGCATACACTTCCTGTTTCAGGAAGCCAGCATTTAAACAGCAAACTGATCTGCTCATTTGTGTGGAATCTTATACTGATTGTGCTTGCCCTGCTCTCCTTTTTCATTCTCTTTTCAGATAATGAGACATTCTCTATCTACTCTTATCTGATTTCTATCCTGATAAATGAGATTAAAGCTTTGGAGATCAGCGCATGGATTACAGGACTATTTATAACGGAACTTATTGTGATGATTCCTGTTGGAATCCTCTGTTCCATACTGACGCTTTATGTTAGTATCGCTATAGGACATCATTTTTTAAGCAGTCATCGATTTATCGGTGCCGTTCTCTCCTATTTTGTGCTCAGCGTCATAAACTCAACCATAACTTCCACGATTACCAATCTCACAGCCTCTGCTTATAACAATCCGGCACTGGTCGTGAACTTTACAGATTTGTGCAATCTGCTTCTTACAACACTCAGTGTCACATTGATTATTACAGTGATTGAGATGATTGCATATTATTGCATTACCAGATATTTATTAAATAACAAGCTTAATCTTAACTAACAGCCGGAAGTTATTGTAAAACACGGGGTGTTGCAAAACACAACCTTGAATAAGAAATTTCATTTTGCAACACCCCGCGTTCTTTTAATGTCCTGCCATTTCAAAATTCAAAACAGAAGTAAGCCAGCCATTCATTCGTCCCAGTTCCTTATTTAAGCTCTCATTTGACTGCATTGTAAATGTTGGAAGCAGCCTGGCTTCCGGATACCATTTTAGAAAAGCCCTTTCCAGTTCTTTTTTTGTTTCTTCCTGATCCAACAAAAACAAGGCTGTCTTTTTATCCTTCAGATCTTTTTCCTTCAAAGTGCTTCGAAGCACAAATTCCAATTCAGACTGCTCTTTGTTGGTTCCAATCAAAATATATTCTGCCCTTCCCACATAGTTCCCGATTTTTTCATAAACATCATCTGACAGATTATAATGGACAGCTCCAAGGGCTTCACATATGGTCTTTGCTACTCCTGTCATGAACTCATCCCCATATGTAAGAACCAGGATGTCTTTGATGTCACTTTTCCCGGCTTCTTCCACCTTTTTTTCTTCCTGCTTCTGCCCTTCCATGCATCCAGTGCTTATAAATACACAAAAAAAGAACAGGCAATACACCAGTAATCCTTTCATAAAGAATCCTCCATTCATTATTTCATCACTACTAATGTATGCCTGTCCGGCTTCATTATTCAGTTATCTTTTCGTCCTTTTTTCCCATTCTTCTCAATTCATGTACCAGCAATGCGGCTGATACAGCTGCCGCCATGGCATCCGCAATCGGTCCTGCATATACAATTCCATCGATTCCAAAAAATCTCGGGAAGATTACAATCAATGGAAGAAGGAATAAAATCTGTCTTGTCAGGCTTAAGAAAGTTCCCTTTGCCGGCTTCCCGATAGACGTAAAGAAATTAGAGGATAAAGGCTGTACATTATTGATAAATGTCATCAGCAGATAGATACGGAAATAACGGACAGCAAAAGCAAAATACTGGTCTGAACCATCTCCGAATATACCAATAATCTGTCTCGGAAATGTCTGGAACATGATAAATGCCGTTACACAAATGACAGCACCTGCTATATATGTCAGTTTCAGCACCTGTTTTACCCTGTCATACTGTTTTGCACCGTAATTAAAACTTGCAATCGGAAGAAATCCCTGAGCAAGGCCGATACAGACAGCAAAGAAAATAGCATTTACTTTATTAATGATTCCCGCACATGCAAGAGGTATGGATGCACCATAAGCTGACAAGGCACCATAATAAGTAAGGGAATTATTCATTACGATCTGTACTGTCATCATGGCTATCTGATTAATACACTGGGCAAGCCCCAGTGACATGCCGTAACCTGCAATCCTCCACTGAATAGCCAGATGTTTTCTGGTCAGTCTGCCGGCTTTATAACGGGTCAGATATCTAAGAATCATAAGAGCAGAAACCACCTGTCCGATTACAGTGGCAAGAGCTGCACCTTTCATTCCCATATGGAAGCCAAAGATAAAAAGCGGATCAAGAACAGTATTAATAACCGCTCCTGTCAGGTTACACAACATAGAATAAGTCGGACTTCCATCTGCTCGTATAAGATGAGCACCTCCGATGGACAAAATCAGACATGGAAAACCAATTGCCGTAATTCGAACATAATCGAGAGCATAACCAAGCACATTGTCCGGCGAACCAAAAAATAACAACAGTGGCTCTAAAAACAATTCAGCTGCAATTGCAAGAACTATGCCAAGACTGACTAAAAGGGTTGCTGCATTTCCAATATAATAAAGTGCTTTCTCTTTGTCACCCTTACCCATAGTCAGATTAAAGGCAGCCGCACTACCGGAACCAATCAAAAGGGCAATGGCTGTACAGCTGGTAGAAAGAGGGAATGCAACATTGGTAGCCGCATTCCCTAGCTCGCCGATACTCTGACCGATAAAAAACTGGTCTACTATATTGTATAATGCGCTGACAAGCATGGCCACAATGCTCGGAACTGCAAACTGGCGGAGCAGTTGGCCAATTGGTTTTACACCCAAGGGATTTTCTTTGACATGAGAAGCTTGATTATTCATTTCGTGCCTCCTGTAATACATTCAAGATTCCAGTTTCTTGACCAGCTTTTTTTACAACATAAACTTTCCTATCTTTTTTGGATGAAGCTGCATAGTGATATGCGATTCTCGAATCACCGTCTTCCAGATAAATTATGCCACATCGCTTAAATCCCTGTTTTTCTACTGCACGCTGCATAATATGATTATCATGATGGGTATCAATCCGCACATTTGCAATCTGTGACTTAGCGAAGTCTGCAATCTGTCCCATCATTCCTTTCTTTGTTCCGTCACTGGCCACCCTGTGAATCACTCCATAGGGTTCATCATTGAGCCATGCACCATCCTCAATAACATCGTATGTCGGATCCTTTCCAACAAAAAATACAAAAGTCCCATATATATGTTCATTCTCCACTAAAACATAGCTGATCTGTTTCTCTATATCTTCAATGAGCATGTCCCTTCCAGGCTTATGATTCCCCCACTGATTGGGGTTACCATTCTTTTTCATCTGTTCTCTTGCATAAGCAAAAATTTCTTCCAGACGTGGAAGATCTGCTATGGTTGTTTTTCTTATATACATACTATTCTTCCTTTTTTCGACAGATTCTATTTAAGTCTCGCTCACGAGACCTGGTGCGGGAATCATCCCACATCTGATATATTATCACTAGTATAAAAGAAAACCATCTAAAGGTCAATTATATCCATTATTCCAACTTCAATCCATATAGTCCAACATTCATATCTAATCCATCTAATCCAGCATTCATATCTAATCCTTTTCCAATTTCTGAATAATTCTTAATTATGCCTCCTCTTACTTGCCTAAATTCGACAAATAAATTAAAATTGTAATTAGCAATACGATAAAATACTGCTTCACTGCAGTGGATTGGAGCCAAAATGAAAAAATTACCTATTATTATACTCGTGTTCCTGTTGATTATAGGCGGCGGTGCTGTATTTGGAATTAGTTATTATAAAAACGGCATAGCTCCTGTTTCCAAAGAATCTAAAGAGGTAATCATCACTGTTGAGAATGGACAAAGCGCCTATTCTATTTTGAATCTGTTAGATTCACACGGTCTGGTAGGTGATGTAACCTGTGGAAAGATTTATCTTAAATTGAACGAGATCCATAACCTTCATGCGAACACTTACCTTCTCAACGAAAACATGAGCCTCAGTGAAATATTTGCTGTTATGGAGAATCCAACAGACAAATATGTTCTCAAATTAAAAGTAACTATTTTGGAAGGTACTTCTATCGCTGAGATTGCAGAATCCATCGGAACTGCAATGGAGGTCGAATCCTCCACTGTTTTAAATCTTCTCAATGATACTACATTTATCCAAAGCCTGATTGATAAGTACTGGTTCTTACATGATGATATCCTTGCTGAAGGAATCAAATATCCATTGGAAGGCTACCTTTATCCAGAAACCTATCTTTTAAACAGCAACAACACCATGGAAGACGTAATCTATGCTTCCCTGGACGCTATGGATCAGTATCTGACAGCGAACAAGACTGCCATCGAAGGCTTGGGATGGACTCCTCATGAATTCCTTACTTTTGCCTCCGTCGTTGAACGAGAATCCTTATTTGATGAAGACAGACCAAAGATTGCGGGCGTATTTAAGAACCGCCTGGACATTAACATGAGACTTCAGAGCGACATTACTGTAAACTATGCCTGGGAAAGAACCGGTGTGGATGTAAGTTATGCCCATCTGGAGATTGATTCCCCATACAATACTTACAAATATGGCGGACTTCCGATCGGTCCGATCAGTACTGTATCATCTATTACTATGGATTCCTGTATTAATTACGAAGACAATGACTATCTGTTCTTCTTTGCCAAACAAGATGGCACTGTCATCTACAGTAAGACGCTGGCAGAACATAACAAAGCTGTAAGTGAGAATAAGTGGTATTAAGAATATAAATAAAATACTATAAACAGCAAAGCCCCTGTCTGATCTCAGACAAGGGCTTTCTTAATGTCATTTTTGTGTATCGATTATATGATATATTATCTCTGCTTAATCATTAAAGTCTCTCTATTTAAAATATACAAAATCTACAACAGATCTCTGATTGCCTTTTGCTGCATTCAGTACCTGACCTTTCCATACCATAGTAGAGGAACCGCCGCCGTCTAATGGAACACCAAAGGTACATCCTTTAGACTGCATGTATCTGGCGCACTGTTTATATGTCAGACCTGAGGATTTTCCATCATTCATTCTGCCATCAGATACAAATAACCAGATATCACCTGCACTTCCATTCGTACCAATAAATGTTCTCTGCGCTCTTGACCCATCACTTCCAGCCTTAATAGAACCTTCTGCAAGAATCGGAGGTCCAAAACTGAAAGTATCACTTACCAACTTGTTATTCACCAGGGATGAAAGATTCACACCAGCAATTCCAGGTGTTCCTCCTGTCTCCCAGGCAGACATAAGCTTTCCATTCCATCTGGAATATACAGCCGGCACCCAGCAGTTTTTATCATTCATGACTTTTCCGCTTCTTGCTACCGGGTAGTTAAGATTCGGAGCAGAATAACATCCATTCACAGCAAGTAAGGCTCCTACACGTTTGGCAGCAGATGTGGTTGTCTCTTTACTTCCATAAGATCCCTTTCCACAAGTTGTTCCGAAACGACTATAGTCACTAAATGTAATGTGTGCTGCATAAACGTATGCGTTCTCAAACCATTCTTTTGTAATAGTTATCTTACATGTACTATCAGAATAGTTAATTGGGAAACCGGACACTTTAGATTCTGAACTGGAAGAGGATGTATTTGTTGACACCTCTGGTTTTTTGTCTGAAAGATATTTACCGGAAGCATATCCTGTCTTATTTTTATATTCTACCCTCATCCAATGACTATCGTTTACTTTACCAGTCACTGTAACAGCTTCGGCATAAGATAAAGCTCCAAGTGTTTCGTAAGATGTAGATGGACCTTTACGGACATTTAAAGATGTTGTCGCATACATCGTTTTCTTATCTACGTTTTCAACCGTGAATGCATCTTCTTTCTTTTGAGATGCAGGTTCTTTCGTCTCTTCTGTTGAAGGTTTTGGAGCTTCCGTTGTGGACGATTCTTTTTTGGATTCTGTTGTTGTTTCTGTTGTTGTTTCTGTAGTTACTTCTGTTGTTGCTTCTGTTGTTGCTTCTGTTGCTGCTTCTGTTGCTGCTTCTGTAGTTACTTCTGTTGTTGCTTCTGTTGTTGCTTCTGTAACTGGTTCTAAAACTTCTTCTATTGTCTCTTCCTTTTCAGCTAATGTTGTTTCCAGCATTCCAAATGTGGCTTCTAAGCTTCTTGCGTATGAGTTGTCCTCCCCCAACGAACCCATAAGTATAAAAAAAGTCAGCACATAAACCATCAGTTTTCTTAACATAGTTTTCATAATGCATTACAGTAAATGCATTGTCTCCTTTCTTATTAATTATTTATCTCTCAGCGCACTTTATACTCCCCTTCGTGCGCCCTAGACCATTATATCAGTTTACGTTATGCATTACAATATTTATTTTTATTAATTTAATAACAGATTTGTTAATTATATATTTTTTCTTTTTTAACGTAATCATCATTTTTAAATAATCAAAACATAAAAAACCCCGCCTATTTCTAGACGGGGTTCAATGTTTAAATTATATATACCTCTACAAGCAAGTCATTCCACTGGCCACCACGAAGATATCCTCCGTTTGCTTTGCGAAATGCCTTAGCATCTTCATAATTAACCTTAAAATTAAAGGTTAAATTGAAAGTCCTACTTACTTGCGATTGCTGCCTGTGTGGTAGCCATACCAGGGAGTATTTTTTCCCTGCTGTACCACATCCCATGGAGCATTTTCCTCCATTA
>SVDY01000005.1 GCA_015057665.1 Lachnospiraceae bacterium | reverse complement strand
CCAATGCTTGCATGGGCAGCAACACTGATCTGCATGAAAGGATATGAACTGACAGGTCCTAGAATGAAAGAGATCCAAGCTATCAATGCGAAACGCAAAGAAGCCATTGCAAAAGGCATGACCATGGAAGAAGCCATGGAGGCATATAAATAATATGTAAATATTATAAAAATGAATAAAAAAGAAACAGGAACTATATGAGAAAAATGTCTCAAGAGATAGTTTCTGTTTCTTTTTTTGTACAATGCAATCTTTCATGTACGTTAAAATATTAAGTTCTGTAAATAATTCAAAATTATTCGATTAAATACCATATTCGTTCATAGCATCAAGAAGTTTTTTGCAATTACGTTCTGATAATTTTATGAGAGGCAGTCTTGGATCCCCAACCTCATATCCAATATAATGCATGGCTTTTTTTACAGGGATTGGATTTACTTCACAGAATAACTGTTCAATAAGTGGTAAAGCCTTCAACTGAAGTTCCAAACTGTGATTTAAATCTCCATTAAAATAAGAGTCACAAATGTCATGAGCATCTTTTGGCGCAATATTGGCAAGAACAGAAATGACGCCTTTGCCGCCGAGAGATAGGATAGGAACAATCTGGTCATCATTGCCGGAATACAGATCTGCCCTGCCATGCGTCAATGCCATAATCTTAGCAACCTGAGAGATGTTTCCGGACGCTTCTTTGATACCAACGATATTATCAATGGTATTAATGAGATAAGCAGCAGTGTCTGCACTCATATTAAGTCCGGTTCGGCTAGGAACGTTGTACATAATAATCGGAAGAGAAGTTTCTTTGGACAGTGCAGTATAATGGGCAATCAGACCTTCCTGTGTTGTCTTATTGTAATAAGGGGTAACAATCAAAAGCCCGTCTACACCAGCTTCCTGGGCAGCCTTTGTCAGCCGGATGGCATGGAAAGTAGCATTGGTTCCGGTGCCGGCGATTACCGGAATACGACCGGCAGTATATTCAACGGCCGCTTTGTAGCAGGCGATTTTTTCCTCATCTGTAAGAGCAGCAGATTCACCGGTCGTACCACAAATAATGATGGCATCCGTACTGTTTTCACAGTGAAAGTCAATGAGTTTTTTTAACATTGGGAAGTTGATGGTTCCATCTTTATGAAACGGGGTAATAATGGCAACGCCAGATCCTTTAAAAATACACATAGCCGATTCTCCTTTTCATTTTTAATCTAAAATAATGTTGTTATTTCATAATTATTAAGTGGTTAAGAATACTGTTATTATGTCTTAATTATATGGAGCATGAAATAAACAATAAACAGATAAAATGCTTATATTTTGCAAAAAGTGCTTTTTTGTTGCATACGAGGAAATTCGGAGTAATTTCCTGTACAACAAAAAGAGAGACACTAAGTCTCTCTCAATTAATACATAATGACAGCTCTGACAGGGCAGACAGGACTGCAATATCCACAGGTTAAACACTTGTTTTGGTCTACTTCTGCCAGACCATTTTCGTTATAAAAGATAGCTTGTGCCGGACAGGCAGCCTTGCAGGCCCCGCATCCCTCACAGTCTTCCTGATTCACATAGACTTTTTTCTTTGAAACATCCGGGTTATATGAAGAATCCATTGTTCCATCAAGATAGGAGAGAAGGTCATCTACTTCCTGAATTTTTCCAAAACCAATCATAACGGAATCAATTGCTGGTTTGGAGAATACGTAATTTAACGCTTCCTGATAGCTGCCGGTCAATGTGCCTCCTCCAAATGCTTTCATGGAGAATATTCCTTTTCCAGCCTGACGGCATTTTTCGATAGCATCCATCATTTCTTCTTTTGTAGCAAAGTCGTCTCCTTTACGGATTCCCATACTTGCATAATTAATGAGAGGGAATACCACATCCAGTTCTTCTATGGAAGCAGCAGCATTTGTTACATCTACGTGATGAGTAGAAAGACCGATTGCTTTTACAAGACCGTTTGCTTTGGCGTCGATTAAAGCATTCCATGCATCTGCACGGAGTTCTAATTGGCCGGAACGGACTTCATGCATAAGAAAAATATCGATTACTTCACGATTTAATTCTTCTCTGGCTTCTAAGATGGCCTCCATCATTCCTTCATAATCCCAACAGAGCGATTTGGAACAGATAATTAAATTGTTCGCTTCTTCTTTTGGCAATTCGTCCAATGCTTTTCTAATGTAAGGATAAGTACGATAATACTGGGCCGTATCAAAAAAGTTGATTCCTTTTTGAATTGCATATTTTATAAGACTGGCACCTTCTTCTACAGGCAGTGCAAGCTGGCTTGGACCCATGGGAAGGACACCAAAACCTGCAATACTGACTTTAAGACCGGAGCGACCTAAATAAACTTTTTTCAATGTAATACCTCCATTTTATTCGGAACTATTTTGTAAGGTTTCTATATTGCAAAAGCAAAACCAGACATATCAGACGAATTAATTTTCTGGCTTTTAGAGACGGGAGAAATAAATTAGTTGGATTGTATCATTGACGCACCAGATTGTCAATTTGTGTATAAATTGCATTATGGGAATAAACAATCACGATATGGCAATGTGTAAAAAAATAAAATGCCAAATTGACAGTATTTTATGCATGAGTTATAATTTTTTTATCAAAAAACGTTTTAGAAAAGGAGAACAAAATTATGGCAAATCGTTTCGTATTAAATGGCATCTCTTATCATGGACACGGCGCAATCAATGAAATTCCTGGTATCATCAAATCCAAAGGATTCCAGAAAGCATTTGTTGCATCTGACCCTGATCTTGTAAAATTCGGCGTAACAGCAAAGGTTACAGATCTTCTTGAAGCAAATGATATCGCTTATGAACTTTACACAGACATTAAGCCTAACCCAACAATTGAAAACGTTCAGCACGGTGTTGACGCTTACAAAGCTTGCGGTGCAGACTTCATGATCACAATCGGCGGCGGATCTTCCATGGATACAGGTAAAGGTATTGGTATCATCGTAAACAACCCTGAATATTATGATGTTCGTTCTCTTGAAGGCGTAGCTCCTACAAAGAACCGTACTGTATTTACAATCGCTGTTCCTACAACAGGCGGTACAGGTGCCGAAGCAACTATCAACTACGTTATCACAGACGTTGAAAAGAAACGTAAATTCGTATGTGTAGACCACAACGATATTCCTGATATCGCAGTAGTAGACCCAGATATGATGGCTACAATGCCTCCAGCACTTACAGCTTCCACAGGTATGGATGCTCTTACACATGCAATCGAAGGTTACACAACAGGTGCTGCTTGGGCGCTTTCCGACTGCTTAAACTTAGAAGCAATCAAATTAATTGCAAAGAACCTTCGTGCAGCAGTTGCTAACGATCCTGATGGACGTGAAGGCATGGCTCTTGCTCAGTACGTAACAGCTATGGCATACTCCAATGTAGGTCTTGGTATTGCTCACTCTATGGCTCATACACTTGGTGCAGTATATGACACACCACACGGTGTTGCATGTGCTATGATGCTTCCAATCGTTATGGACTTCAACAAAGAATGTACAGGTGAAAAATACAAAGCAATCGCTGAAGCATTTGGCGTAGACACAACAGGCATGGACGAAGACGCTTACAGAAAAGCAGCAGTAGATGCAGTTCAGCAGTTATCCGTTGACGTAGGAATCCCTACAAAACTTGACAAACTTGCAGAAGAAGATCTTGCATTCCTTTGCGAATCTGCAGCAGCAGATGCTTGTGCACCTGGTAATCCAAAACCAGCTACATTAGAACAGTTCGAAGAAATGTTCAGAAAACTTATGTAATCCATAAAAACATGAATATAAAAAAGGTATCCGTGAGGATACCTTTTTTGATGTTATGTAAGTATGATTGGATATTATCCTAAGATTTTGTTCATAAAATATGGGAACTGGATTAACCACCATGGCCAGTCATGATTTACATCTTCGCCCCAAAGGTCAACCCATGCAGGAACGCCGAGACGTTCAAAGTCAGCTTTTAATGCTCTTGCATCTTCTTTTGCTTCATCTTCCCATGCACCCTGTCCGCAGCAGATAATGATGTTGCCCTGACGGTACTGATCTACTAAGTAGTGGTCTGGGGACATGTTTTTCATGAAGTCGTTAGGAGAGTTGTAGTATACTTCCATATCGGAATAGTTTTCGAAGAAATAGGAAGCATGGAATAATCCGCTTAAGGAGAGACATCCGCCGTAAAGGTCAGGTCTTCTTAAGTAGAAGTTTACGCAGTGGTAACCACCCATACTTGCACCTGTAAGCATTACTTTGCCATAGTAAGGTGTTGGGTCTGTTTCAGCGTGGATTTCATGAAGACGAGGAAGGAATTCTTCGTTTACGTATTTTTCATACTGTTCGTGCCACATAATTCTTCCATGGTGGTCGCCGCCTTTTGCGCTCCATGTTTCTTCATCAACACAGCCGATGCAGAAAAGCTGAAGTCTTCCTGCTTCGATGTAGTTTGCTACTGTATCGATCATGCCGCGGCTTTCGAAGTCGAAATATTTACCGTCTTGGCATGGGAATACGATAAATGGAAGACCTGCATGGCCGTATACTTTAAATTCCATGTCTCGCTGTAAGTTGTGAGAATATTCTTTATAATATCTTGTGTGCATTCTTAACTAGTCTCCTTGTGTATATTCTTAATGCATGTTCTATACTTATTGTTTTTCAAATACGTAATTAACAAATTCAAATACTTCTTCTTCAGTACCGAATCTTGCAAGGTATACATAGTTACCCATTGCACCTGCTAATACGTCTGCCATCTCTTCATACATCATGATGTTCTGACCGTATTTAGCGAAGATTTCGTCTTTGGAGTGTTTGAAGTTGTTGCCTTTTCTCTGGCCTGCGTGACAGCAGGAGTAAGGTCTCTGTTCTGGGTCAAAGTAGCCCTGATCGTAGCAAACCATGTTTGCCCAGATCTGATATACGTTGATATCATTTGCATAGTTCATCATGTCAGGAGAGAAGCCCCCTGGTGGTCTCATGTTTACTTCTAAGCCGAAGATCTCACCTTTTTTGCCAAGACCTTCTTTGTCTTCTGCAAGGATGAAGAATTCGCAGTGGAAGAAACGGGAGTTACATGCAAAGGACTTTACAGTTCTTCTTCCCGCATCGCGAAGGTCAGCAGGGATTTCTTTCTTAGAGTAATACCACATATCTAAGTTGTTGTTTACAACTTCCATAACTGGATCTGGGAAATAGTGGCTTGTCTCGAAAATGATGTCTCTGTTGGAATCACAGATACCATCGTAGGAAACTAAAAGACCATTGATGAATTCTTCCATGATGTACTGAACTTCAGGAACGTTGTTGTAGAAGTTGCGTACGTCTTCTTCATTTTTTAATTTGTATGTAGCAGCTGCGCCTACACCGTTATCTGGTTTTACGATAACTGGGTAGCCAACTTCATTGATGAAAGCAAGACCTTCTTCTAAATTGGTTACAAGGTGGTATCTTGCTGTTTTTACGCCTGCTTTTGCGTAATATTCTTTCATCTTGCTCTTATACTTGATGCCGTCGATTGTGTCGTTGTTAAGACCTTTGATGTTGAAGTCAGTTCTAAGCTGTGCATCTCTTAAAAGCCAGTATTCGTTGTTACTTTCGAGCCAGTCGATACGTCCGTATTTGTGTGTGAAGTAAGCAACTGCTCTATAAACTTCGTCATAATTTTCAAGACTGCTTACCTTGTAGTATTCTACGAGGGAATTTCTACATTCTGGAGCTAAGCTGTCATATGCTTCGTCGCCAATACCTAATGTTGTTACACCGTTGTTTTTTAAACACTGTGTGAAGTTATAGTAGGTTTTTGGGAAGTTAGGTGATAAAAAGATAAAATTCATATGATTCCCCTTCTATATTTTTTCATAATCTTTTGTATTTTACCATTATTTATGAAAAGATGCAATTTAAAATAATGATTTTACGTTATAAAATTTCTGCACATTTCTTGTATTGAAAAAGAAAAACTGTTAAAATATTTTTATATCAGATAGAAGGAGGCAGAAATTATGGGATTTTTAAAAGGATTCATGAAAACAATCGTTGAAAAAGGTGTGGAAGAAATATCAGAAAGAATTCAAAAAACAGATTCTTATATAAAACCGGAAAAATCTTTGACAAAACACACCGAATCTGTTGTTGCCAAGCCGCAGCACACCGGACCTACCTTTTATGATTTTGACGGAACAGAAGAGGATTATTTTGAATCCATCTTTGAACGTTATTTTGATGATTATTATATTGAGACAAAAGTTCCGGCATATCGATATGATACATATGCACATCCGGCATGTGTGCCTGTTGATTATCTGTTTGTAAAAGATGATAAACCGGTTCTTGCTATCGTTCTTGTAAAACCAAATAATTATAAAGGGAAGAATATTATGGGAACACTGGACATCCTGGACCGTGCAGGGATTCAATGGCTTCGTTTCTTTAGAACCTGGGAGAATGCCGAGGATTATGTGGTGGAACGAATTAAGAAAAATCTCAGATAGTGAGAAATTTTTTGTTATGAATAGAACAGAAGGGAACGCATTGCACCTGTGACGGACACAGCACAGATTGGTTTGGTACTTTGCAGGTAGTGAATCTGTGTACGGTTCGGTAGCCTGATTCAGGCTTTTAAGCCTTTTCCCTTCTGTTTTTATATATCAGAAGGCGAAGTTTAATAAGGTGAAAAAGATGAGTTTACTGGACCGTTTATTTGACCAAAATGAATGGATGAATTATTACAACAATAAAATAAAGGCAGGCAATATTTCGAAAGATAAGGAATATGACCTGCTTTCTTTTATTGAAACAGAAGAATACCTCCCTCTTGTCAAATCAATCTCTACAGGAGCAACCTTTGAATCACCACATAAGACCTATGTAAACAAAATGAGTTCTTCCAAAAAAAGAGTTGTCTACACCTATGGCAGAGTGGAGAATTATGTTTTGAAAATGATTACTTTTCTCTTGAAGGAATATGATGATATCTTTGCGGACAATCTGTATTCATTTCGAAAAAATAAAGGAGTAAAGTGTGCTGTTGAAAATATATTACAGATGGAGGCTTTGAAATCTTACTATACCTATAAAGTTGATATCAGTGACTATTTTAACTCTGTAAATATTGAAATACTTCTCCCTATGTTATCAGAGATATTCCGGGAAGACAGAAGATTATACGAATTCATCAAATCTCTTCTTGCTAACCCTTTTGTATATGAGAATGGGATTCTGAAAGAGGATAGAAAAGGAATTATGGCAGGAACGCCCATCGCCAGTTTTTTGGCCAACGTGTATTTGAAAGAGATGGATGAATGGTTTGCAGACAGGGGATGTTATTATGCCCGTTATTCAGATGATGTGATTGTTTTTGCAAAAACAGAGCAGGAATTATGTGATTATATAAATAAGATAAAAGACACTCTTTTTCAATATGATCTTCAAGTCAATAAAAAGAAAGAGATAGTTACCAGTCCGGGAGAAATGTGGACATTTCTTGGCTTTTCTTATCAAAATGACACGCTGGATGTGTCTCCCGTGTCTATTGAGAAGATAAAAAACAAAATGAGAAGAAAGGTCCGTGCATTGAAACGATGGCAGAGAAAGAATGGAGTGTCAGGCGAGAACACTGCCAAAGCATTTATCCGTCATTTTAACAGAGTGTTTTATGAGAATAAAAAGAATAATGAATTGACATGGACCAGATGGTATTTTCCGATTATCAACACTACACATGGATTGGAAAACATCGATCATTTCATGCAGGAGCAGATCAGATATTTGGCGACAGGAACCCGTACAAAAGCAAAATATAATCTGCGTTATGAGGAAATGAAAAAATTAGGATATCGAAGCTTGGTTTCTTCTTATTATAATTGACTTTTTTACTGAACTGTAGTAGTATGCTAAAGTGTATTTCGAAATAAAAAAGAGTATTTGAATCTCAAATATTCTTTTTTATTTCGATAAATAATAGTATGAATGGAGATAATAAAATGAAAGAAGAAAGAGGAAATTTCAGCAGTAAGCTTGGTTTCATTCTTGCGGCAGCCGGAAGTGCGGTAGGTCTTGGTAATCTGTGGAGATTCCCATATCTTGCAGCCCAGTATGGCGGCGGAATATTTTTATTTGTTTACCTGATTCTTGTTCTTACTTTTGGTTTTTCCATGCTTGCCATGGAGGTTGCTATTGGTCGTAAGACAAAGGTAAGCGGGATTAAAGCTTACACAATGCTTCACAAAAAGTTTGGATTTTTAGGTTATATTGCTGCACTGATTCCAATGATTATTCTTCCATATTACAGTGTAATTGGCGGATGGGTTATCAAATATATGCTTGTATTCTTCACAGGAGAAGGAAAAGCGGCAGCAGGAGCGGACTATTTCGGTAATTTCGTTGGAGGAACCTGGTCACCCCTTATTATGTTTGCCATTTTCCTCATTGTAACAACGGTTATCGTTCTTGGCGGTGTACAAAAAGGAGTGGAACGTGCCAGTACATTTTTGATGCCGGTATTGGTTGTGATCACAGTTGGAATCTGTGTTTATATTTGCACTATTCCAAATGCCTGGGAAGGTATTAAATATTATCTTTTACCGGATTTTTCAAAGTTCTCTTTTAAAACAATCTGCGCTGCTATGGGTCAGCTGTTTTATTCCATGAGTATTGCCATGGGTATTATGGTATCTTACGGTTCTTATGTAAGCGATGAAACGGATCTTGGTAAGTCTGTAAATCAGATTGAAGTTTTTGATACTGCAATTGCTGTATTATCCGGATTCATGATCGTACCTGCAGTTTATATCTTCAGTGGAGAAGCAGGACTTAAGACTGGAGGAGCCGGTCTTATGTTTAAGACACTTCCTATGGTTTTTGATTCCATGCCTGCAGGCCAGTTAATCGGAGGATTGTTCTTTGTGCTCGTATTGTTTGCGGCACTTACAAGTTCCATCTCCATTATGGAAGCCGTTGCATCCAATATTATAGATAAGACAGGTTTTTCACGTACAAAAGCAGTATTAATTGTATTTGCTGTGAGTATCGTTCTCGGTATCCCATCTTCCATGGGACATGGACCTTGGGCACATATTACCATTCTTGGAATGGACTTCTTAACATTCTTTGACTATATTTCCAATAGTGTTATGATGCCGATTGTAGCAATCTGTACTTGTATCTTGATTGGATGGGTTGTTGGAACAAAGGTATTAGAAGATGAGATTACAAAAAATGGCGAAGCATTCCCAAGAAGAAAGATTTTCCAGATGATGGTAAAATATATTGCACCGGTCTGCCTGATTATTATTCTTGTATTTTATTCGCTTGTTCAGTTTGGATTTATTACTTATTAAAAAGAACGGAATATTGCAAAATTCAAATTCTTTCAAAGAGAATATTGCAAAATATAATTTCCAAAAGAAATGTGCAGCAGTTTGCCAAAACCTTAGGTCACAAGGCATTGTGACGATGCGGTTTTCGAGCAAACTGCTGCACATTTCTTATTACATAGATGTTTTTTGAATCTGTATCAACTACAGTAAATGAGCACGTAACTCTTCATTTGAAAGAGGAGAAAGATATGCTGGAGGTACATCAAATACAGTTGCACAGCCTGTCATACCGTGAGCCTTCATCTTCATAAGAGCTCTTGCATAGGCAACCAATACGCTTGATGTAAATTCCGGATTGGATTCTAGTTTTAAGGAATATTCGATCATCTGATGAGTCTTTTCACCGTCACCGGTCATGCCGCTTCGCATAACAAAACCGCCATGAGGCATGGTGTTGTGTACTGCATCAAATTCTTCTTCTGTAATGAATGTAACTGTGGTGTTATATTCATCAAAGTAATTCTTCATTGTTTTGATTGTTTCTTCGATCTTGGCAAGGTCTGCTCCTTCTTCGGCAACAACATAACACTCACGAAGGTGCTTTTCTCTTGTAGTGAGATCTGGCTGTGAGCCGGAACGTACCTGCTCTAAAGCTTCTTCCATAGGAACAGTATACTGAATTCCTTTTTTTACGCCCTCAACACGGCGGATCGCGTCGGAATGTCCCTGGCTTACGCCTTTGCCCCAGAATGTATAGGTTTTACCCTGTGGAAGAATGGCTTCCGCGTAGATTCGGTTAAGAGAAAATAATCCCGGATCCCAGCCGACAGAGATAATGCCTAAAGTGCCGTTTTCCTTACATACTTTATCTACATTAGTAAAATGCTCCGGAATTTTTGCATGAGTATCAAAGCTGTCAATTACGTTAAAAGAAGCCGCAAGTGACGGAGTCTGATAAGGAAGGTCTGTAGCACTGCCGCCACAAAGAATCATTACATCAATAGCATCCTTCATTTTGTCTGCTTCATCCAGTTTATAGACAGGGATGTTCGGAGTTATAGTCTGTACAGATGCAGGATCACGTCTTGTAAAAATACCTGCCAGTTCCATATCTTTATTCTGGCGGATTGCCAGTTCTACACCTTTGCCAAGATTGCCATAACCGGCAATACCAATTCTAATTTTGTTCATCGTCTTATCCTCCTGATGCTAAGAATAAAAATACTTTTACATAATAGCATAAATTACAAAACGATTCAACACTTTAGTGAGAAAAACTTGACCGAACGTATGTTTTTGAGTATAATGTTTTGTATAATAAATGAGATTAAAGATTAAAGAAGTAGATTAAAGAAGTGATAGAATGAATCAGAAGAATAACAGAAAAAATACATCAGGAAAAAGGAAAACATATCCGAAGAAGAATGCTGTATATAAAAATAATAAATATAAAAACAATAAGCATAACAATAATAAGCGTATAATAAAAAAATACCGAAATCGTCATAAAGAAGTAATCCGTAAGCTGAAGAGGCTGTTGTTTATGACAGTGCTTCTTTTTTCCTTGCTGTTTATCATTCCGGCGGCAATGCCGGCAGATAAGGTGCCAAGGGTCATTCATAGTATTAGAACTGTTGGTTTCAGTTCATGGAAGCATCTATCAGAATTGGACACGATTGATGTGTTTATGGAATCTGTTTGTGATTGGATTGATAATCTACAGGAGCTATTGTCACGTATATGGGGCACCTGGAACTATGTAGAACAAAAGGTACATTCCTCAGAGGAAGAAGAGGCAGACAGTATTCAGTTAGATTCAATTCCGGATTACAAAGGAGTTCCTTATGTTTCTCTGAATAATAATGTACCAACATTTACAAGAGAAGAGTTAAAAACAAAATCCTATGAATATTATAGTGAACTGGACATCCTTGGAAGGTGCGGTGTGACGATGGCCTGCATCGGAAGAGATATTATGCCTACAGAAGAGCGGGGAGCCATCGGTATGGTCAAGCCGTCTGGATGGAAACTTAAGAAATATGATATTATAGATGGTATGTACATTTATAACAGATGTCATTTGATAGGATATCAGCTGACAGGAGAGAATGCCAATGTTAGAAACCTGATTACAGGAACGAGATACTTGAATGTAGAAGGAATGCTGCCATTTGAGAATCAGGTTGCAGAATATGTGCGCAAGACAGGGAATCATGTTATGTACCGGGTGACTCCGATTTTTGAAGGGAACAATCTGGTTGCATCCGGTGTACAGATGGAAGCTTATTCTGTGGAAGATAAAGGACAAGGAATATGTTATAATATATATGTATATAATGTGCAGCCTGGAATCGAGATTAATTATCTGACAGGCGACAACTGGCTTTCCGGACAGTAATATGACAATACATTAGATAAAATAAGGAGATTACTGTAATGATAAAGAAAGAGAATCTACATACATTTATAAAAAAATTTCCGCCGTTCTTTTTGTTCGGTCTTGCGATTATGTGCATGGAACTGATTTTACGCCTTGTAACAGGCACTCCAGTTTTTCATATGGGATTACTATTTACGGCTTTATTTTCCATGTCTGCCGGTATGTTTATTTCAGGACTTTGTTTTTTGTTCCGGCAAAAAGGACGAACCATTATGGGAACCATAGCAGTGATTCTGTTATTTGTGTTATATGCAGCACAGATAACATATCATTTGTTTTTTGGAAGATACCTTATTGTCTATTCTCTTTTGTCCGGCGGAGTGACACAGGTTGTATCAGGTCATGTAATTGGGAATGCGTATGCCGCCTTA
This sequence comes from Lachnospiraceae bacterium, assembly GCA_015057665.1. Lineage (GTDB taxonomy): Bacteria > Bacillota > Clostridia > Lachnospirales > Lachnospiraceae > SIG292. The sequence continues at coordinate 119,001 of SVDY01000005.1, read as the reverse complement.
TTTAAGGCAGTTCCGTTTATTATGATTCTGGTGCTTGTACCGATAGGATTTCTTATTTTAAACCGTCAAATGCAGCCGAGAAAAAGAAGGGTAAAAAAGGGAATCATGATCATGACCAGTGCCGTAATGTTATATGCTGGGCTTACAGCGGTCATTTCAATTCTCCCGGATTATAAGATGATTCAATCCGAAATGTTTGATATGAATACAAGTGTCGGTAATTTTGGCCTTCTTCATTCAGAAATTCTTGACATTAAATATAATCTGCTTGGTTTCTCTCAGAAGATGGATTTGGCAGAAGACGACATGGATATACCGTTAAGAGATGAAAATTCCCTTAGCACAGAAGAAACAAGCAGTACTTTTGAGGATGAAACAACAACGGTAATCGATCGTTCTCCGAATACATCGACAGTGGATTTTGCGGCTTTGGCGGAACAGGAACAGGACAAGGAGTTCAAAGAATTAAATCAATACTTTGCACAAAGGCAGCCGACGAATAAGAATGAATATACAGGAATGTATAAAGGGTATAATCTGATACATATTGTGGCAGAAGGATTTTCCCCATATGCCATCGATCCTGTGCTTACACCTACATTATATAAAATGCAGCAGGAAGGATTTCAGTTCAACAATTTTTATACGCCTCTTTGGGGTGTGTCAACTTCTGATGGAGAGTACGTAGCATGTACCGGGCTTTTACCCAAACCGGGAGTATGGAGTTTCTATCGGTCCGGAAAGAATTATATGCCATATTGTCTTGGGAATATGTTTGAAAGTATAGGAATGGAAGAAACCTATGCTTATCATAATAATTCCCATAGTTACTATCACAGAGACGTCTCCCATCCCAATATGGGTTATCATTATACAGGCATGGGAACGGGAATTGAAGAATATGTAAAAAACTGCTGGCCTCAATCAGATCTGGAGATGATTGCAGGATCCGTATCGGATTACCTGACTTCCGACAAACAGTTTCATGCATATTACATGACAGTGAGCGGTCATATGGAGTATACCAGGATGGATAATATGATGTCCTATCAGAACTGGGACGCTGTGAAAGACCTGGAATGCAGTGAAGCTTTAAAAGCATATTATGCCTGCAATATTGAATTTGATAAGGCTATAGCGAAACTTTTAGAAGAATTGAACCTCGCAGGCGTAGCAGATAAGACTGTTATTTCTATTACGCCGGACCATCATCCATACGGACTGGAAAAGAGCGGTAAGAACAAATATGCAGTCTGGGAAGAATTGCTTGGACATGAAGTAGATACTAAGTTTGAACTTTACGAAAGTGTTTTTCTCTTATATTGTCAGGGAACAGAAAATCCTCCGGTAATAGATAAATACTGTTATCATGCAGATATTATTCCGACTCTTTTGAATTTGTTTGGATTCGAATATGATTCCCGTCTTCTGGCTGGAAGTGATATTTTATCTGATTCGGAAGGACTGGTTGTTTTTCCAGACGGATCCTTTATAACAGATCAGGGAACCTTTGATTCTTCTAAAAGCAGGTTTGTTCTCTTTGATGAGAACAGCTTTTCAGAGGAGGCTTTGAAAGAGCAGTATGTTCTTAGTACAAGAAAAAAAGCGCTTAATCTTTTAAAAATATCAGCTAAAATTCTGGAGACAGATTATTATGCTTACGTTTTTAAATAGAAAAGCCTTGTACCTTATGAGACATATGTGTTATACTAAGTAGCTAAGGTGAGTAATTATGTCCACATAACTTAAGCATAAGGCTGTGTTAGCGAAAGAGGACTTCAATAGATGCCTTAAGACAGATTCAAGGAGATATTAACAATGAGTAAGATTATTTTGACAGGTGACAGACCTACAGGCAGATTACATCTTGGTCACTATGTAGGATCTTTAAAAAGAAGAGTAGAGCTTCAGAATTCCGGTGAATATGATAAGACGATGATCATGATTGCGGATGCACAGGCTCTTACAGATAATATGGAGAACCCGGAGAAAGTACGACAGAATATTATTGAAGTGGCACTTGACTACTTATCCTGCGGATTGGATCCAGTGAAATCCACACTGTTCATTCAGTCTCAGATTGCAGAACTTTGCGAGCTTTCTTTCTATTATATGAACCTGGTTACTGTATCCAGACTTCAGAGAAATCCAACTGTAAAACAGGAAATTAAGATGAGAAACTTCGAAGCAAGTATTCCTGTTGGTTTTTTCACATATCCAATCAGCCAGGCAGCAGATATTACAGCATTTAAAGCAACTACAGTACCGGTAGGGGAAGATCAGCTTCCAATGATTGAACAGACAAGAGAAATCGTTCGCAAGTTCAACACAGTATACAGAGAAGTTCTTGTTGAACCGGATGCACTGCTTCCTCAGACACAGGCAGCCATGAGACTTCCTGGTACAGACGGCAAAGCGAAGATGAGCAAGTCCCTTGGCAACTGTATTTATCTTTCTGATACAGCAGATGATGTAAGAAAGAAAGTTATGAGTATGTATACTGATCCAACACACATTCAGGTGAGCGATCCAGGACATATTGAAGGGAACACAGTATTTACTTATCTTGATGCATTCTGCCGTCCGGAACATTTTGAGATGTACTTAAAAGACTATGCTAACCTTGATGAGTTAAAAGCTCATTATACAAGAGGCGGTCTTGGTGATGTGAAAGTGAAGAAATTCTTAAATAATATTCTTCAGGAAGAATTAGAACCAATCAGACTGAGAAGAAAAGAATTTGAGAAAGACATTCCGGAAGTGTACCGCATCTTAAAAGAAGGCAGTGAAGTGGCAAGAAATATTGCAGCACAGACACTTTCAGAAGTAAAATCAGCAATGGGTATTAACTATTTTGAAGATACGGACTTAATCAATTCTCAGGTTAAGAAGTTCCAGGCATAACACAAGGATAAGGATTCAATATGTTTCAGATTTTCTATCCGACGCAGTGGCTGGATTCCACTTATCAGATTCCATTTGAAGAGTGGTATGAAAGAGGCTGCAGAGGAGTCATTTTTGACATTGATAACACTCTCGTTCCTCATGATGCTCCGGCAACGGAGGAAGCAAAACAGCTCTTTGACAACTTAAGAAAGATGGGCTTTGATACCTGTCTCACATCCAATAACAAAGAACCCCGGGTGGCAGCCTTTGCTTTAGCGGTGAACAGTAAGTACATCTATAAAGCGAACAAACCAAGCCGAAGCGGTTATTTGCGGGCTATGGAGATGATGGGAACGGATAAAGATACCACACTTTTTGTAGGGGATCAGCTCTTTACGGATGTTTTTGGAGCAAACCGTACCGGGATTCCGACTATTCTGGTAAAGCCGATAAACCCTAAAGAGGAGATTCAGATTGTACTTAAACGTTATCTGGAACGGATTGTACTGTATTTTTACAAGAAGAAATTACAGCGTGATGCGTAAAATGGTAAAATCGGCCATTTCTTCCCGACATAGAGAAAAAATGGTTGAAATATTAGAGTATTTATTATAAAATATGAAATGATGATTAAAATATTAGGAGGATGCTATTCATGGTAACAGCAGGCGATTTTAAAAACGGTTTAACAATAGAATATGAAGGAAATATTTATCAGATTATTGAATTCCAGCATGTAAAACCTGGAAAAGGTGCAGCGTTCGTTAGAACAAAGATGAAAAACATCAAGAACGGCGGCGCTATCGAAAAATCTTTCCGTCCACAGGAAAAATTCGAAAATGCAATCATTGAAAGAACAAAAATGCAGTATCTTTACAACGATGGTGAATTATACTACTTCATGAACGTTGAAACATACGATCAGGTTGGTTTAACAGCTGACGTTATTGGCGATTCCCTTAAATTCGTAAGAGAAAACGACGAAGTAACAACAGTATCCCACAACGGATCTATCTTCGATATTGAGCCACCTATGTTCGCAGAACTTGAAGTAACAGAATGTGAACCAGGCGAAAAAGGTAACACAGCAACAGGCGCTACAAAACCATGTACAGTTGAAACAGGTGCTGTAGTATATGTTCCACTTTTCGTTAACCTTGGTGACAGATTAAAAATCGACACAAGAACAGGTGAATACTTATCTCGTGTATAATTACTGACAGATGATCAGGTAACAACAAAGCCCGGAATTGATTCCGGGCTTTTTCTACACAGGAAAGGAGAAAACATGAGAGCAGGCGTAAGAAGAAGCAGAAGACGCGGAAATAAAGGATTGCGTATTTTACTTGGAGCAATTGTTGCTGTATTCGCTGTTATTTTAATTGCAGTGGGTATTAAGTTTGCTATTTCCGGATGGTCTGAGAATGCAAAAGAAAAAGAAGAAGAAAAGAATAAGGTTTTAGTGACAGGAATTGAAGTTGCCTGTGACAGACCGGTAGTTCGTGCCGGCGAATCGATTCAGCTTAAGGTTACTGTAACACCGGACAATGCTACAGATAAGACACTGGTATGGACGGTCAGCGGTGACATGGGTACAGTGGATGAACAGGGTGTATTTACACCGGCTGTAGAAGCGGGAAAGAGTGATGTGGAAGTAACCGCAACATCCAATGACGGAACAGAAGTGTTTGGTTCTGTATCTATCCGTGTATTAGAAGCCATCGATCCTTCCAAGCCTATGGTTGCCATTACTTATGATGACGGTCCTCATAAGACAAACACACCTAAGATTTTAGATATTCTGGAAGAAAACTTTGCAGTAGCAACTTTCTTCATGGTTGGTCAGAACATTGAAGGAAAAGAACACATTCTCAAACGAAGCTATGAACTTGGTAATGAACTTGGATCTCATACATGGGATCATGCCAATCTTTCCAAATCAAGCAACGAGAAGATCAAACAGCAGCTTGATGATACAGATGCGGCGATCAAAGCAGTAGTGAATATTGAGAATCCGATTCTCCGCCCTCCATATGGCGCATTTAATAACAACGTAAAAGAGGTATGCGGAAAACCTATTATCATGTGGTCTCTGGATACGCTTGACTGGGATACAAGAAGTGCAGATGCTACTTATTTGGCATGTATGGAAGCGAAAGATGGAGATATCATTTTAATGCACGATATTCATGAGCCTACTGTTGTGGCACAGGAAGATGTCATTAAAGGTCTCCAGGAAAAGGGATTCCAGCTTGTAACAGTAACAGAATTATATACTTACAGAATGGGAGACTTTGGACCTGGTAAGGCAAGTTATAAGATGACATTAGATGAATATCAGAGCATTCTTGCTTTACAGAGTGCATCCTCTACAACTGAGAATATCACAGAAGAAGACGCAACAGCTGATTCTACAGAAGAATAGGTCGTGAGTGGGAATCAATTATAAAATAGAATCTTAGATTATTAATCATAAGAATAGAATATTAAATGAAAGTACAGCAGTTTTTCATAATGTCAGATCTGGATAAACCTTTTCTGCAATATTGAAAACTGCTGTCTTTTTTTGTTATAATAGCAACATATAAATCTTTTCGGAGTGACAAACATGAAAACAATTAAGATAAACAACCTGGAACTTGGAATTGGAAGACCTAAGGTCTGTATTCCTCTGATTGGAAGTTCAACATCGGAGTTACTGGAAGAAGCAGCGAATGCCATGGCATCCGAAGCAGATCTTGTGGAATGGAGAATTGATTTTTTTGATTCCACATCGGAGATAACTGAACTTGAGCGGACTGGCAGAATGCTTCGGGATATACTGGAATCTGTCCCTCTTCTTATTACTTTCCGTACAAAGGACGAAGGCGGAGCAAAGTCTATAGATACCTTAAGTTATGAAAAAGTGCTGGGTGAAATATGTGAAAGAAAGATTGCCCATATGATAGATGTGGAAATGATGAAAGGCGATGAAACCGCAAAGCGTCTTATAGCAAAGGCACGTGAATACGGGGTGATTACCATAGGTTCCAATCATGATTTTGAGAAGACACCTTCAAAAGGTGAAATTATAAGAAGGCTCTGTAAAATGCAGGAACTGGGATTTGATATGACAAAGATTGCAGTTATGCCCCGGAAGGAAAGAGATGTGCTGGATTTACTGGATGCCACACTGGCTATGAAAGAAACTTTCGGGGATCGTCCCTTTGTTACCATGTCTATGGGTAAGATAGGGATTATAAGCAGGATGACTGGAGAATGTTTTGGTTCCAGTCTTACATTTGGAACAGCCGGCGCAGCAAGTGCACCAGGACAGATCGATGCAAAGGAATTAAAGCAGATATTACATATCTTACATGATGATAATATGTAGAATATGTAAGCATAGCCTACAGGAACTTCGCTTCAAATCTTCCGGGCAAGAACTGAAGTGGAATAAGAAAGGAGACCAGAATGGAAGGATTAGATCGTTTAAGACAGATCATCAATGATAGTAATTATATTGTGTTTTTTGGCGGAGCCGGCGTCTCCACAGAGAGCGGTATTCCGGATTTTCGAAGCACAGACGGTCTATACAGTTTAAAATACAAATATCCGCCGGAGACAATCGTAAGTCATTCTTTCTTTCGTATGAGAACGGATGAATTCTATGATTTCTATAAAGAAAAAATGATGGCTTTAGAAGCAAAGCCTAATAAAGCTCATCTTAAACTTGCACAGTGGGAAGCGGAGGGCAAGTTAAAAGCGGTCATTACACAGAACATCGACGGACTTCATCAGATGGCTGGCAGTAAAGAAGTTCTTGAACTTCACGGAAGTATTCACAGAAATTACTGTGAAAGATGTCATGCTTTCTATGATGCTGCTTACGTAAAGAACAGCGAAGGCAGTCCAAGATGCAGTGAGTGCGGAGGGTTGATCAAACCGGACGTAGTTCTCTATGAAGAAGGATTGGATAATCAAATCCTTCAAAAATCCGTCTATCATATTAGTCATGCGGATACATTGATCATCGGAGGCACTTCACTGGTCGTATATCCTGCAGCAGGGCTGATTGATTATTTCCGTGGAAAAAATCTGGTGGTTATCAATAAATCGCCAACTTCCAGAGATCAGCAGGCTGATTTATGTTTGAATGGAAGTATAGGAGAGATTTTAGGTGCACTTTAGTGGCACTTTAACAGTGAAATGCTTTCCTGCTTTAGCGAAAAAAAGCTTGCAATTAGATCAAAATTATACTAAAATGGAAAATGCATATGTGGTTGGGGAATCCTTCACGGCATTTTCCATTTTTTTATGCACTGACATAATGATAGAAAGCGAGTGAAATGAATTGGAACGATTTAATATTATTACGGATGAAATACAGAGACTGGCCCAGATGTGTGTCGAGAACAATTCCATTCCGCAGGAGCTGTACGCAAAATATGAAGTAAAACGAGGACTTCGTAACCGTGATGGTCAGGGTGTCCTTACAGGTTTAACAGAGATTTCCATGATCAATGCCTTCCGAATCGAAGACCTTGACCGTATTCCGATTGAAGGTAAGCTTTACTACCATGGTATTGATATTGAAGATATCGTACATGGTTTTATGAAAGAAGACCGCTTTGGTTTTGAAGAAGTAATCTATCTTCTTTGCTTTGGCAAGCTTCCGAATGATGAGGAATTAAAAAAATTCGGTAAAATGCTCAGCGATTACAGACTGCTTCCGATTTATTTCGTACGAGATGTAGTAATGAAAGCACCGAGCCGTGACATGATGAATGCTCTTGCAAGATGCGTCCTTACATTATATTCTTATGATGATAAAGCAGACGATACCACAATTCCGAATGTATTAAGACAGAGCATCCGTCTCATTGCTTTACTCCCATTATTGGCAGTATACAGTTATCATGCACATGCCCATTATCATCTTGGTAAGAGTCTTGTAGTACATCCGCCGGTAGCGGAATACTCTACAGCACAGAACTTCCTTCATATGCTTCGTCCGGATGGACAGTTTACAGATTTAGAGGCAAAGGTTCTTGATATTGTACTTGTGCTTCATGCAGAGCATGGCGGTGGTAATAACTCTACTTTTACAAACCACGTAGTAACTTCTTCCGGTACAGATACATATTCTGCAGTGGCAGCTTCCCTCGGCTCCTTAAAAGGTCCAAAACACGGCGGCGCCAATGTAAAAGTATCTCAGATGTTCGATGAACTGAAGAGTACAGTTAAGAACTGGGAAGACGAAGCAGAAGTAAAAGCTTACTTAGAATCTGTTCTTGATAAGAAAGCCTTCGATAAAAAAGGTCTTATCTATGGTATGGGTCATGCGGTATACTCCCTTTCTGATCCACGTTGTGTACTGCTTAAAGAATTCGTTGAGAAGCTTTCCATTGAGAAAGGAAGAACAGCAGAATTTAAGCTCTATAGCATGGTTGAAACTCTGGCACCTAAAGTAATTGCAGAGAAGCATAAGATGAACAAAGACATCAGTGCTAATATCGATTTCTATAGTGGTTTTGTTTACAGTATGCTTGATATTCCTCATGAATTATATACTCCGCTATTTGCAATCGGCCGTATTGCCGGTTGGAGTGCTCACCGTATGGAAGAACTGATTAACTCTTCCAGAATTATTCGTCCGGCTTACAAAGCAGTTGCCAAGAAACAACGTTATTTAGCTTTAGATGATCGTGCAGAAGCATAAGCTTTAAAAGAAGAAAGAAGTTGTTGGATATTTTATGTTATCCAACAACTTTTTGTGGTTTATGATATAATAACAGCAGAAGATGTCTCCGTTTCTAATAGACGTAAGTATCAAGCAGCGGGTGAGAAACTGGTAGTATCTTATATATCATTATATATGTAAAAGAGAGTATAGAGTTTATGTCAAAAGTAAAATGTCTTAATTCCAATATGTTGAAATGTCTCGCTATGATCTTCATGCTTTTAGACCATTTGTGGGCGACGATTGTACCGGGAAATCAATGGATGACTATTGTAGGACGAATGGCATTTCCAATCTTTGCATTTTTGCTTGTAGAAGGTTATATCCATACGTCAGATGTGAAAAAATATAAAAAGCGGTTAGTGTTTTTTGGATTGATATCTGAGATTCCATTTAATCTCATTATGACATCTTCTGTTATTTTTCCTTTTCATCAAAATGTTATGTTTACCCTGCTTCTTGGTCTATTGACCATTGATGAATTGGAATATATGAGACAGAATAAAAATGTAAAAACAGTTGGAATTACCATTTTAAAAGTTACATTATATCTATTACTTGGTATAATCGGTTTTGTTGATTATGGTGCAACGGGAATCCTGACAATTCTTGCCTTTTATCTGTTTCGTAATTTCAAACTGGCATGGATTGGACAATTTATATCCTTACTTTTAATATTTGTGATATTCTTTAAAGGTCAGTCCGTTGTTATCCCGCTTTTTGGAACAGAGTATTTCTTCCCGCTTCAGGGATTTGGAATTCTTTCCTTGATTCCAATCTGGCTTTATAATGGGGAACGTGGAAAGAAGAGTAAGGCAATTCAGTATGGATTTTATCTGTTCTATCCAGTGCATATGCTGGTATTATATCTGGTCTATCGATTCCTGTTCTAAGATAGGAACAGAATTAAGTGTAAATGCAGTAAAATGAATATGAATTTAGAATGAAGTTTCCCATGAATAAATCCAGGTGAGGCTTCATGAAATAGAAAAGAGGAAATGAAATGCAGGTATGGCATATGAATGGAGCGGGAAATGATTTTGCAGTCATAGATGCCCGCAAAAAACAATATGATTTTGCGAAACTGTCGCTTAAGCTTTGTAAAGAGTTTGGCGCAGATGGTTTTATGGCTATTGATGATTCTGACATTGCAGATTTTAAACTTCATTTTTACAATGCTGACGGCTCCCGTGGTGAAATGTGTGGTAACGGTGCAAGATGTATCTGCAGATTTGCTTACGAGCATCATGTTGCCGGCGAATCCATGGCAGTGGAGACGGATGCTGGTCTTGTCTATGGACAAAGACTTGATGAAATACAGTATCGTGTTCAGTTAAACCTTCCTGATGTTCTTGATCTTGCAAGAAAAGAAGACTGTGCTTACGTGGAACTTGGCAATCCAGGTGTGCCACATGCAGTAAAAGCTGTGACAGGATTAAACTGGGAACAACGGGAAGAATTAAGAAAAATGGCAAAATCCCTCCGCTACGATACTGCATTTCCAAAGGGGGCCAATGTGAATCTCTATGATTGGATTTCGGAGGAAGAGATACGCATTTTGACCTATGAAAGGGGCGTAGAGGACTATACCCTTGCCTGTGGCACAGGAAGCGCATCCACAGCTGTTGTACTGTGGAAGAGCGGACAAATGAAGAAAAATGATATCGCAATTCATAATCCGGGCGGTGTTTTAAAAGTCTCTTTGCAGACAGATGGAAAAGAAATCAGGGGTGTTTTCCTGGAAGGACCGACTGAGGTAACTGAGATTAGAGAAACAGCGTATTTGTTGTAATTATATCTGAAAAAAGATTGTTTCACCAATGTACCAAAAGAAGTAAGTGACAGATATTTCTTCAGTGAAGAACCGGATGGATTTTTTAAAGAGATTTAATTAAGGCAAATAAAAGAGATTATACTACAAGGAAAATGACAAATCACCAATATATATCTACAATAATATATAAGGAGGTGATTTCATGTCAAATAAATATTACATCAGCGATCTTCACTTCGGCCACGAGAATGTCATCCGATTTGACAACCGGCCATTCAAATCAGCGGGAGAAATGGACTATATTATGATGGAAAACTGGTGCAACCGGGTACAGGAGGAGGACGAAGTATACATCCTTGGGGACTTCTGCTACCGCGCTGAAAAAGGACCAGTATGGTATCTGAAACGTCTTCCCGGAAAGAAACATCTTATCATTGGCAATCATGATGAAAAGACCTTAAAATATCCGGGAGCTCTTGATTACTTCGAAAGCGTAGATCATATCATGCAAATAGACGATAAAGGAAAACAGATCTGTCTCTGTCACTATCCAATGGCCGAATGGACAGCTTACCATCGTAACAGCTATCATATTTACGGACATATCCATAATCGTCTCTCCGATACCTGTCTCCTCATGAGAAACAGAAAAAATGCCTATAATGCAGCAGCGTGTATCAATCATTATAGGCCAAGTACATTGGCGGAAATCATTGCAAATAATGAAAAATTTGTAAAAGAAAATCCACTTACATGGAAAGACTTGAATAAGTACTAGTAAAGCAGCCTGCCGAAAACAGCAACAGCAGGTTGCTTTCTTTTTTATTCCGGCTGCTTTATAATATTCCTATATAGGAGGACATTTTATGGAAACAAAGAACATTATACAGGAATTAAGAAATAGAGCCGGCCTTTCTCAGGATGAACTGGCAGAAAAAGTACATGTAACCCGTCAGGCAGTATCCCGCTGGGAAAATGGAGACACTACCCCAAATACGGAAACATTAAAATTGCTGTCCAAAATATTCAATGTATCAATCAACACTCTCTTAGGGTCTCCGAGACAATTAATCTGTCAGTGCTGCGGCATGCCTTTGGAAGATGCCAACATCAGCAAAGAACCGGATGGCATGTTTAACGAAGAATATTGTAAATGGTGTTATACAGACGGCGAATACACCTATAATAACATGGATGACTTAATCGACTATTGCTCCGAACACATGGCAAATGAACATTTTACATCCAACCAGGTAAGAGCTTACATGACGGAAATGCTTCCGAAACTCAACTACTGGAAACGATATTCTGAATTGGGGGGAGAAGAGAATTTTGAACAGTTCAAACAAAAGCTCATCCAGGAATTCAATGAACTTCATATCGAAGGTATGCCAAACGTAGAAAGCCTGAATGCTTTAGTCGGCAGTTTCGTCAATTTGGAATACCGCCTGCCAAATGGAAAAATGGTCAAATTCTTAGATGACAGTGCCACTTATCTGGGAAATCAGCTGGAGTGTAAATTTGGCGGCAAAAGATGCTTTGGGCTGGTTGCCAATATGGATTTTCTGCTGGTGTGCAGTTTTGAAAAGGATGGGGAGAATCCGGAGCTGGTGATGTATAGGAAGAGGTAGGGAAGTTTGTGCCATAGCGATATGGAAAATGCATATATGTATTGTTTTTTGATTGTTGTTAAAAGTTGTATTTTTTTAAAATAATAGATATTGACATAGCCGTACGGCTAAGAAAAGAATTAAATTATACGCAGGCGTATTTGTCTGAATTTACAGGACTTTCTGTAACCTTTATTTCGGACTTGGAACGTGGAAAACCGACAGCGGAGATAGAGAAAACAGTTCGTTTGATCAATATTTTAGGCCTGGATTTGTTGGTTGAAAGAAGAGGATAACGTGATGGGAAGATTGTCTGTATTTATCGAAATTAATGGAGAAAGTGTATATGTAGGTGAAATTGCTGGAAGAGATTCTACAGATGCTTGTTTTACATATGCGGATACTTATTTAGAAAATCAAGAACATCGTGCGATATCCATAGGGCTTCCATTAGAAGAAAAACATTTGATGCAGCTCGTACCAGGATCTTTTTTGAAGGATTACTTCCGGAAGGATTTACGAGAAGATGTGTAGCTGAATGGATGCATATGGAAAAGTTGGTCTCTACTATGATGAAAAAGAGGAAAAATGGTATTTGCCAATTGGTGAAGCACCAAGCACGCATATCGTGAAACAAAGTCATGTTAGATTGAAAAAAATTGTTGCCAATGAGCAGATGTGTCTTCTGACTGCAAAGTATTTAGGAATTGAGATTCCGGAAAGTTTTATCGTTACTACCGGTGGTGACGATGAAACAGTACTTTTTGCCACAAAACGTTATGACAGAAAATTTATTAAAGAAAATAATATACTGAATAGATTCATGAACTGGCGGATAAAGCTTTGGTTGTCATTCAGGAAAAAGTGCGAAAATATGCTCCATTGGTGGGCGTTACTTACGGCAGAATCACAATCCGTAATCAACGTTCCCGGTGGGGAAGCTGTTCCAGCAAGGGTAACTTAAATTTTAATTGTCTTTTGATGCTGTTTCCGGAGGAAGTGATTGACTATGTGGTTGTTCATGAACTTTGTCATAGAAAACATATGAATCATTCTTCAGCGTTTTATGCGGAAGTGGAGCGGGTATTACCGGAATATCGCAAATGCCAGAAGTGGCTGAAAGAAAACGGCGGCATCTATTTGAGCCGGCTTTCGTAAGATATACCACAATGCAATCATCAAAAACATAGAGCTGGAACGAGCACAGCAAAGACTAATGGAATCTACAGATTTGGATTAGAATAAATTTAAGGAGGTGATTACCATGCCATTTAAAATTGTTCGAAATGATTTAACAAAAATGCAGGTTGACGCCATCGTGAACACTGCAAATCCGAAGCCGAAGTATTCTTCCGGTACTGATACTGCCGTTTATAAAGCGGCCGGGGAAGAAGAACTTCTGGTAGAACGTAAGAAAATCGGATATATGAATGAAGGCGAGGTTGCAATCACTCTTGGTTTTAAACTTCCTGCAAAGTACATTATTCATGCAGTAAGTCCGCGTTATATTAACGGGATTTCCGGGGAGGAAAAGCGGCTTCGAGATTGCTATAAAAAGAGTCTTGCATTGGCAGCGCAATATGAATGTAAAAGTATTGCATTTCCATTGATTGCAACAGGAAGTTTTGGTTATCCAAAAGAAGAAGGAATGCGGATTGCTTTGGATGAAATCAATGCATTTCTCATGAAGCAGGACATGCTTGTTTATCTGGTAGTGTTTGATACTGCGGCTACGAAGCTTGGGTTAAATCTTTATCCAGATTTGAAAGCGTACATAGATCACAATTATGTTTGTGATAAGCGTGAAGAAGAATACGGAGACCGATATTTTGGTTCTGTAAGAAGTGATGAACCGGGATATGATACATATCGCAGAGAAAGAGCCGATTTAGAGACAAAAGTAAAAAATGCTTCAAAAAATGTGCAGATTGGTGTGTCAGTCGAAATGCTTAGTTGCCAAAGCATCCGAAGGGAACTGTCGGTGGCAGATTCTCTAGGTGAATGCGCTATGGCACCGAGTGCTCTTTGTGCACCAATACAGAAAGAAAGCGAAGCATTTGATGAATTCGATGATGCTTATTATGACTTTTTGGAAGAACACGAATCAGCCTTGGAAGAACGCATGAAGCATATGTCCGATACCTTTCAGGAATATTTGATGTATTTGATTGGCATCAAGAAGCTGACCAATGCAGAAGTATATAAGAAAGCCATTGTCACAAAGCAGTTGTTTTCAAAGATTAAATTAAATCCTGACTATCATCCAGATAAGGCAACTGCCATGCGCTTATGTGTAGGTGCCAGATTGAACCTGGATGAAACCAAGGATCTGCTGGCGAGAGCAGGGTATGCATTATCGCCTTGTGATAAGAGAGATATTATTTTCTCCTTTTTTATCGAGCACGAAGTCTTCGATATGATTGAAATTGATATAGCGCTTGAAGAACATGGATTGCCATGTTTTATTGATTAATTCAGAGGTCGCCGCAGAGGCGACCTCTTTTTTACAACCTTGTGATATAGTTGCCTCAGAAGCAAAAAAACAATTGTTCGGAGGTAGAGATTATGAGAAAGAATTTAACAGAAATCGTATTTATTTTAGACAGAAGCGGCTCTATGAGAGGATTAGAAGCAGATACAATCGGCGGTTATAATTCTCTCCTTGAGAAACAGAAAAAAGAAGAGGGAGAAGCAATTGTTTCCACCGTGCTTTTCGATGACACACAGGAAGTTCTTCATGACCGAGTAAATCTGTATAAAATAAAACCAATCACAGACAAAGAATATTATGTACGTGGCTGCACAGCATTGCTTGATGCGGTGGGCGGTGCCATTCATCACATTGGAAATGTTCACAAGTATGCCAGAGAAGAAGACAGACCGGAAAAGACATTATTTATCATCACAACAGATGGCATGGAAAATTCCAGCCGCAGATATACATACGACAAAGTAAAGAAGATGGTGGAACGCCAGAAAGAGAAATATGGCTGGGAGTTCTTATTTCTTGGAGCAAATATTGACGCCATTGAAGTAGCCGGCCGTTTCGGTATCGGAGCTGACCGTGCAGTAAATTATGAATGTGATGCTGTGGGAACTGCAGTAAATTATAAGGTTCTCAGTAAAGCAGTAAGCCGTGTCAGAGCATCTGTAGAGTGTCCGGCCATGGCGCTTAGTGAAGAATGGAAGGAAGAAATTGAAGCAGATTATAAGAAGAGACACAAAAAAAACAGATAATTAGATTATGTAGGATATCACAGATACTGTAGGAGCGGTTGCTGGTGGAATAGCAGGTCTTTATTATGGAATGAAATAAATTCCAACAGAATGGATTGAACTTTTACCGAAAAAGGAATGGATTATAGAATTAGCGAAGCAAATGATACGAAATTAACGAAGGAAAGTGAAAGAGATTGTATCAATTCATAGCGATAAACTGCATTCTATGTTAAAATAAAAAATACAAAATGCAGAACTTGACGAGGTGGTACATAAAATGCTGGAAAATTTATATGAAAAAAGTGAGATTTGGTTTGCAGTGGCATGGATTATTGCATATGTTGTATTTGCATCAATGGGAGATAATATATCCACAGAGATAGGAATTCTAAAAATCGTAACATTACCTATTCTGATCCTTCTTTCTGTTATATTATTTCTCTTCGTCAAAAGAAATGATTTGTCTAAAAAATATGGACTTTGCAAGCCGGAACTGCCTGCCTCCAAGATGTTATTTTACATCCCTTTAGTCATCCTTTTGACAGCAAACCTTTGGTATGGCGTAACTATGAATGTGTCACCATTGGAAACCCTTTTATACATTTTGTCCATGATTTGTGTTGGTTTCTTAGAAGAAATGATATTCCGTGGATTTTTATTTCAGGCAATGGCGAAAGACGGAATTAGATCAGCTATTATTGTTTCAAGTGTGACTTTTGGAATGGGTCATATAGTAAATTTATTTAATGGTTCCGGAGCGGAACTTCTGCCAAATCTTTTACAGGTAATCTATGCAGCAGCCATTGGTTTTGCCTTTGTTATGATTTATTGTAAGACGAAGAGTCTGGTGCCTTGTATTTTGACCCATAGTATTTTTAACAGTTTAAGTGTGATTGGCAATGAGGCAGTGATGACACCGGAAAAAGAAATATTTTCAGGTCTTTTGATTGCGGTGATTGCAGGGGCATATGCGCTGTATCTTGCTTTGACTGTGAATGAAAAGAAGTGAGGTAACCGTCATGTTATACAAAAGAGAAGAGAACACAATAAAAATCAATAACACCACCATGGATTACATTGCTTTCGGTCACGGTAATAAGCCTCTTATCATGATTCCCGGCCTTTCTTTCAACCGGGTCAAAGGTACCTCTTTATTAATGGCAATCCTTTATCGAGTTTTTGCTAAAGACTATCGTGTCTATATGTTTGACCGTATAGAAGATGTGCCGGAAGGATATTCTGTAGAAGACATTGCTCATGATACAGCCTATGCCATGAAACAACTGGGCATTTCCAGGGCGAATATACTTGGAGTATCTCAGGGCGGTATGATCGCCCAGTGTCTTGCCATGGACTATCCGGAATTGGTAGACAAAATGGTTCTCGCGGTGACTCTTGCCAGACCAAATCAGACGGTGGAAACCTGTATTGACAACTGGATTACTATGGTAAGCAACGGCCGCATGGAAGAGTTTACTAGGGATATGCTTGTTAAAATGTATTCCGGCAAATATAGGAAGCAATATGGTTTTCTGGTTCCTCTTGTAGTGAAGTTCTATAAACCAAAAGGCATCGATCGTTTTATCCGTCTTGCAAAGGCTGCGGCGAACTATAACAGATATGAAGAGATTCATAAGATAACCTGTCCGGTGTTGGTTCTTGGCGCGAAGAAAGATTTGATTGCAACGGGAGAGGCATCCGAAGAACTGGCTGAGACTCTTAACGCTGCTATCTATATGTACGACGGTATGGGCCATGGAGTGACTCAGGAGTTGGAAAAAGACTTTAATAAAAGAGTCTATGAGTTCTTTCAGGCATAACATATAGATCGTAATACAGTTTAATTTGATATAAAATAAATAGGAACGTAACAGGAGATGAGAGTATGAACATTCAGATATTCGGCACCCGCAAATCTTTCGATACCAAGAAAGCAGAGCGTTATTTTAAAGAACGTGGAATTAAATATCAGTTTATAGATATGAAAGAAAAGGGTCTAAGCAAAGGAGAATTCAACGCAGTATGTCAGGCAGTTGGAGGATATGAAGCCTTAATCGATCCGAACTGCAAAGATAAAGATTTACTTGCCTTAATTCAGTATATTTCTCCGGAAGATAAAGTGGAGAAAATTTTAGAAAACCAGAAAGTGATTAAAGTTCCAATCGTAAGAAATGGAAAACAAGCCACCCTTGGTTATGAGCCAGAGATTTGGAAAAACTGGAAATAAGCAGCTGGAAATAAGCAGTTAGAAGTAGTTTAAAAATAAGTCGATAGAAGTTGACGTATCAACAACTGTTGACTTATTTTTATTTTAGGTGTAAACTACAGTAGATTCTTATGACAAAGAAGTAACAATGATATTTCTGTGTCTTTTGATTGAGACCGGAATGAAAGGAAAAAATTATGGATCAGAAATATGAATCCCTTTTTACCCCATGGCACATTGGTAACGTAGAAATCAAGAACCGTATCGTTATGTGTCCAATGGGCGGAACCTCCCTTTTTGGATGGTTCGAACTTGGCGGTTGTCATTTTGACAAAGAAGCAGCCAAATTATTTTTAGAGAGAGCTAACAATAACGTTGGTCTTATTATTCCCGGTATTGCACCTCTACGCGATACTTTCTGGGGC
The DNA here is from genome assembly GCA_015057665.1 of Lachnospiraceae bacterium. Classification (GTDB taxonomy): domain Bacteria; phylum Bacillota; class Clostridia; order Lachnospirales; family Lachnospiraceae; genus SIG292. Next base: position 101,159 of record SVDY01000005.1, on the reverse strand, counting down.
AAATGGTTATGGCAGAACCCGAAGATGTTTGAAGAATTAAAAGTTTTTATGGACGAGATCCACAAAACAGGTGCCAAATTATTTATTCAGTTAACAGCAGGGATGGGACGTTCCTGGGCGATTACAGAATTAGTTGCCCCATTACATAAAAACAAATTGACAAGAGCATTGGTAAAGCCAATTATTGATACCTCTCATGAGCTTGCATGTCCAAGTCCCCAGCCTTCCAGATGGGCTCATGATATCATTTGCCCGGAGATGACAGTGGAACAGATTCACGAAATCATCGAAGCATTTGCAAAGACAGCAAAACTTTGTAAAGAAGCAGGTGTGGACGGAGTAGAAGTGCATGCGGTACATGAAGGTTACCTTCTTGATCAGTTTGCTATTGAATTTTTTAACAAACGTACAGACGAATATGGCGGAAGTTTTGAAAACCGCTACCGCTTTGCAGTAGAAGTTGTAAAGGCCATCAAAGAATCCTGCGGTGATGATTATCCCGTATCCCTTCGCTATTCTGTAGAATCCAAGATGAAAGGATTCTGCGAAGGCGCTATGCCGGGGGAAGATTATGTAGAGGCAGGACGTAACATGGAAGAGTCTGAAAAGGCTGCAAAATATCTTCAGGATGCCGGCTACGATATGTTAAATGCAGACAACGGAACTTACGACTCCTGGTACTGGGCGCATCCGCCAATGTATATGCCGGAAAACTGTAACTTAAGTGACGTTGCACACATTAAGAAATTTGTGGATATTCCTGTTGTTTGTGCCGGAAGAATGGATCCAGCGACAGGTGCCAAAGCAGTGGCAGAAGGAAAGATTGACGGTGTAGGTGTTGCACGTCAGTTCTTAACAGACCCTGAATGGATTACGAAAATCATCGAAGACCGTATGGAGGAAATTAAACCATGTATCTGCTGCCACAGCGGATGTTTCAATTTCTCTTCCTCTAAAGGACATGCCAATACACAGGATTTGACTGATACCATGGGACTTGCCCGCTGTGCCTTAAACCCAGAGACAATGCAGTCTAAAAAATACTACATTGCACCTGCCAAAAAGCAGAAAAAAATTGCCATAATCGGCGGTGGTATTGGCGGTATGGAAGCGGCTTTAGTATGTGCAAAACGTGGACATAAAGTCGACCTCTATGAAAGAGATGATAAGCTTGGAGGTGTGTTCATTGCAGCAGCAGCTCCTTCTTTCAAGGAAAAAGATCGTGAATTAATCGCATGGTATATTCGTGAACTTTCTAAATATCCAATCAATGTGCACATGAATACAGAAGTAAAAGATATAAACAGTCTTGGCGCTGACGAAGTGGTCGTTGCTACAGGTGCAGTGGCAAAACAGATTCCGGTACCGGGTGCGGACACAACAATAGAAGCAGTGGATTACCTTCTTGGCAAAAAAGAAACAGGACAGAAGGTTACAATTATCGGTGGTGGTCTTACCGGTTGTGAAATCGCCTATGAATTATACCTTCAGGGTAAAAATCCAACTATCGTGGAAATGATGGATGACTTAATTGTTACCAAAGGAATCTGTCTTGCAAACACAAGCTACCTTCGTGATTTCTTTAAGACGAATAAAGTGCCTGTCCATTTAGAGACATCTCTTCAGTCTGTCAATGAAGGGTTCGTAACCGTAAAAGATAAATCAGGCAAGGCATTTGATATTCCGTCTGATACTGTTATTCTGTCTGTCGGTTATAATCCGGCACCTCTTGCGAAAAAGGGAAAAAATGTTCATGTCATCGGTGACGCAGCGAAAGTAGGAAACTTAAGAACAGTTATCTGGGGTGCCTGGGATATCTGTATGAAACTGTAATCCGGTTTCTATATAAAAGGAGAAACAAACAATGATTTTAACAAATGAACAACAGGCGATTCTTGACGGCGCAAAAGGGGAAACTTTAGCCAAAGTTATGAAAACCCTCGTAATGTATGGTGATGCATTTGAGGCCGAAAAGCTTGTTTCTATTACATCTGAATATAATCACCTTGTAACATCTTTTGGACTTAAGGTAATGTCTCCGGTATATGACTTAATGCAGCAGATTCTTGATGCCGGTGTGACGTCCGGTCAGAAATTCTCTGTAGACCCTCGTCCAATGGATAAAAATGTTCCTGCTAATTTCCTTCAGAATCTTGTTTTTCAAAAATTTATGTACACAAAGCAGGATTTCTATGAAAAACAGTTAAAAGAACTTGGTCTTATGAATGAGGATGCATTTAGCTGTACCTGTTATATGGATCAGGTTGGCAACCAGCCAAAGAAAGGAGATATCCTTTCCTGGGCAGAATCCAGTGCCGTAGTCTATGCCAACTCTGTTCTTGGAGCAAGATGTAACCGGAACTCTGGTATTATTGACATTATGGGTTCATTAGTAGGATACGTTCCGTACTTCGGACTTCTTACGGATGAAGGAAGAAAAGCAACATGGGTAGTGAAAGTGCAGACTACAAAGAAGCCTGAAGCGCAGCTTCTTGGATCTGCCATCGGTATGAAAGTAATGGAGGATGTACCATACGTGGCAGGTCTTGATCAGTGGATTGGAACAGAATTGAATGAATCTGCATGTTCCTATCTGAAAGATTTCGGTGCGGCCACAGCATCCAATGGTGCCGTAGGTCTTTATCATATTGCAAATCTTACACCGGAAGCCGTGGAATTGGGAGAATCCCTTATTGCGGAGGGTGCAAAAGAATATATCATTGATGATGCGGAATTAGAAAGGGTTCAGAACAATTATCCAGTTGTTTGGAAGAAAAAAGACGCTTCTCCAAAACTTTGTTTTCTTGGATGTCCACACCTTTCCTTACAGCAGTTAAAAGACTGGACAGATAATATTGAAGCAGGATTAAAGAAAAGCGGAGAGAAAAAGGTTGTCATCCCAACTGTTCTTACCGCTGCACCTGGCGTTTTAAAAGAATTTTACAAAACAGAATATGCGCCGCGTTTAAAAGCAACTGGTGTTATTACATCTTATATTTGTCCGCTCATGTACATGAACAATCCGCTTTGTAAGACTATGCCTGTTATTACTTCATCCAATAAGCTTCGTACTTATACATCGGCAAGATACTATAGAGATGAAGAAATCTTAGCTATAATCACAAAAGGAGGAAAATAAAATGAAGACATTTCAGGGAAGAGTGGTAACTCCCGGCACTGTGACAGCAGAAGCATTAGTTACAACTCAGGGATTTAACACATTAGCCTCCTTCCAGATGGCATTACAGTTTGGTGACAAAGCAGTTAAATGCGGTGACCAGAACAATGAAGAACTCCATGGAAAACCAATGATCGGCAAGGCACTCTGCCTTCCTCAGACCATAGGTTCCACAACAGGCGGCCTTGTACTTTACTGTGCATGTGCTTTAGAGAAAAATCCGGCCTGTTTATTATTCGCCAACCACATTGATTCCCTTGCGGCAGCAGGAGCAATTTTAGCTGACGTATGGGTAGAAAGCGTATCTATGCCGGTTGTTGATTGTCTTGGCGATGAATTCTTAAACTATGTAAAAGACGGAATGAAGATTACAATCAAAGAAAACGGAATCGTTGAAGTAGAATAAAACAGTGCCGCTCCCTGTTTATGAAGGAGTCTGTTTTCCTGCATACGAAGGTTGCAACATTTTTGTTGTATTTATTAAATGCTGAAAGATTTTATTTGCCGGACGGAAGATAACTTAGAACAGACTCTCTAAAGTTTTTACTAAAATCGCAATCCGTCTTTGGGACGGATAACATAAACACAAAAAGAAGCGAAACAAAGCAATTTATGTTTTGTTTCGCTTCTTTTATGTGTTTCATGAAAACTTTTTTAAAGTTTTCATTGCAATTTTTCAAAAAGTGAAATAGAATCTGTTCCTCAAACACTCTTACTGTCCGGCAATTTTTCCAGCATCTGTTTTTGAAATTCTACAAAAAACTTCAAAAGAAACACAGGTGACTTTAAGCAGGCATCGGCACTGTCAGGGTTTATTTTCTGGAATTTCCATGAGAAAAATTCTTGTAATGAAATGAGAATGTTGTTATAATAAACTCCGTATGTTAACATGACGTGTACCTCGCTTATTTTAATGAGGAACCGTCTCTTTGAATAAAATGGAGGATACCATTATGTTTCAAAATATAGATTTAGATACTATTGATCTCCTTGCTCCGATTCCGGAAGGTGAGCCTCTTCGACAGTATTACTATATTGCACATCTTCGCAAATGGGTGGCAGAAAGAGAAGCAGAACTTGGCCGCAAATTAACCTATCAGTGCCGGACTTTTGGCTGCCAGATGAATGCCAAAGACTCTGAGAAGTTTGCCGGTATGTTAGAGCTCATGGGATTTGTGGCAAGTGAAGAAAAGATTGTAGACTTTGTGCTTTATAACACATGTACAGTAAGAGAGAACGCCAACATGAAAGTATACGGACATCTTGGCGTTTTAAAAACAGAGAAGAAGAAACACCCGGGTATGATGATTGCTATCTGCGGCTGCATGATGCAGGAACCGGATGAAGTGGCAAAGCTTAAGAAGACATATCGTTTTTTAGATATCATTTTCGGGACCCACAATATTTTCAAATTCCCTGAACTGATGTATCAGAGAGTACAGACAGGCAAGATGGTGGTAGATGTCTGGAATGGCACTGACATGATAGTAGAAGACCTTCCAAGTGAACGAAAATTTTCCTTTAAATGCGGTATTAACATTGCTTACGGATGCAATAACTTCTGCAGCTATTGTATTGTTCCTTATGTAAGAGGCCGTGAACGAAGCAGAAAACCGGAGGATATTATCCGTGAGATTAAAGATGTGGTGGCAGACGGCGTTGTTGAGATTATGCTCCTTGGTCAGAACGTAAACTCATATGGTAAGACTTTGGAAAATCCTATCAGCTTTGCGGATCTTTTAAGAGAAGTAGAGAAGATTGAGGGTTTAGAAAGAATCCGTTTTATGACATCCCATCCAAAGGATTTATCCGACGAACTCATCGAAGTTATGGCTCAGTCTAAGAAAATCTGTCGTCATTTCCATCTTCCATTACAGTCCGGAAGCACAAGAGTGCTTCAGGATATGAACAGAAGATATACAAAAGAGAGATATCTTGAATTAGTGGAGAAACTTCGCATGGCCATGCCGGATATCGCTCTGACAACGGATATTATTGTAGGATATCCTGGTGAGACAGAGGAAGATTTCCTCGATACTATGGATGTTGTAGATAAGGCAGATTATGACAGTGCCTATACATTTATCTATTCCAGACGTACCGGAACTCCTGCGGCAGCAAGAGAAGATCAGATACCGGAAGATGTGGTAAAAGACAGATTTGATCGTCTTCTTGCTCTTGTCGGCGAGAAGTCAAGAGAGCGTACGGACCGGTTTGAAGGAAAGACTCTTCCTGTATTAGTGGAAGAAAAGAACAGCCAGTTAGAGGGCTATGTAACAGGACGTTTAGAATATAACACGGTTGTGCATCTTCCTGGTGACGAGTCCTTAATCGGCAAGATTGTAAATGTAAAATTAGAAGAAGCAAGAGGCTTCTACTATATGGGTAAGGTGGAAGAATAAACATGGCAAAATTAACGCCAATGATGCAGCAGTATTTTGATATTAAAGAGCAGTATAACGATTGTATTCTGTTTTATCGTCTGGGCGACTTTTATGAAATGTTCTACGACGATGCATTGACTGCTTCTAAAGAACTGGGCATTACACTGACAGGAAAAAACTGTGGACAGGAAGAGCGAGCACCTATGTGCGGTGTTCCTTTCCATTCCTGTGACAGTTATATTAATAAATTAGTGTCTAATGGATATAAGGTTGCCATCTGTGAGCAGATGGAAGACCCTGAAACCTGTAAAGGGCTTGTAAAAAGGGATGTTATCCGCGTGGTAACTCCTGGTACCAATCTTTCTACGCAGACACTGGAAGATGCCAAAAATAATTATATTATGTGTGTCTTCTATGAGGAAAACGGCATGGGAGCCGCATTTTGTGATGTAACAACCGGTGAATTTAAGACGACTCAGATGAAAACATTAAATGAACTGGTCGATGAAGTGAACAAATTTGCTCCGGCAGAGATTATCTGCAATGAAGCATTTTTAATTTCAGGACTGGATTTTAACTATATGAAAGATAAGATTGGCGCCGTTGTATATAACATTCCAAGTTATCATTTCGCAGAAGATGCCTGTGAGCAGGCGATTCGAAGCCAGTTTAAGGTTTCCAACCTTCAGGGGCTTGGACTCAATGATTTTCCATATGGCGTCATTGCATCAGGAGCTTTGCTTTCCTATCTTCATGAAACACAGAAGAATGCCCTTCATCATTTGATGAATCTTGTGCCATACAGTACAAAAGGCTACATGATGATCGACAGTTCTACCAGAAGAAATCTGGAACTTACAGAGACTATGAGGGAGAAGAACAAGAGAGGCTCTCTTCTCTGGGTCCTTGATAAGACCAAGACTGCCATGGGTGGAAGAATGCTTCGAAGTTTCGTGGAGCAGCCACTTGTAAATCAGTCCATGATCGAAGAACGCTATGATGCCATCGAAGCCTTAAAAGACAATATGATTACAAGAGAAGAACTGCGTGAATACATGCAGCCAATCTATGATTTAGAGCGTCTTACTACAAAGATCAGTTACAGAAGTGCCAACCCTCGTGATTTAATCGCATTTAAAACATCTGTATCCTTACTTCCTCCTATTAAAATGCTTCTTTCCGAGTTTGAAGGGGGGATTTTAGGACGTCTTCATGAGGATTTAGATGTACTGGATGATCTTTATGCTCTTTTGGAAGCTTCGATTGTAGAGGAACCGCCGATCCAGGTAAAAGAAGGCGGGATTATTAAGGAAGGTTACAGAGAAGATCTGGACATCTTACGAAGAGCGAAGACAGAAGGCAAGACATGGCTTGCTGCCTTAGAAGAAAAAGAGAGAGAAAAAACCGGAATCAAGAATTTAAAGATCAAATACAACAAAGTATTCGGTTATTATCTGGAAGTGACCAAGTCCTATCAGAACCTTGTTCCGGATTACTATATCAGAAAACAGACCCTTGCAAATGCAGAACGTTACACAACAGAAGAACTGGACGATATTGCCGGCAAAGTTCTGGGCGCCGAAGATAAAATGATGGCCCTGGAATACGAACTTTTCTCAGAAATCAGAGAAGCACTTGCGGACCAGATGAAACGTGTGCAAAAGACGGCCAATGTAATTGCCACACTTGATGCATTCTGTTCTCTTGCTTTAGTGGCAGAGCAGAATAATTATGTGCGTCCGGTGCTTAATACAAGGGGTATTATAGACATTAAAAATGGCCGTCATCCCGTGGTTGAAAAAATGATTTCCAACGACATGTTTGTGGCTAATGATGTGTATCTTGACAACAAAGACCACCGTGTCTCCATTATTACTGGACCGAATATGGCAGGTAAATCCACTTATATGAGACAGTCAGCCCTCATTGTGCTTATGGCTCAGATGGGTTCCTTTGTTCCTGCCAAACGGGCTGCAATCGGTGTGGTCGACCGCATCTTTACCCGTGTTGGTGCATCTGACGACCTTGCATCCGGACAGAGTACCTTTATGGTGGAGATGAGTGAAGTGGCTAACATTTTAAGAAATGCCACAAAAGACAGTTTGATCATTTTAGACGAAATCGGCCGTGGTACCAGTACATACGATGGACTTTCCATTGCCTGGGCTGTTGTGGAATATATCAGTGATGCAAGACTTCTTGGGGCAAAAACATTATTTGCAACCCATTATCATGAATTAACCGAACTGGAAGGCAAGCTTTCCAATGTAAATAACTATTGTATCGCCGTAAAAGAACAGGGCGATGATATTGTATTTTTACGAAAAATTATAAAAGGCGGCGCAGACCGAAGCTATGGTATTCAGGTAGCCAAGCTTGCCGGTGTACCGGAACTTGTACTTGGAAGAGCCAAAGAAATCTTAGACGAACTGTTAAAGGATGATGCTTCTCAGAAAGCCAGAGGAATTGAAGTGAATCCAAACATTGGGGAATCCCAGGGAATTCAGTTAAGCATCTTTGATCAGATTCTTCCGGCACCGGATCATCCGGTCGTGGAAGAACTTAGAAAGCTTGACCTTTCAAGAACAACGCCATTACAGGCATTAAACCTTCTCTATGAACTTCAGGAGAAGGCGAATAAGTAATTATTTGTAATATTTTTTGTTTTGGAAAACAAAATTTTGGTTTTGTTTTTATAGAAAGAAGGGAAAACAGTGGGAATCATTCAGGTTTTAAGCCAGAATACAATCAATCAGATTGCGGCAGGTGAAGTAATCGAACGCCCGGCCTCCGTCGTAAAAGAGCTTGTGGAAAATGCCATCGACGCCAAAGCAAGTGCCGTTACAGTAGAGATTAAAGAAGGCGGCATTGATTTTATCCGTATTACAGATAACGGTACCGGTATTGAAAAAGAAGACGTAAGAACTGCCTTTTTATGCCACGCCACAAGTAAGATTCGTACTACAGATGATCTTTTATCCATCGGTTCCCTTGGTTTCCGTGGTGAAGCGCTTGCCTCCATCGCTTCTGTATCAAAGACAGAAGTAATTACAAAGACTGCAGAACCTATGACAGGAGTCCGCTATGTCATAGAAGGGGGAGAAGAGGTTTCTTTTGAAGAAGTGGGATGTCCGGAAGGAACGACTTTTATTATAAGAAACTTGTTTTACAATACGCCTGCCAGAAGAAAATTTTTAAAATCCAAGATGACGGAAGCTGGTTACATCAGTACTATGATGGAGCGTATCGCTCTTTCCCATCCGGAAGTAGCCATTAAGCTCATTCATCAGAATAAAGCCGTGATTTCCACATCGGGAAGCGGCCGTTTAAAAGACGTCATTTATCAGATTTATGGAAAGGATATTGCAGCCAATCTGTTGCCTGTGTCCTACCATGCAGAGACATTTTCCATTGAAGGATATGTTGGAAAGCCTTCTATTTCCAGAGGCAACCGTGCCCTAGAGAATTATTTTGTAAATGGAAGATTTATTAAGAATAACATTATCACTAAGGCAATTGAGGACAGCTATAAAACATGGCAGATGGTTCACAAGTATCCATTTACTGCACTGAATCTTACCATTGAACCGGAACTTCTTGACGTAAATGTGCATCCGGCCAAGATGGAAGTCCGCTTTAAGAACGGAGAAGAATTGTTTGCAGCCTTTATGGAAGCCATCAAAGAGGCACTTACAAGCCATACTCATGTGCGTAAAGTTTCTCTTGATAATAAAACAGCTGTTTTGGAGAAAGCGCCGGCACAGGCAAGAGGGGCTGAGCCTTTTGAAAAGGCCAGAATGCCTGTAAAAAAAGAAGAATCTGTTGGAAAGCCAAAGCAGTCAGGGAAAGAATCTGTCTTTACGGAGAAAATAAAAGTTCCAAGACCGGTAAATTCAATGGAAGAAATGTTAAAAGAGGAAAGCCGCTACGAAGTGGACAAACTCTTCGAACAAAAGCCAAGAATAGAACAGTCAAAGGCAGAACAGCCAAAGACAGAAGGGTCAAAGGCAGAACAGCCAAAGACAGAACAGTCAAAGGCATTACAGCCAAAAATCGAACATTCAAAAGAAGTCAAGTCAAAAAAAGAACTTCCATGGATGGAACAGGAAAAGCCTGTGAAGAGAGAGACCGTTCCTGTGGAACATATTGGTTCCCTGGCGCCGATTCTGAATGTAAAAGCAGAAGAGGGCAAAGAAGTGAAGATGGAACAACTTACATTTTTACAGGATGACATCCATACAGAATCTACGAAACAGCAGTTTCATATTATCGGACAGCTTTTTGATACGTACTGGCTTCTGCAAAAGAACGACGAACTTCTCGTGATGGACCAGCATGCGGCTCATGAAAAGGTTCTCTACGAGAAATTATTAAAAGCTTACCGGGAACGGGAAGTCTACAAACAGCAGTTAATGCCACCGGTAGTCCTTAATCTTACTTTGAAAGAACTGGATTTTGTGAAAACCTATGAATCTATGTTTGAAGATTTTGGATTTACGTTAGAAGAATTTGGTTCGGATGCTTATTGTTTAAGAACCATTCCGTCCAATCTGTTTGGCATGGATGCCCAGGTATTCTTTCGTGAGCTATTAGATGCCATGGAAGAGGAAGTAAGAAAGTTTACCCTTGATATGGTTATTGATAAGATTGCCACTATGGCATGTAAGGCGGCAATCAAGGCCAATCAGAAGCTTACTATGAAGGAAGCGGAAGAACTGTTAAAAGAATGTGAGAAACTGGAGAATCCCTACACCTGTCCTCATGGAAGACCGGTGATCATCTCCATTTCCAAAAGAGAGATTGAAAAGAAATTCAAACGAATTGTGTAATACATTTGTAAGGGAGATATATTAATATGAAGAAACCCTTAATTATCCTGACAGGACCGACGGCTGTGGGAAAGACAAAGCTTTCCATCGCTCTTGCGAAGGCGGTAAATGGCGAGATTATCAGCGCCGATTCCATGCAGGTTTATAAATACATGGACATTGGAACTGCCAAGATTATGCCTGATGAGATGGATGGTGTACCTCATCATCTTGTGGATGTTCTGTCTCCGATGGATAACTTTAATATTGTACTGTTCCAGCAGATGGCAAAAAAAGCCATGGAAGAAATCTATGTCAAAGGAAAGATTCCTGTGCTGGTAGGCGGAACCGGATTTTATATTCAGGCTGTTCTGTATGACATTGATTTTACGGAATCAGAAGAAGACAGCCCATATAGAGAAGAACTCTGGACTCTTGCACGAACAGAGGGAGAAGAAACCCTTCACAATATGTTAAAGGAATGTGATCCAAAAGCGGCAGAAGAGATTCACATGAATAATGTAAAAAGAGTCATTCGTGCCCTGGAATTTTACAAAACAACAGGAATGAAGATTTCTGAGCATAATGAGGAACAAAGACAGAAGGAATCTCCTTATGAATTTCTCTACATCGTACTGAATCAGGACAGAGACGTTCTTTATGAACGTATTGAAAAAAGAATCGATATTATGGTGGAACAGGGACTGATTGAGGAAGTGGAAAAGTTAAAAAGCATAGGATGCCATAAAGATATGGTATCCATGAAAGGACTTGGATATAAAGAAATCCTTGCATATCTGGAAGGGGAAACCACTCTGGAAGAAGCCATTGACATTTTAAAGAGAGATACAAGAAGATTTGCCAAGCGCCAGCTTACTTGGTTTCGAAGAGAGAAAGAACCGGTCTGGATCGACAAAGGACAGTATGAGTCGGAAGAATTGATTCTTGAAGAAATTTTACGACTTCTCAAAGAAAAAAATATAATTTCTTAAAAATATGTTTCCGATTTTTGTATAAAGAATTTAGAAAAGATCAATGTTTTGTACCGATATTGGATACAGCATTTTCATGAAATAATAACGAAAGAAGGCACAATATGACATTAAAAGAATATTATGAAACTCTGGGGATTTCTCCAGAAGTTTATGATTTTGCAACGGAAATCGAAAAAGGTTTAAAAGATAGATTTGAAGAATTTGACCGCATTGCAGAGATCAATCAGATGAAGGTCCTCTGGGCAATGCAGAAAAACAAGCTTTCCGAAGCTCATTTTAACGCAACAACAGGTTACGGTTACAATGACCTAGGACGTGAAGCTTTAGAGCAGATTTATGCGGATGTATTTAAGACAGAGGATGCGCTTGTAAGACCACAGATTACATGCGGTACCCATGCATTAGCCCTTGCGCTCATGTCTAATTTAAGACCGGGGGATGAACTTCTTTCTCCCGTTGGAAGACCTTATTCTACATTGGAAGAAGTAATCGGTATCCGCCCATCCTGCGGTTCTTTAGCGGAATACGGCATTTCCTATAGAGAAGTAGATCTTCTTCCGGACGGCGGCTTTGACTTTGAAGGAATCAAAGAAGCAATCAATGAAAAGACAAAGCTTGTGACAATTCAGCGTTCCAAAGGATATGCAACAAGACCCACTTTATCTGTAGACCGTATCGGCGAACTGATTTCTTTTATTAAAAACATCAAACCGGATGTAATCTGTATGGTAGATAACTGTTATGGCGAGTTTGTTGAAGAAAAAGAACCGTCCGAAGTGGGAGCTGATATGGTAGTCGGTTCCCTGATTAAGAATCCGGGCGGAGGACTTGCTCCAATAGGCGGATATATCTGCGGCACAAAAAAATGTATTGAAAATGCTGCTTACCGCCTTACATCTCCGGGCCTTGGCAAAGAAGTAGGTGCGTCTTTAGGAGTAAATGAGAAATTCTTACAGGGATTTTTCCTTGCACCAAACGTGGTAAACAGTGCTTTAAAAGGTGCAGTATTTGCAGCAAATATTTATGAAAAGCTTGGATTTAAAGTAATTCCAAATGGAACAGAATCCAGACATGATATTATTCAGGCAGTGGAATTTGGAAAACCGGAATTATTGATTGCCTTTTGTGAGGGTATTCAGGCTGCAGCCCCTGTTGACAGCTATGTAAAACCGGAACCTTGGGCTATGCCTGGTTACGACAGTGATGTAATCATGGCTGCCGGTGCCTTTGTATCCGGTTCATCCATCGAACTTAGTGCAGACGGTCCTTTAAAAGAGCCATATGCCGTTTATTTCCAGGGAGGTCTCACCTGGCCTCATGTAAAGTTCGGTATTATGATGTCTTTACAGAAAATTATCGAAAAAGGTTTGGCAAAAATTTAAGAAAAACCTCAGATTCTAATAATATACAATAAAATGTATCTGTGCTAAAATTATACTATGTGTAACTTTGTACCTGGAGAGGGGAAAGGAACATATGGAATATAATAAAACAATAAAAAACATGCCCCGTTTAGAGCGCCCTTATGAGAAGTGTATTGCCTTTGGTCCATCTGCTTTATCAGATGCAGAACTACTGGCCGTAATCCTAAAATCAGGAACAAAGCATAAGACATCCATAGATCTTGCAAGGGAGATCATCAGTCTGAATCAGGAGTATGAAGGACTGGCGGGAATTCATCATTTATCATACGAACAGCTTGTCTCCTGCAAAGGAATCGGGAATGCAAAAGCAGTTCAGATCCTTTGTCTGGGGGAGATTGCCAAGAGGATATCCTGTTCTATGGCAAAAGAACAGTTGGAATTTACTTCTCCGGAATCCATTGCACATTATTTAATGGAAGATATGAGATATCTTAAGAGAGAAGAAGTAAGAATTCTCATGTTTAATGGACATCATGGGCTGATTGGAGAATCGAAGATATCTGTTGGTACGGTAAATACAGCTCTTTCATCACCAAGAGAAGTGTTTTTGGAAGCACTTAAGAATCAGGCAGTGTATGTCATTTTGATTCACAATCATCCGTCGGGAGATCCAAGTCCAAGCGGCCAGGATATCCTTCTTACGAAACAGATGATGAAAGCAGGCATGATGATAGGCATAGAATTATCAGATCATATTATTATAGGAAATCAAAAGTTTTACAGTTTTCGGGAGAATGGATTTTTTCCTGAGACATGGGAGGATATAGATGAGAGGCCGTAGAAAATTTGAATTAACACCCAGATATTTGTTAGTGATCTTTACAGCAATCTGCGCCCTGCTTCTTGCATGCAGTGCTTTTTTCGGAACCCAATCCAATCCACTTTCCAATGTAACCTCTGCCGTTATTATACCGATGCAGAAAGGAATTAACAGTATAGGAAACTGGTTTATGGAGAAATCCCGTGCTTTTGAGAATATCAAAGATTTACAGAAGAAGAATGAAGAACTTGAAGATAAAGTAAATGAACTTACAATGCAGAACCGAAATCTGTTACAGGACCGTTATGAACTGGATCGCTTAAGAGAACTTTACGAACTGTCTGAACGGTATTCCGATTATCCGACTGTCGGTGCCAGAATTATCGGAAAAGGTGCGGGAAACTGGTTCAATGTTTTTCTCATTGACAAAGGAAGTGAATCAGGCATTCAGGTTGATATGAATGTAATTGCAGATGGCGGTCTGGTGGGAATTGTAACAGAAGTAGGAGACGGCTGGTCTAAAGTAAAATCCATTATTGATGATACCAGCAGCGTCAGTGCTATGGTTCTTACGACTCAGGATACCTGTATGGTTAAGGGAAGTCAGAAGAATATCGTAAACGATTATATTGACGTAGAATACCTTTCCAAAGATGCAGTAGTGGAAGAGGGCTCAGAACTGGTAACATCCAACATCAGTTCCAAATATCTGGAAGGAATTGCGATTGGGTTTATTTCCAATATGGAACTTGACGAGACCAGACTCACTCAGGTAGGAAGACTGACACCGATCGTTGACTTTGCTCATTTGCAGGAAGTACTTATTATCACAGAACTGAAAAATGTACCGGACATTTCAGAAGAATAGGATGGAGATGATCATATGAAGCAGATGATGATTAGAATAATTGTATATGCATGTATCATAATCGGATCTTTTACTCTCCAGACGTCCGTATTTCATTTTTTTTCCCTTGCCAACATAACACCGAATTTTATGCTGATTACCGTGGTTGCGGCAGGCATGATGCGAGGGAGAAAAGCCGGCATTGCGGTGGGATTCTTCTCAGGACTTCTCCTTGATATTTTCTTTGGGGAGTTTCTGGGAGTATATGCTTTTATTTATATGATGATTGGATTTATAAACGGATTTTTTAATCATATGTTTTATGCAGAAGAAGCGGTATTTCCTATTGCCATGGTGGCAGCCAACGATTTGGTCTATGGCATTGTAATATACTTTTTCTTCTATTTAATGAGAAGCAAATGGAACTTTTTCATTTATTTTAAAAGTGTCATTCTGCCGGAACTTGTTTATACGCTGCTTGCAGGCCTGGTATTTTATTTTATCCTGCTTTGGGCTGACAGTAAGCTTACTACCTTGGAAAAAAGGAGTGCATAACCAGTGTTCAGTAAATTAAAAGATTATATAATCATGCTCTTTTCCAACCGACTTGTTATCTTCGGTATGGTCGTAATTGGATTATTTTCCATTTTAACGGCGCGTCTTTTTGAACTTCAGATTATAGATGGACAAGAGTATTTAGAGAATTTCTTATTAAAAACAAAAAAAACCATTACAACAGAAGGATCCCGTGGCAATATTTACGATGTGAACGGGAATCTGCTGGCATATAATAAGCTTGCCTTTACTGTAGTTATGGAGAATTCAGATGAATTTGAAAAACTGGGAAAGGCAAATAAAACAGGAACCAATTTTGAAAGAAATAAAATGATCCATAATCTCATTCAGACCATTGAGGCCAATGGGGATGAGATTGTCAACGAATTTCCTATTACCGTGACAAGTAATGGACGATTAAAATTTACTGTATCAGGTAATTCCCTGACTCGTTTTTTGAAAGACGTTTATAGTATTACCAGTGTAGACAAATATGAAGGTGACGAGAGAATCAAGGTACAGAGGCTGTTGGAAAGCAGCGTGGATGATGTATTCAAATACCTTAGTACCGGGCAGGGAGGTCTTTCCGGCTCCGGCAAGATGTTTGAGATTGATGAATCTTATGCACTTGAGGACGCTCTTAAGATTATGGCAGTGCGCTACAGTGTTTATATGAACCGCTATTCTCAGATGAAACCGGTTACGGTTGCCAATGATGTCAGTGAGCAGACTCTCATTGCAATCCAGGAAAATCCGGAAGATTTTCCCGGAGTATCAGTAACACAGAATTCTCTTCGCGTATATAATGACAGCAAATATTTTGCACACATTATCGGATATACGGGAACTATCTCAACTTCAGAGATGGAAGAGATGAATGAGGGCCTGACAGAAGATGATTACGCATATTACAGATCTACGGATACCATCGGTAAGAGTGGTATTGAACAGAAGATGGAACAGTATCTGAAAGGAAAGAAAGGTACGAAGGAAGTCTACGTCGATAATCTTGGTAAGATTTTACAGGTTGCCAGTTCTACAGAAGCAAAAGCCGGAAATAATGTTACACTTACCATTGATGCGGAACTCCAGAAATATTGCTATAACATTTTAGAGCGGCGTCTGGCAGGTATTCTTCTTGCAAAACTGACATCTGCCTCTGAAGGAGGAAGCAATAAACTTATTCCGATTAATGATGTTTATTTTGCATTAATCGATAATAATATTATTGATATTGATATATTGTCTTCTGAGAAAGCAACAGATCATGAGCGGTTTGTATATGGAAAGTTTGTTTCCAAAATGCAGAGCATCCTTACACGTATTTCCAGTCAGTTAAAAGATGGAGCAAAACAAAAAGATTTAAGTAAAGAGATGCAGGAGTATATGCTTATTGTGTATTCGATGCTTAGTGAACAGGGTATTCTCAATTCCAATCTGATTAATACCAGTGATACGGTATATCTTGATTGGAAGAATGACAGAATATCATTGGAGGAGTTCCTGCGTCATGCATTAAAGGAAGAATGGATCAATATTTCTGAACTTGAACTTGATTCCGCATACTATGATACAGAAGAGATGTACAGTGCACTTTCCCAATACATCGTCAGGGAATTGGAACATCAGGCTGATTTTGACAAACTTCTATATAAATATATGATAAAATCAGGTATCCTGTCAGGAAAGGACGTTTGCCTTTTGTTATATGAGCAGGGTGTTTTAAGCAAAGAAGACATAGATTACAGTTCTCTTTCCAATTCAGCTATCAACTCTTATGAATTTATAAAAAGAAAGATCAGAAAACTTGAGATTACACCTGCCCAGCTTGCTTTAGATCCTTGTTCCGGTTCCATTGTAATTACTGACACAAAAACAGGTGAAGTCAGAGCATTGGTATCTTATCCAAGCTATGATAATAATAAACTAGCCAATGGTATTGATGCGGATTATTATGCATCTTTGGTAAATGATAAGACAAATCCTCTTTACAACAGATCCACTCAGCAGAAAACGGCTCCGGGTTCTACCTATAAGCCGTTAGTATCGATCGCAGGCATGGAAGAGGGATATATTGATGGATGGAGTATTATTGATACGAAAGGTATCTTTACAAGCATTACTCCTTATGCAAAATGCTGGCATTATCCAAGCAGTCATGGTAAAATAAATGTTCAGACTGCCATAGGAGTCTCTTGCAATTATTATTTTTATGAGTTAGGATATAGAATGGGTCTTTCAAATGGAAAATATAGTTCCGACAAAGGCCTGAATACAATTGCAGAATATGCAAGGCTGTTCGGATTTGACAGAAAGTCCGGAATTGAACTTCCGGAATCTGAACCGAATATTTCTGACTATGATGCAGTCCGTTCGGCAATCGGACAGGGTACAAACAGTTATACCCCAAGTCAGATCAGCCGATACGCAACGGCTCTTGCCAGCGAGGGCGATCTGTATAACCTGAGTATTCTTGATTATGTAACAGATTCAGAAGGGGTTAAGATCGTAGACTTTGGACCGGAGCTGATTGATCAGATAGAGATTGATGAT
Organism: Lachnospiraceae bacterium; assembly: GCA_015057665.1. Classification (GTDB taxonomy): domain Bacteria; phylum Bacillota; class Clostridia; order Lachnospirales; family Lachnospiraceae; genus SIG292. The sequence goes on along the minus strand of SVDY01000005.1, from coordinate 83,655 downwards.
TCTTCCTGGTCTGCTGTAAAGAACGGCATGTATGAGGTAGTCTATGGAGAAAAAAGCAGTATCAGTCATCTGTTTACCGCTCTTGGTGACAATAAGATTGCCGGAAAAACCGGTACAGCTCAGGAGAATACAAAAAGACCGAACCACGCATTATTTGTCTCTTATGGTCCTTATGCGGATCCGGAGATTTCCGTGACAACGGTTATTCCATTTGGATATACTTCTTCCTATGCAGCTATGACTGCAAGTGATGTATATAAATATTATTTTGGTCTTCTCACAGAGGAGGAGAAGAACGCGACTACGGCATTGCTTCCGGATTCCGGTGCAGTGTCAAATGACTAGAGGTGAAATGATGAAGAATCCTGTTATGATAAAGGGAAATAAATACGGTTTTACCTTGTATCTGGATCCTGATGCGGAATTTGACCAGCTTCTTACATTGGTTGGAGAACGTTTTGCACAGTCAGGAAAGTTTTTCACAGGGGACAGCCAGATTGCAATCCGTTTTGAAGGAAAAGCACTAACTTTTGAAGAACAGAATATTGTAATCGAGAAGATTGAGGAATGCAGTGATGTGCGCATTTCTTATGTAATCGATGGTGATGAACAGAATGAGGCATATTTTAAAGCTGCTGTTGAACAATATGGACAGAAACTCCGTGATGCATTTGCCAAAGAAAAAGAAGAGTACAAAGAAGAATTGATCCGCACTGTTCCAGGTTATTACGAGCAGGGGAACCTGTCCAGTGACGGACAGTTCTACAAAGGCACCCTTCGTTCCGGACAATCTATCGAAGTAGATAACAGTATCGTAATCGTTGGTGATGTAAATCCGGGTGCAGATGTGGTTGCAGGAGGAAACGTTGTCGTTCTTGGCTGCTTAAAAGGCAGTGTTGCAGCAGGTTTTCCGGATAACAGAAGTGCTTTTGTTCTTTCTTTGGACATGCAGCCTATGCAGGTGAGAATTGGTGATTTGATTGCCCGTTCCCCTGACGATAAAGGCAAGCCAAAGAGAAAGAAAAAAGAGAAGGAACCTGAAACAAAGATTGCATATGTAGAGAATGAGAATATCTACATTGAGCCAATTTCAAGATCATTGATGAATGATATTAATATGAATTCTTAATAGAATAATGGAGGATAAGAAACATGAGTGAAGTAATTGTAATTACATCCGGTAAAGGCGGTGTAGGTAAAACAACAACAACAGCCAATCTGGGTACTGGTCTTGCACAGCTTGACAAGAAAGTTGTTATGATCGATACTGATATCGGATTAAGAAACTTAGACGTTGTTATGGGTCTGGAAAACAGAATCGTATATAATCTTGTAGACGTAGTGGAAGGAAACTGCCGTGTAAAACAGGCATTGATCAAAGATAAAAAATATCCAAATCTCTTCCTGTTGCCATCTGCACAGACAAGAGATAAGACATCTGTAAATCCTGAACAGATGAAGAAATTAGTAGAAGAATTAAAAGAGGAATTTGATTACATACTTCTTGATTGTCCTGCAGGAATTGAACAGGGTTTTAAGAATGCCATTGCAGGAGCAGACAGAGCATTAATTGTTACTACACCGGAAGTATCTGCAATCCGTGATGCTGACCGTATTATCGGCCTTTTAGAAGCAAATGAAATCAGAAAAATCCACTTAATCGTAAATAGAATTGATATGGATATGGTAAAACGCGGTGACATGATGTCTGTAGAAGACGTAGTGGAAATCCTCGCTATCGATCCTATCGGTGTTGTTCCTTATGCACAGAGTATCGTAGTTGCAACCAACTTAGGTAATCCGATCGTTGGTGCCACTGAAGATGCAGGACAGGCATATGTAAACATCTGCAAACGTATCATGGGAGAAGAAGTTCCTTTCCTTGAACTTGCAGCAGAAGGATTCTTTAAAAAATTAGGAAAATTATTCAAAAGAGGTTATTAAGGAGGAACAGCCATGGGATTCATGGATTTATTTTTCAATAAAAAACGCACATCAGGAGATACTGCAAAAGACAGATTAAAATTATTATTAGTATCTGACCGTTCTAACTGTTCTCCTGAAATTATGGAGATGATCAAAAACGATATTTTAGAAGTAATCTCCAAATATATGGAAATCGATAAAGAAGGACTGGATATTCAGATCACTCAGACTGATAATGGCGGAGAAGGATCCGCCCCTGCACTGATGGCGAATATCCCGATCAAAGATCTTAAGATCAAAAAGTAAGGCGTGATCTGAATGAAACGAAAGTATCATCTTTCCAATTACAGTTTTCTGTTAGTGGCAACGATTCTTGCAGCAGGAGTTATGGGGCTTGTCTATATCAATAGTGCGAGCCCGGGCCATGTGAATAAACAGCTGCTTGGATTGGGCCTTGGCCTGGCGGCCATGATTTTTGTATCGCTTATAGATTACAATAAATTGTTTCATTTTATTTGGCTGATCTATGCAGCCAACATTTTGCTGCTTTTAGCCGTAAAGTTTTTTGGCAAAACTGTAAACGGTGCCAAGAGATGGCTGGCTTTCGGCGGTTTTACTCTTCAGGCATCGGAAATTACAAAGATTGTTATGATTTTGTTTGTTGCCTATTTTATCCGGGAACATGAGGATGAGATGGGTAATTTGAAAACCCTTGCCAAGCTTGCACTTTTTTGTGCAATACCATTGTTTCTTGTAGTCACTCAGCCGGATTTATCCACTACACTGGATATCTGTTTTATTCTCTGTGGTGTGATTTTTATTGGCGGTCTTGACAAAAAGATTATAAGGAATGTAATTCTCATAGGGGTACCATTATTTATTGCCTTTATTTTTTACATTCAAACACCGGATCCTCTGTTTATCAAAGAATATCAGGTAAATCGTATTATGTCTTTCATTAATCCTGAAAAATACGCAGACACTACCAGTTATCAACAGAAAAACTCAATTATGGCCATTGGGTCCGGCCAGCTGTTTGGCAAAGGCTTAAACAGTAATGAGATTTCAGACAGTAACATGACCATTACCGATATTGACGAGATGGAAGAATCGGGTGAGGTTTCTGTTACAGTAAAGGATACAAAACTTGTATCCGAACAGCAGACAGACTTTATCTTCTCTGTCATTGGAGAGGAGACAGGATTTGTTGGCTGTATGATAGCCATTGGATTACTGTTATTTATTATATTCCAATGCCTATGGATCGCCAGCAGGTCGGAGGATCTGGCGGGAAGAATGATTGCCGTCGGAATAGCAGGTCTTGTCTGTTTCCAATCATTTATTAATATCGGGGTTGCAACATTTATTTTGCCAAACACAGGATTACCGCTTCCATTTATCAGTTATGGACCAACTTCCCTGCTTTGTAATATGGCAGGTATGGGTCTTGTGTTAAATGTAGGTTTACAGAGAAGATATTAAGGAGTATAAGAATGAATATTGGATTAGTCGCACATGATGCAAAGAAAAAGCTTATGCAGAATTTATGCATTGCTTATAGGGGAATATTAACAAAACATGATTTATATGCGACAGCAACAACAGGAAGACTGATTGAAGAAGTGACCAATCTGAATATCCACAAATATCTGGCCGGCCATCTTGGCGGCACTCAGCAGCTGGGATCACAGATAGAGCATAATATGATCGATATGGTTATTTTTCTTCAGGATCCTTTAAAACCGAAAAAACATGAACCGGATATTTTTAATATCCTCCGCCTTTGTGATATTCACAATATCCCATTGGCTACAAATCTTGCTACAGCAGAACTATTGATTCATGCTTTAGAGCGTGGCGATTTAGACTGGCGTGATATGTACAAATAACAGGAGAATGCGATGAAGAAAAGATACAGAGAGAGGACTTTACTGAAGGGTCTGATGGTTGTACTTCTCTGTCTGGCATGCCTTACAGGATGCCAGGATAAAGATACCGGTCTGAAAGCATATGAATCTCATTTTGAAGACACAAAAAAATTATATATCAGCAGTGAAAACAAAGGTATGGCGGCTGAACTTGGAGTAATATCTCCAGAACAGGCGACGGATCTTTCCTTTTCGGCAAATGTGAAAGCAGCGCTTACTATCAACGATGATACGGATAAAGTACTGCTTTCTTATCATGCCTTTGATAAGGTCTATCCAGCCAGTATTACGAAAGTGATGACAGCCCTGCTTACTATGGAATATGCAGACTTTGAAGAAGAAGTCACCTTATCCCATAATATTACTTTTGATGAAGGAAATGTTGTAAGAAGCATGTTAAAAAAAGGCGACACAGTTACAGTGGAAGGTCTCTATAATGCACTTTTAGTTTCTTCCGACAATGACTGTGCTGTGATTTTGGCAGAACACATAGCAGGTTCTGTAGATTCATTTGCTGATATGATGAACAAGAGAGCACTGGAACTTGGAGCAACGAGCACCCATTTTGTCAATGCCAATGGTCTTCACAATGAGAATCATTATACAACTGCTTATGATCTTTATCTTATTTTCCGGGAAGCAATGAAGCATGACAGATTTCTTTCAACAATCAGCCAGAAGGATTATACTCTTGAATATGCCAATGCTTCCGGATACGGTCTGGAAGAATATAAGATAAGTACAAATGCATATTTTAACAATACATATCCTATTCCGACAGGGATTGACATTGTGGGAGGAAAAACAGGTACTACATCTGCAGCCAAATCCTGTCTGATCCTTTACACAAAGAATAAACAAGAGGAGACGGTCATAACCGTAGTCCTTGGGGCGGAGACAAAAAGTCTTCTGTACCATACAATGTCTGATCTGATTGTGATGGAATAATTATCACTTTGACACTTTAAATTATTTGTCAAAAAATCAAAAAATAACGAAATAATAGTTGTTTAATGAATTATTTTATACTATAATGTTTAAAAGACAAATGAATGACATTCATTTAAATATAAGGAGGACGGCAACATGATCGAAATTATCGCAGGCGTAAAAGGAAAAGGAAAAACAAAAATCTTATTAGAAAAGGTAAACGCAGATGTTAAGTCTACTGACGGCACACTGGTTTACCTTGATAAAAATAATAAACATATGTATGAACTCAGCAACCGTGTTAGATTAATTGAAGTACCTGAATATGGTATTGAAAGCCCTGATATGTTCGTTGGATTCATCGCAGGTATCGCTTCTCAGGATCACGACTTAGATAAAGTATATCTTGACAGTTTCCTTACAATCGCTAAGATTGCTGAAGGCGAATTAGAAGGCGTTATTGCAAAACTTCAGAAAATCTCCGATAAATTTGGTGTAGACTTCGTAATCAGTGCTTCTATGGACAAAGATCAGATGCCTGAAGCAGTTCAGGGCTTAGTAAGCGTAGCATTATAATAATTGCGAAAAGAATGATAAGATAAAAGGCTGTTTTTTCGGACAAAGTCCGATGGAACAGCTTTTTTGTTTACATATTATGAAATAGGGGAGGATGATGAATATTATGGAAGAAAAAAATTTGTACAATTCATTTTCTGATTATTTAAAAAATAAATATGGTGAGAAAGTATATAAGCTTCCTGTTAATCTTCCTGTAGGATGCCCCAATAGAGATGACGGGTTTGGATGTGCTTTCTGCGATGGAGCCGGCACAGGTTTTGAAGCGATGGATTCTGAAATCTCTGTGAAAGATCAGCTTCTTGAGACAAAAAACAAGATTGAAAAGAAATATAAAGCACACAAGTTTATTGCCTATTTTCAGAATTATACCAATACCTATCTGCCGTTAGAAAAATTTGAATTCTATATACGAGAGGCTGCAGAAGTTTCTGACATTGTTGAGATTTCCGTATCTACAAGACCGGATTGTATCAGAAGAGATTATCTGGAAGTATTACAAAACGTAAAACAGGAATTTAACATAGAGATGACCATAGAGCTTGGTCTTCAGACCGTGAATTATCATACCTTAAAAGAGATAAACAGAGGGCATGGTCTGGGTGAATTTATTCAGGCTGTTCTTTTAATTGCAGAATATGGATTTACAGTATGCACCCATATGATATTAAATCTGCCTGGAGATACAATTGAAGATGCCAGAGAAGGTGCCAGATTTTTATCTGCACTTCCTGTTCATATGGTGAAGCTTCATTCTCTCTATATTCCGATAAACTCCCTATTGTATCAGCAATATAGAAATGATAAAATAGCTTTATGTGAAAAAGAGGAATATATTAGAAGAGCTGCTGAGTTTATATCTTTACTTCGTCCGGATATGGTCGTAGAACGAATTTTCAGCCGTATTCCGGAAGAATATGCTGCTTTCTCTAACTGGGGAACCAGCTGGTGGAAGCTTAATGATCAATTCGAAGAGTATATGAGATCCATGGAATACAGGCAGGGATGCAGATTTGATTACCTGTATGGGGCAGCCCTAAATAAACTGGAGGTTAAATAATGGCTGAAGAGACAAAGAAAAAGTCATTTCATTTTAATATTGGTATCATTGCATTTTTGATGATTTTTATCTATATTATTGGACATCTTATACTGTCTGTTTCAAAAGAGGAACTTGCCGTATATCAGGTGGTTCAGAGTCAGATTCATGAAAGTATTCGGGGAACAGGGATTATTCTTCGGGATGAAACTATTGTAAAATGTGAGAATGCGGGATATCTCAATTATTATGTGAATGATGGAGAAATTGTGGCAAAGCATGGCTTGGTATATACCTGTGACAGAACCGGAGAAGCCCATGAATACATTTCTCATTTTCTAGAGCAGAAGAATAAGCTTACAGCATCCGATTATAGCGAGATCAAAGACCTGTTAGAGAACTTTGAAGAGAACTATAAAGACAGTGACTTTTCCTACGTATATGATTTAAAGTATCAGCTTGAGAATCAGGCTCTGAAACTGGGCGATGCAGCCATGGCTGATTATATGGATGAGATTGAGGCTGAACTTGGAAGCGGAAGTTTTGTCAAAAGTTATAGTAAATCTCAGGGTATTGTAACTTATGTGCAGGATGGATATGAAGGAATGACACTAGAAGAACTTACTCCGGAGTCTTTCAATACAACAGTATATGAAAAAAAGAATTTAAAAACAGCGGATGCTGTGGGGGAAGGCGACAGTGTGTATCGTTTGACGAAGAATACAGACTGGAATATTGTGATATCCATTACAGCGAAAGAGTATGCCAAGATAAAGGACAGAAGCAAAGTAACCGTTCATCTTCACGATGATGAATTTACAGTGACCTGTCCGGTGGAATTTATTCATCAGTCCGGACAGTATTATGCTGTTCTTACCATGACCAATTATCTCCCTCATTTTGTGAATGACAGATACGTGGATGTGGAAGTAGAGGTAAGAGCGGAAGATGGTCTAAAGATTCCGAATACATCTATCGTAGAGAAAGAATTCTACAAAATCCCAAAAGCTTATCTTACCGGCAGATACAGTGCAAGAAAAACTATGGTAATAAAGAGTCAGGATTCCAAAGGGAATGTGACTTTCCAGACTATGGATGTGGATATCGGCAAAGAAGGAAAAGACTCTGAGGATGGTAAAGAATATTACTATATTTTAAAGGAAGACGTGCCGGAGCATGCATTGATCTCCATGGCGGATTCCTCAGAAACCATGCTCTTAAAAGATACAGTTTCATTACCTGGGGTCTATGTAATTAACAGAGGTTATGCTGATTTTACTTGTGTTGATATTCTATTGGAAAACAAGGACTATACAATCGTAAGATCCAATATGAAAAACAGTATTGAACAGTTTGACCGTATTATTTTGAACGGCAGTACAACAGAAAACAATGCAATTATTTATTAAAGATCAGATTAGGAGGAAAAGATTTGATACAGGAGAATTATCTCAGCGTAAAAGACAGAGTGAGACAGGCTTGCGTGAGAGCTGGGAGGGATGAAAAGGAAGTCCTTCTGATTGCAGTAAGTAAAACAAGAACATATGATGAAATCCATGAAGCAGCAAAAGCGGGAGCAAAAGTTTTTGGGGAGAATAAGCCACAGGAACTTCGGGATAAAGCAGATGCTTTAAATAAAGATTATGAATGGCACATGATCGGCCATCTTCAGACAAACAAAATCAAATATATTATAGAACGTGCCAGTCTGATCCATTCCATTGATTCCTATAAACTGGCAGAAGCAGTGGATAAGGAAGCGGAAAAGAGACAGATGACAGCCAGCATTCTCGTTCAGGTGAATATTGCAAAAGAAGACAGTAAATTTGGTCTTGACGTGGAGGAAACGGAGATATTGATCCGACAGATAGCACAACTGAAACATGTGAAGATCAAAGGGCTTATGACGGTTCCGCCTTTTGTTGAAAATCCGGAAGACAACCGAGTTCATTTTAGGAATATGCGCCAATTATTTATTGACATCAAACATAAAAACATTGATAATGTAGATATGAATGAGCTTTCAATGGGTATGACCGGTGACTTCGAAGTTGCCATCGAGGAAGGTGCAACTATGGTAAGAGTTGGTACCGGAATATTCGGGGAAAGAGACTATAGTATATAACATTTGGAGGTTATAGTTATTATGAAAAAGTTATCTGGTCGTTTTCTGGATATGATGAAATTAAGTGATGACGATGATTTTGAAGATATGATAGAAGAAGATTTCGAAGAGGAAGAAGAGGAAGAAAAACCAAAATCCAGATTTTCCTTCTTTGGAAAGAAAAAAGAAGCAGCAGAAGAATACGAGGAAGATGAACCGGCACCGGCACCACAGAAGACAACAAAAGTAAATCAGCCGGTACCTGAGAGAAAACAAAAGACAACTTCCCGTAAGAATCCTAACATTGTATCAATCGGAAGAGGTGAAGAAGTGAAAGTTGTAAAACCACAGTCTTTTAATGAATCAAAGACAATCACAGATTATTTAAGAGCGAACAAAACAGTCGTTGTAAACTTAGAAGGAATTGAGATTACAACTGCACAGAGAATCATCGATTGCATCGGTGGCGCAAGTTATGCATTAGGCGGTTCTTTAGAGCCAATCTCTAACAAGATTTTTATTGTTGCACCAAGAGACGTAGAGATCAGCGGCGATTTAATTGATCAGATTGCAGGAGATAGTTTTATCTCTCCTGATTTAGGAAGTTTCTAAAACATGAAAGAAGAATTATTTGAAAAAAGGCTCCTTGATTTGTCTCATCAGGCATATGGACAGGGCAGATATACTTTTTCAAATTTTCTTGATTTGTATGAACAGAGCATTTTATCTTCTCTTATGCGGAGAGAAAAAGGTGTCGTTTATGATGCTTTTGGCGGCTATGAAGGAGCGGAACGCCGTATGGTGCGGTTTGGTTCCAAGGAAGAACTGGGATATGACCAGGAATTCCCTTTATGTTTGTTACATATCCGTCCTTTGAGCGGCAAGTTTGCTGAGCAGCTTTCCCATAGAGACTATCTTGGCTCCCTGATGAATCTGGGAATTGAGAGAAACTTAATTGGAGATATTATGGTGATGGATAAGGAGGCCTACGTTTTCGTAAAAGATACGATAGGCCCTTTTCTTATGCAGGAATGGCTTAAAGTCAGACATACGTTGATTGATGTGAAAGAGATTCCGGTAAGAGAATTCAGTTATACACCAAGATTTGAAGAAGTAAAAGGATTTTGTACCTCTTTCCGGCTTGATGTAATGGTATCATTTTTATGCAAGACATCCAGAAAAGAAAGTGCAGACCTGATTAAAGGACAAAAAGTCTTTGTAAACAGCTGCCTGATTGAGAGTAACAGTTATACAATCAAGGAAGGAGATATTTTATCTGTCCGTGGATTTGGAAAGGCAGTCTTTGATGAAGTTGGAGGTCAGTCCAAAAAAGGACGATTCATGGTTACCATGAAAAAATATATATAGAATCTTCTGTATTTGTGAAATGGGATGATTTCATAGAAAGGAGAACGACAGTGAATGACAATATAACAGTACATTATGATGGCGAACCAATTTATAAGATACAGTTTGCCCATTCCTTCTGTACGCTGGCAGATGAGTTGGAGAGATTGGGCAGTAGAAACCGCAAAGTCTGTATTGTGACAGAAACGAAGGTAGAGTCTTTGTATTTAGATCAGCTGAGACATATCATAGAACCTGTATGCAGAGAACTGATCAGTTTTATTTTTCCGGAAGGGGAATCTTCAAAGAATCTTGCCACAGTGAGCGATTTGTATGAATTTCTGATTCGGAATAAATTTGACCGGAAAGATTTGCTGATTGCCCTTGGCGGAGGTGTAACCGGAGACCTGACCGGGTTTGCTGCTGCCACATATTTGAGAGGAATTGATTTTATTCAGGTCCCTACGACATTGTTAGCTCAGGTAGACAGCAGTATTGGCGGCAAAACAGGAGTTGATTTTCAGGCATTTAAAAATATGGTTGGCGCATTTCATATGCCAAAACTGGTCTATATTAATATTAATACTTTGACCACATTGCCGGAGAGGGAATTTAACTGTGGACTGGGCGAGATTATAAAGCATGGTTTGATTAAAAGCAGGGAATATCTTTCTTTTATTTCTGATAAAAAAGAAGACATTAAAAAGAGAAATCCTGAAGTATTAAAGGAAATGATTTACAGAAGCTGCATGATCAAAAAAGATGTGGTAGAACGGGATCCAAAAGAACAGGGGGAACGTGCCATACTGAATTTTGGACACACCCTTGGTCATGCCATCGAAAAGAAGATGGATTTTAAACTTCTTCATGGAGAATGTGTTGCCCTTGGTTCCATTATTGCTTTATATATCAGCTGTCAGATGGGAAGAATTACAGAGGAAGAGTATGTAGAAAACAGATCCTTGATCGAGTGGTTTGAGTATCCTTCTCTGCCGGATGATATTGATGCAGAAGAGCTTGTGGAAATCACAAAAGTAGATAAAAAGATGGAAAATGGCTTTGTAAAGTTTATTTTATTAAATCATATCGGGGAAGCAGAAATCGTAAAGACAGTAACAGATGAGATGATGAAAGAGGCCGTTTCCTGTTTAAGATAAGATGTTGAATTGAAAGTAACAATTGGAGTAGAATATGATGAAACAAAATAAAGTGACGATGTGGATAACAGGTATACTTTCCATTCTTGTTTTGGTTCTTCTTGACCAGTATACAAAGGGACTGTCAGTGAAGTATTTAAAAGATCAGGCAGACATTCCGATTATAAAGGATGTTTTTGAACTGGCCTATGTGGAGAACCGCGGTGCAGCTTTTGGGATGATGCAGAACAAACAGACATTTTTTATTATTACCACTATTTTAGTTCTTGGACTGATTCTTTGGATTTTCCATACAATGCCTATGGAGAAAAAGTTTCTTCCGGGCAGAATTACCTTAGTTTTTATCATTGCAGGGGCGGTCGGTAACTTTATTGACCGTGTGAGTCAGGGTTTTGTTGTTGATTTTCTTTATTTTAAGCTGATTGATTTTCCTGTGTTTAATGTGGCAGATATTTATGTGACCTGTGCTGTGTTTGTCCTTGCTTTTCTTCTTTTGATCTATTATAAGGAAGAAGATATTGATAGAATCATGAAGATGGGGAGAAAATAATGGAACAGGGAAGCCAGACTTATTCTTTTCTGATAGGAGAAGATGATGCAGACGAAAGAGTGGACAAATTCCTTGCAAAGGAATTATGTGATTTGTCCCGCTCATACATTCAAAAATTATTAAAAGAGGACCGTGTCCTCCTTGCCGGAAAACCGGTAAAAGCCAATTATAAATTAAAAGAAGAGGATGAGATTACATTTACTATTCCTCCGATGAAAGAACTGGCAGTGGAAGCGGAGAATATTCCACTGAATATATTATATGAAGATGAAGATCTGATTTTTATCAATAAGCCGAAGGATATGGTGGTTCATCCCTGCGCCGGCAGATATTCCGGTACGTTGGTCAATGGACTGTTATACCATTGCAAAGATGAGTTATCCGGTATTAACGGTGTCCTCCGTCCCGGAATTGTACATCGAATTGATAAAGATACTACAGGTGTTCTTGTCATCTGTAAGAACGATAAGGCTCATCATCATGTGGCGGACCAGTTAAAAGTCCATTCCATTACAAGAAAATATCGTGCCATTGTTCAGGGCATTGTAAAAGAAGACGGTGTTGTGGATGCACCTATTGGAAGAAGCCCAAAAGACCGCAAAAAGATGGCAATTAATGAAAAGAACGGGAAGCGTGCCGTTACCCATTACCGTGTATTGGAACATTTAAAGGGAAAGTACACATATATTGAATGCCAGCTTGAGACAGGACGTACGCATCAGATTCGTGTGCATATGGCCAGTCTTCATCATCCGCTTCTTGGAGATACCACATATGGACCGGCAGCTAATCCATTTCACCTGGAAGGACAATGTCTTCATGCAATGGTGCTTGGATTGGAACATCCTGCGACAGGAGAATATATAGAATGTGAAGCGCCATTACCGGAATATTTTGAAGAGATGCTTCGCAAACTGAGATAGATTTACTGATTAAGATAATAGAAGCTGTTCTAATATCAGAGCAGCAGAATGGAGACAAAATATGAAAAAAATTGGTTTTATCGGGGCCGGCAATATGGCATCCGCGATTATGGGAGGAATTATAAAAAAAGGCATTTTTATGCCAATGGATATTCTTGCCTCTGATATGTCAGAGGCTGCAAGAGAAAAAGCACATGATACATTGGGAATCTGTGTTACTGCTGATAACAGGGAAGTAGTAACACAGTCTGAGATTGTTGTGTTTGCAGTCAAACCGCAGTTTTATGCTTCTGTATTTGAACAGGTAAAAGATCTGGTAAGAGAAGAACAGATTGTACTTACCATTGCTCCTGGATGGACGCTTGAAAAGATAGAAGAACATCTTGGAAAACCTCACAAAATTATAAGAACTATGCCGAATACTCCTGCTCTTGTAGGAGAAGGCATCACTGGTGTGTGTCATAACAGTCTTGTAACTGCAGAAGATATAGATAAAATTATGACTATCCTTGGTTCTTTTGGCCGTGCCGAATTAATCGGCGAACATCTTATGGACACAGTCGTGTCTGTAAGCGGAAGTTCTCCTGCCTATGTTTTTATGATGATTGAAGCGATGGCTGATGCTGCAGTAGCGGACGGCATGCCTAGACAGCAGGCATATACTTTTGCAGCTCAGGCTGTTTATGGAAGTGCCAAGATGGTCCTTGAGACAGGAAAACACCCTGGTGAGTTAAAGGATATGGTATGTTCTCCAGCGGGTACCACGATAGAAGCAGTGGGTGTACTGGAAAAGAAAGGTTTCCGCAGTGCAATTTTTGAATGTATGAGAGCGTGTGTAAGAAAAGCCAGAGGCATGTAAATCACTCCAAATAGCAGATAGTATTTTTTCATAAATAATTATTAAAATGTGAAAAATACTTATTTACAAATAGAATTGTACGTGTTATAATTGCCAATGTTGTAAGCCTTTACCCAGAGTCAGGAAACTCCAACCCACTCCTGGTAACAGGCGGTTTAAGAAACGGTCATACCGTTCATATTGAAAAAATAGGAGGATTGTACAATGATTACAACAGAAATGAAAAAACAGATCATGGCAGACTATGCTAGATGCGAAGGCGACACAGGTTCACCAGAAGTTCAGGTTGCTTTATTAACAGCAAGAATCAACGATCTTCAGGAACACTTCAAAATGCATCCAAAGGATCATCACTCCAGACGTGGTCTTCTTAAAATGGTAGGTCAGAGACGTGGTCTTCTTGCATACCTTAAGAAAACAGATATCGAAAGATACAGAGCACTTATCGAAAGATTAGGACTCAGAAAATAATTCTAATTACAAACATACGCAAAACAGCCCCGGCAGGATTCTGCCGGGGTTTTTTGCATTTATTTTTTAGAACATAGAATTATTTGGGTGTTCATATTAATCAGAATATTCTCCGCTTGAAATCAGTGACAAAAGTGATAAAATGTAATTATAAAACAATCATAATCAGTCAAAATAAATACTTTTTTTGATTATATTACATAGGAATGACTGATTTTGCTTGAAAAACGTGAAAGAAAATGAAAAAATATGAAAGAAAATGAAAGAAAATGATTGACAATGACTGAAACAAGTGTTATTGTATAACCATACGGAGGGAATATGTTAACAGAAGAAAGACAACAAAGAATTTTAAAACTTCTCGAAGAACAGAGTGCAATCACAGTCACGGAACTGACAGAATTTCTGGATGCATCCGAATCTACCATCCGACGGGATTTAAACGCACTTCATAAGATGGGCAAACTTGTGAAAGTTCATGGCGGCGCCACAAGCGTAGAAAACAACATGGCATCCATTGAGTATGACATGACAACAAAGGCAGGGATAGCCATGACAGAAAAGAAAAAGATTGCACAGTATGCTGCTTCGCTGATCGAAAAAGACGATTTTGTATTTATTGATGCAGGTTCTACAACGGAATGGATGATTGACTTTATCAATGAACCAGCAGAATTTGTGACCAACGGTTTAAATCATGCAAGAAAGTTATCCAAGAAAGGATACCGGGTACATGTTCTGGGTGGTGAATACAAGATGTCAACAGAGGCAATCATAGGAGTGGAAGCGCTCCGGTCTTTGGAACTATATCACTTTACGAAAGCTTTTATGGGAGTGAATGGAATATCTTTAAAGTGCGGTTATTCTACACCGGATACACAGGAGGCCTATGTGAAGAGGGCTGTGATTAAACGTGCAAGAGAAGCTTTCATTCTGGCTGACCACAGTAAATTTAACTTGATTTCCCGCGTAACTTTTTCGGCTCTGGGAGATGCCCAGATCATCACTGATCAGAAGCCGGAAGAGAATTATGAAGAGTACACAGTCGTTAAGGAGGTTTAGATATGATTTATACGGTTACTTTTAATCCAGCTCTTGACTATGTAGTAAAAGTTGACAACTTTCAGACAGGTGGAATCAACCGTGTTTATCAGGAGAACATCTTTTTTGGTGGAAAAGGAATTAATGTGTCCTTCGTTTTAAGAGAACACGGTTACACAAGTACAGCACTTGGTTTTACAGCCGGTTTTACAGGAGAGGCTATTGAGAATGGACTCCGTGAACAGGGCATTCAGACAGACTTTATCCGCCTTCCGGAAGGAATGTCCCGTATTAATGTGAAGATGAAATCACAGAACGAGACAGAAATCAACGGACAGGGACCAAATA
The DNA here is from genome assembly GCA_015057665.1 of Lachnospiraceae bacterium. Taxonomy (GTDB): domain Bacteria; phylum Bacillota; class Clostridia; order Lachnospirales; family Lachnospiraceae; genus SIG292. The sequence continues at coordinate 68,456 of SVDY01000005.1, read as the reverse complement.
TTCCACAGGAAGCTCTGAATCAGCTTTTTGATAAACTGAACACATTAACACAAGGAGATGTTCTTATCCTTGCTGGAAGCATCCCTAACACACTTCCAGAAGATGTTTACGAGCAGATCATGGCACGTCTTGACGGCAAAGGCATTTTAATCGCAGTAGATGCGACAAAAGATCTTCTCTTAAATGTATTAAAATATCATCCGTTTCTTATTAAGCCGAACAATCATGAACTTGGGGAGATGTTCGGAGTAGAATTAAAAACAGAGGAAGATATTGTTTTTTTTGCAAAGAAGCTTCAGGAAAAGGGTGCAAGCAATGTACTGATTTCCATGGCTGGAGATGGTGCCATTTTAGTAACAAAAGAAGGCGCTGTGCATAAAATTGGAGTGCCAAAGGGTACCGTAGTGAACTCTGTAGGTGCAGGTGATTCTATGGTAGCCGGATTTATGGCAGGATATTTAACTAAAGGGGACTATGCGTATGCATTAAAGCTGGGTACAGCTTCCGGAAGTGCAACAGCATTTTCAGAAGGCCTGGCAGTAAAAGAGGATATTGATAAACTTCTTGCTACATTATAGTGAGAAGCAAGGGAGATTTTATGAGAATTATTGATTTATTAAAAAAGGAAAGCATTGCTCTTGGTGTTTCCGCTGCAGACAAGGATACAGCTTTTGACAAGCTGATCGGTCTGATGGATGCATCCGGCAATCTTAAAAATCGCGAAGAGTATAAGAAGGGCATCTATGCCAGAGAAGCACAGAGCCCAACAGCTATCGGTGCTGGTATCTGTATTCCTCATGCGAAAAACGCAGCTGTTACAACAGCAGGGCTTGCATCCATTACAGTTCCTGCAGGTGTAGATTGTGACGCAATGGATGGAGAGGTATCCAATTTATTCTTTATGATCGCTGCTCCGGCAGAAGGATGCGATGTACATCTTGAAGTTCTTGCTCGTCTTTCCACTATTTTAATGGATGACGATTTCAGAGCAAAACTTCTTGCTGCAACAGACAAAGATGAATATCTTGCAATTATTGATGCAAAAGAAAAAGAAAAATTTCCAGAGGAAGTAAAGATGGCAGAAAATAAAAAAGAAGGATTCCGCATTCTTGCTGTAACAGCATGCCCAACAGGTATTGCTCACACATTCATGGCTGCGGAAGCATTAGAAGGGGCTGGTGCAAAACTTGGCTATGCTGTAAAAGCTGAGACAAACGGTTCCGGTGGTGTAAAAAACAGATTAACAAAAGAAGAAATCGCTAACTGTGATGGTATCATCATCGCAGCTGACAAACAGGTTGAGATGGCTCGTTTCGAAGGTAAGCCTGTAATCCAGGTAAAAGTAGCTGACGGAATCCACAAACCGGAAGAATTAATCAAAAAGATTATGAACGGCGAAGCTCCAATCTATCATCATACAGGAGATGCAGCTGCATCCGAGGATAGCGAAAAGGAAAGCATGGGTAGAAAAATTTACAAAAACCTTATGAATGGTGTATCCCATATGCTTCCATTCGTAGTAGGCGGCGGTATCTTGATCGCTCTTGCATTTATGCTTGACGATTACAGCATTGATCCTGCAAACTTTGGTATGAACACACCAGTCGCTGCATTCTTCAAAACAGTTGGTGGACAGGCATTTGGTTTCATGCTTCCAATCCTTGCTGGTTTCATCGCAATGAGTATTGCTGACAGACCAGGTCTTGCAGTTGGTTTCGTAGGTGGTGCTTTAGCTTCTACAGGTATGACATTTGCAAGTCCTGCAGGCGGAGTGAGCCCTGGTTTCTTAGGTGCATTATTCGCTGGTTTCGCAGCTGGTTATACTGTACTTTTACTTAAGAAAATCGCTGACAAGTTACTTCCGGACAGCTTAGAAGGTATCAAACCTATGCTGATCTATCCAGTAGCTGGTGTATTCTTAATTGGCGTTATTATGTGTGCTGTTAACCCTGCTATCGCTATGGTTAACACAGGTCTTAACAACTTCCTTGCATCTTTAGACGGAAGCAGTAAAGTATTACTTGGTGCAGTACTTGGCGGCATGATGGCTATCGATATGGGCGGCCCATTCAACAAAGCAGCTTACGTATTCGGTACAGCATCTATCGCATCTGCAAACTACCACATCATGGCAGCTGTTATGATGGGCGGTATGATTCCTCCAATCGGTATCGCTTTAGCATCTTTAATCTTCAAAAAGAAATTCACAAAGAAAGACAGAGAAGGTGCTGTAGTTAACTTTATCATGGGTCTTTCCTTCATTACAGAAGGTGCTATTCCCTACGCAGCAGCTGACCCACTTCGTGTTATCCCATCCTGTATGATTGGTTCTGCAGTTGGTGGTGCACTTTCCATGATCTTTGGCTGTACACTTATGGCTCCTCACGGCGGTCTCTGGGTAGTAGCAGTAATCAGCAATCCACTTGGATACGTTGCTGCACTTGCAATCGGTTCTGTTGTGACAGCAGTATTACTTGGTGTACTTAAAAAAGATATCGCTGAATAATTCAGCAAGACCTTAATAAAGATATTACTATAATCCTCAGTAAAACTTAAACATATATTGTTTTTTTACCTCAGACGAAGGACCCGGCCATGGGCAAAGGCCGGGTCCTTTGTCATTTTACACTCTCGACGGGAAAAAGATTTTTGAAGAAAAATTTATCGAAAATCTTCTGCAGATATGCTATACTAAATTAAATTATGTACAGTAGATGGATACGGAGGATAGAAAAATGAGCATTGTAGTAATTGGCTCCGCTTTTATGGATGTAAAAGGGTTTCCTTATGATGATTATATTCCTACAGGAAGAAATGCAGGGCGTGTAGAATATGTCCATGGCGGCGTTGCCAGAAATGTAGCGGAAGATATTGCCAACGTGGAATTAAGACCAATTTATCTTGGTATTGTAGATGATACTCCTTTGGGGACAGCGGTACTGGAAAAGTTAAAGAATCATAAAGTGAACTGTGATTATATGCTTACCATTCCGGATGGTATGGGGACCTGGCTTGCAGTATTTGACAACAATGGAGATGTAGCCGGTTCCATCTCAAAACGTCCTAATATGCTTCCGATTACAGGTATGCTTGACCAGAAAGGCGACGAGATTTTCTCTCAGGCGGAATCTGTCGTTTTTGAAGTGGATTTGGATAAAGAGATAATTAAAAGAGTTCTGAAACTTTCTGAAAAACATGGAACTAAGGTATATGGTCTTGTATCCAATATGAATATTGCAGTACAAAGAAGAGACTTTTTGCAAAGATTTGACTGTTTTATCTGTAATCAGTTAGAAGCAGGACAGTTGTTTGTAGACGATTATTCAGAGAAAACTCCGGAAGAGATGTGTGATATTTTAGCAGACAAGATTGAAAGAGCCAATATTCCATCAATGGTTGTTACCATGGGCGGACAGGGTGCTGTGTATGCTGACCTGAACGGTAACAAAGGAATCTGTCCGGCCAAGAAAGTCATTGTGAAAGATACAACAGGAGCGGGAGATGCATTCTGTTCCGGTGTCGTAATCGGTCTTACATACGGTAAATCTATGACAGAGGCCATTGAGATTGGTTCTACTCTTGCAGCATCTGTAATTGTATCCTCTGACAATGTATGTCCAAGATTCTTGCCGGAAGAATTTGGAATTGAACTATAAGGTGAAACGGGTTGTAGCAAGGATAAATTAGCATAAAAAAGTGCAGCAAGTTTGCCAAAAAACTTAGGTCACAAGGCTTTGTGACAATGCGGTTTTCGTGCAAATTGCTGCACTTTTTTTATTCCTGGTTCTGTTTTGCAACAAACCGTTTGTGCTTTTATTATTATTTTTCAAATACTACGATAGCTGCAGGATTCTTGATTCTTAATGCTATAGTTTCAGTAATACGGAAAGGATGATTGAAATCAGCCTGACCTAAGTAACCAACAGTAAGATCCATACCAACTGCAAGATCCATATACTGAGGTTCAGCACATACTAATACGGCTTTTCCAAGACCGAATGGTCCGGCTGGGTAAACTCTGTCATTGACAAGTTTTTTAATACGGTCGATTTCTAAAAGACCAACATTTGGCTGAAGTCTCTGTAATTCAAGATATACGTCCGGACTTACAACTAATGCATAACGGCCAAGCATGCTGTGGCTGGAAAGATAAGCGATAGCATGAGCCACGTCCTTGAATGCATCTTCACCTGTGGACCAGTCACCGCGTTTGATCTTAAATGCACCTTCTGCGTTTAAAAGACCTTCTACACCGAGATCTTTGTTGCCGAAAAGGATTAAGTCATCTTCCTGTTTTGCACTTCTCTGAGCAGCAGCAGCGGCAGCGGATAAATCGACAGGGAATCCTGTCTTGTCTGCATCCGCAATGTCTCTCCAGAGAATGTTAAAATCCTGATATAACTGTGGAAGTTCTACGAGACGTCGTCCGGTTACTCTTGCAAGGTTACCTTCGTAGGATTCGTCTTTTGCTGCTGAATCAACTGCAACATAAGATGTGCCAGCTCCTAAAGGTCCGTAGATATTTAAGAAACGGCGGCAAACCATATGCTGTTTTGCGTTATTAATTACTGTTTCATCAATCTGCTGCCATAATTCAGCGGAGATTGGTGCATCATTTCTTCCTAAATAATCCATGGTCAGTCCTCCTTTACACTATTCTACCAGGCTTCCTACTGTTGGGCCTGCTGCCGGAGCAATTTCTCCTTCTTTTTTCACGATTCCCAGTTCTTCTAACATTTCATGAACTTCTTCCTCGCCTTCTAAGAAGAATGCTGTTTCTTTTGGGTCAAGATGACGCATAAGAGTCATTAATTCTCCAACGTGTACTTTTTCTTCATCTCTAATGTCTGCCAAAATAGCTTTAGCTACAGGGTCATCTGTTGCATGATAGTGGGCATCATAAAGGAAAATCGCTTCCAGCTCACCTGCGATGTCGTGACGAAGAGCCTGCATCAGTTCCGCATTTGACATTTTTCTTTCTACATTTCCTGGAAAAGGATTTGGAAAACTAGGCATAATTATATCCTCCTTTTATTCTTTAAGTTATGTTTATCTTAACAGAATCTGCATTTCAAGTCAAATTAAAGTAGCATTAATAAGAAGAGCCAGGAGAAAAAAATTCTATTTTATTTATCATAGTTTACAAAAAAACATATTTTCACATAAATAAAATTGTGATAAAATGCACATAGAGTAATTTGTACCATGTAAATTGGAACGAAAGATAAAGTGTGGCTGGAACGGTTTCAGACAGGAGGATCAGCATATGAGTTTAGTATTAGCCGGTGGGAATAAGAACTTTATTGTAGTAGCCGGGGATCAGCGTGTTCTTGACAAACAGGGACAGGTCTTAAGTGAGAATTACCGTAAGGTTTTTAAAATAAATGAAGATTTTATTGTTGCATTTGCAGGAAAGATTCCATATTGTAAAGCAATTCTTGAGCCTGTTTTGGAACGCGGGATTAAAGAAGAATCCATGTTTGATAATGTAAATATGTCAGAAGCCATTGAACATCGTGCAAGGATGGCAGAGGAAGAGCTGGCTAAGACGGGAGAGAAATGTTTTTTCAGCATTATTGTCTGCGGGAAGATGCTCCACACGCAGTCCAGGGATCTTGTGAGAAATCCATTGTTCATGCACGTATATAATTATAATGGATCCTTAAGTATTCAGAAAAATCTTTTAAATGACTTTGGAATCCGCTGGTCGGCTCTTTATGGAAGCAACTACGATCACAAGAAAGTATGCAAGCAGCTCTTTGAAAGCACTCATGCAATCACGCAGAACGAGGTGGAGAAAGTGTTTAAACAGACCATTCTCAATGGATCCCGGAATGACAAGACAGTAAATAATAACATTTTATTTGAATATATAGAAGCATAATAACTTAAACAATCCGAAAAGCAGAAAAACTTTTCGGATTTATCCATGTATCGGATGAATCATCTATTCCAGAGAGCAACATTCATGTGAAAAACAAAAAAGGAGGATAATAATGGAAAAGTTTCGAAAACTTTTTTCTGCTGTCGATATGACAGTGGGAAGACCATGGGAGAAGATTTTGATCTTTACCTTTCCAATGCTGCTTGGGAACCTGGCACAGCAGCTTTATAACACTGTAGACAGTGTGGTAGTTGGTAAATATGTAGGAGATAATGCTCTTGCCGCAGTAGGAAGTGCGACACCGATTTTTAACTTGTTAATTGTTCTGTTTGTCGGTATCAGTACAGGGGCTACTATTATGGTATCTCAGTTTTATGGAGCGAGAAAGAGAGAAGAATTGTCCGTCACAATCGGTAACTGTATTACTTTGACGGGAATTGCGTCTATCTTTATTATGATTGCAGCAACATTGGGAGCAAGACCGCTTCTGGAACTTCTCGGTACTCCGTCCAGTATTATTGACTGGTGTACTTCCTATCTTCAGATTTTATTTATCGGCATTGCAGGTCTTGCATATTATAATATTCTGTGTGGTATTTTGAGAGGTCTTGGAGATGCTGTCTCAGCTCTGTTCTATCTTATGGTTGCCAGCTTTTTAAATATTGTACTGGATCTTATCTTTGTTGCCAAATTAAATATGGGTGTTTCAGGTGTTGCTTATGCGACAGCCATTGCCCAGGGAGTATCAGCAATATTATGTTTCCGTAAACTGATGAAAATGTCTGACATGTTTGATTTTGGCGTAAAATACTTTAAGCTTCAAAGCGGTATCTATGATAATGTTATCCGTCTCGGACTTCCATCCGGTATTACACAGGGAATCCTTTCCATGTCCATGCTCTTATCCCAGTCCCTTACCAATACTTTCGGAGAATTATTTATTGCTGCAAACGTAGTAATCATGCGTGTAGACGGATTTGCCATGCTTCCGAACATGTCCTTTGGAACGGCTATGACAACCTATGCGGGACAGAATATTGGAGCAGGAGATCACAAACGAGTATCCGAGGGAGCAAAGCAGGGAACAATGATTGGTATCATCACTTCTACCTGTATTACTCTTGTTATTTTATTCTTCGGCAAATATCTTATGGGATTTTTCACAGACACTGTCGAACTTGTAAATGTAGGTATGACCATGCTTCGGATCCTTGCAGTAGGTTATATTGCAGTTGGTGTTACCCAGTGTCTTTCCGGTATTATGCGCGGAGCAGGAGATACCATGACACCTATGTGGATTTCTATTGTGCAGACCGTAGTTCTGCGAGTACCTTTAGCTTATTTATTCGTACACTTATCCAAAACTCCGGAAAATCCTCTTGGAGATCCAAAGTGTATGTTCTATTCCCTTGTAACATCCTGGTTAATCGGGGCAGCCCTTACGGTTATTTTCTATCGAAGAGGAAAATGGCGTGAAAAAGCAGTATTAAAAAAATAAAAGGAGATAAGTAATTATGAGTCAGTTATTTGAACAGTTAAAGCCGCATCTGGATAAAGCCTATGCCTATCGTACAGCCCTTGTTTTATTAAGCTGGGATAACAGTACATTAGCACCTAAGAAAGCACTTGCCAATACATCTAAGGCAGTAGCCATATTATCCGGCGAGAGATATAAAGCATTGATCAACAAGGAAGTAAAAGATTTACTTTGGGCCCTTTCCACAGAAAAAGAGCAGGCAGAACTTACTGCCTATGAGAAAGCCATTGTAAAGAATGTAAAGAAGAATTTCGAGGATCTGGAACTGATTCCGCCACAGGAATATCAGGAATACCAGCTTCTCCTTGCAAAATCCAAGTCTGCATGGGAATATGCAAAGACAAATAATGATTTTGCAGCCTTTGCTCCTGTCTTAAAGGATATTATTGCTTATACGAAGAAATTTGCCTCCTACAAACAGAAAGAAGGCCAGCCTTTATATGATGTGCAGCTGGAAGATTTTGCGGAAGGATTTACAACAGAGATCTTAGATGGCTTTTTTGGAAAGCTCCGCACAGAACTGGTGCCTCTTGTACAGAAAATTCGTGAAAAGAAAGGATTTATCTCAAGAGACTGCCTCCATAGATCATATGACATTGATACACAGAAAAAAATGGCCCGTTTTCTTTCCGAATATGTAGGTTTTGATATGGACCGGGGTGTGATTGCAGAAAGCATGCACCCATTCACGACGAATCTTCACAATCATGATGTAAGACTGACCAGTTTCTATCGTGAAAATGGACTGGAATATGCTCTGTTCTGCGTGATACATGAGACTGGACATGCACTTTATGAGCAGGATATCGATGATGAAATCACTCTTACTCCAATCGGAGGAGGAGCAGGCATGAGTATGCATGAATCCCAGTCCAGACTATACGAGAATAATTTCGGAAGAAGTAAAGCTTTCTGGAAGAATCTCTATAGTAAGATTCAGGCGTTTTTCCCGGAACAGCTTGGAGATGTTTCTCTTGATGAGTTCTATGGAGCCATTAACTACTCCGAACCTGGTCTCATCCGTACAGCAGCAGATGAGCTGACGTATCCGTTCCACATCATGATTCGTTACGAGATGGAAAAGATGATTTTTGAAAACGATGTGGATGTAATGGAATTACCAAAGATCTGGAATCAGAAATATGAAGAGTACTTAGGAGTTGTACCTCCAACTGATTCAGAAGGAATACTTCAGGATATGCACTGGTCAGGCGGAATGATCGGTTACTTCCCATCTTATGCATTAGGAAGTGCCATCGCAGCACAGCTTTATCATTACATGGAGAAAGAGATGCCTCTGGAATCCTATCTGGAAGAGGGAAATTTAAAACCGATTCAGGAATATCTGAAAGAACACATTCATCGATTTGGTGAATCTAAGAATACGCAGGAACTTCTTTTAGAGACAACGGGAGAAGCTTTCAACCCGGATTATTACGTGGAATACCTTATTAAAAAATATTCTGCATTATATGAATTATAATAGGAGCAGAAAGAGGAGCGGTTTCGCTCCTCTTTTTAGATTATGATGCAGACCATTCCTCCATTGCCTTCATTTACAATTTTCTCCATAGTGTTCTGAAGTTTTAACTGACTTTCCTTATGTATCTTTGAAGCTTTCTCCTGAATGCCGTCTGCAATCATCTGTTCCATAGTTTTACCGAAAATGTTTACATTCCAGATGGAATCTTCACCGTTTGAGGCTTCTTCTTTAATGTAGTTGATCAGATCCTTTGCCTGATCTTCCGTTCCTACGATTGGAGCAATTTCCGTAGAGATATTTGCTTTGATTAGATGAATAGAAGGGGCACTGGCATGAATTTTCACACCGAATTTTCCACCATGACGGATGATGACTGGCTCTTTTAAAGTTACATCAGAACGGGTCGGTTTCATAATGCCGTAGCCCGCCTGTCGTGCCTGATTGAGGGCAGCGGCAGCTTCTTCGTATTCTCTTTTTTTGCTGGCAAGTTCACGTACCGTATCCATAAATTCATATTCATTGGAAATTGGAATCTCTATCATATCACTGATAATCCTGTAGTAATAGGAATCGTCAAAGTGAACGGAGATATTTACTTTTCCAGTAGAAAGATCAATGCAATCGATTTTTAATGACTCTACATATTCATTTTCTGGGAAAGCCATTCCATAGAGATCTTTCATTTTTATAATAGATGAAAATGAAGACTGTATTGTTTCTAACAGGCTTGATTTAAGCCAATGATCCACTGATAAAGATTCTACCCATTTGGGAAGATAGAAGTTGAGGGCAGTAACGGGGAATTCCAGAAGAATACTTTTCATAATACGATAAATGTCTTCTTTCCGGAGCTGTTCACAGCTGATTGGAAGAACGTTACAGTCATAAGCTGTTGATAGCTTTTCGGCAAGCTGTTTTGCATCCTGGCTGTGTGGATATTGCGAATTTAAAAGAAGGATAAAAGGTTTATGAAGCTGTTTCAATTCCTTTATGGTTCTCTCTTCAGCAGCCTCGTATGCAGCCCGAGTCAGATCCCCAAAGGAACCATCGGATGTGATTACAATGCCCACAGTGGAATGTTCCGTAATGACTTTTCGGGTACCGATTTCTGCCGCTTTTGTAAAAGGTATTTCATAGTCATACCAAGGGGTTTTTACAAGCCGTTCCTGACTGTTTTCCATATGTCCGGAGGCTCCCTCCACCATATAACCGACGCAGTCAATGAGACGGATGTTAAGAGTGATTTCCTCATCTATCTGAACTTTTGCAGCTTCCTGGGGAATAAATTTTGGTTCTGTTGTCATGATGGTTTTTCCACCTGAAGATTGAGGCAGTTCATCTTTTGCACGGTCACGAAGGGGAGAAGGTTCCATTCCCGGAAGAACAAGAAGTTCCATAAAATGTTTGATAAAGGTTGATTTTCCTGTGCGTACGGGCCCTACCACTCCAAGATAGATATCTCCGCCGGTACGTCCCTGAATATCTTTGTAAAGACTGGCTGTTTCCATATATGTAATCCTCACTTTCCTGATTTCTATTCTGCTTCTTGTTATTACAGTAATTGCTCATGTAAATATATGAATAAAAAATGATAAATATGATAGAAGATATAGAAGAGGTTACGTTGACAGGAAATTTGGAAATAGATATACTTTTGATAAGATTTGAATGAAATAGTTCGGCATAGAAAACGACAAATAACAGACGGAGGTATTTATGAAAGTTACTATATATACAGATGGTTCAGCCAGAGGCAATCCGGATGGTCCAGGAGGATACGGAACCGTGATTCAGTATATTGATTCCAAAGGCAATCTTCATGAAAGAGAGTTTTCAGCAGGATACAAAAAAACGACAAATAACAGAATGGAGCTGATGGCCGCTATTGTTGGATTGGAAGCTTTGACAAAACCATGTGAGGTAGATCTTTATTCCGATTCACAATATCTGATAAAGGCATTCAATGACAGATGGATCGACAGCTGGCTTAAAAATAACTGGAAGAATTCAAAGAAGGAGCCGGTAAAAAATATAGATCTTTGGAAGAGGCTTTTAGAGGCGAAAAAGATTCATCAAGTAAACTTTATCTGGGTAAAAGGCCATGCGGGACATCCAGGTAATGAACGGTGTGACGTGCTTGCAACTACTGCTGCGGACGGAGATTTGCTGCTTACAGATCCGGGCGTGTAGAATCCGGAATCAGTTACAATATTTTTATTGGATTATTGTCAGGGAGGAGACAAACTTCCTTGTCACAGAGGGTAAAAATTGGTATAATCATTTTTAATCATAACCTTATTTTGTAAGGTTAAAATATATGTATAACGGAGGAAAACCTATGAATCCAGTATATGAAAAATTATTAAAATGTTATGAAAGCGTAAAGGCAAGAATTGATTTTAAACCTGAGATCGCCCTTATTTTAGGATCCGGTCTTGGTGATTTCGGCGAGACAATCGATGTTGTAGATACATTAAGCTACAGTGACATTGAAGGATTTCCTGTATCCACAGTTCCAGGACATAAAGGCCGTTATATCTTCGGTTATGTGAATGGTGTACCTGTTGTTTGTATGCAGGGACGCGTACATTATTATGAAGGTTATCCGATGACAGATGTAGTTCTGCCAACTCGTCTTATGAAGATGATGGGTGCGAAGGTTCTCTTCCTTACCAATGCTTCCGGTGGTCTGAATTACGACTATGAGGCCGGTGACTTTATGATGATTACAGATCATATTATGAATTTTGTTCCATCTCCTCTCATTGGACCAAATATTGATGAGATTGGACTCCGCTTCCCTGATATGAGTGATATTTATAAGAAAGATTTGCAGGATATTATCAGAAACACTGCAAAAGAACTGAATATTAAACTTCAGGAAGGTGTTTATATCCAGCTTACCGGTCCTAATTTTGAAACACCTCATGAAGTGAAGATGTGCAGAATCCTTGGAGCAGATGCGGCAGGTATGAGTACAGCAGCAGAAGCAGTAGCGGCTAATCATATGGGTATGAAGGTCTGTGGTATTTCATGTATTACAAACCTTGGATGCGGTATGTTAGACCAGCCTCTTTCTCATGAAGAAGTGCAGGAGACAGCAGATCGTGTAGCAGTAGATTTCAAGAGACTGATTACTGCATGTATCATTAATATTTACAACGAGTTAAAGAAATAGATAAAGAATGAGATAAAGGACGCGTAGAGATATTACAACTACTGCCGGACAGCGGCATATCATCTGTGCCGGAATGGTGAAAAGGCGAAAAGGTGAAAAGGTGGAAAAATGAAAGCATTATATTTTGATGGATCAAAGCCGGTTTATCTTGAGGATTATGAGAAGCCGGTTCCAACCCCGGGACACAGTCTGATTCGTGTTCTTCTGTCTGCTATCTGCAATACGGACAGAGAAGTCATTGCCGGCTACCGTCCGGATTTCAGGGGTGTGTTAGGACATGAGTTTGTCGGTGTGGTAGAAGCATCGGATGATGTGAATCTGATCGGCAGGAGAGTGGTCGGAGAACTGAATGAAGGATGCGGAGAATGTCTTTATTGCAGAACCGGAAGAGAAAAGCATTGTCTGACACGTAAAGTGATCGGCATGGAAGGCCTTGATGGAACTTTCGAAGAATATTTTGTGTTAGCCAATCATCTGATTCATCCCGTGCCGGATGAACTGCCAACAGAGCAGGCAATCTATGTGGAACCTTTGGCAGCGGCACTGGAGATTCCAAATCAGCTTCATATAAAACCGGAAGACAATGTGGCTGTCATTGGCGACGGAAGACTGGCACTTATGATCGCCCAGGTAGTTTCTCTGACAGGGGCAGATCTGACTGTCATTGGCAGACACCCGGAAAAATGGGATTATTTTAAGAAAGCAGCCAAAACAAAGACAGAAAAAGATCTGGGTGACGAAACATTTGAGATTGTCATTGATGCTACGGGATCTCCTTCCGGAATTGAACTAGCGAAGAATATCGTCCGCAAGAAGGGAACCATTGTCATTAAGAGTACTTATGCGGGGACAACGAATATAGATTTAAGCTATTTTGTAGTAAACGAGATTACGATTATGGGAAGCCGTTGCGGTCCATTTCCTCCGGCACTTACTTTATTGGATAAAGGATTGGTGAATCTTCCGCCTATCGAACTTTGGGATGTAAAAGATTATGATAAAGCCTTTTCTTCCCGGGCATTTAAAGTGGGTTTTGATTTCCGCTGATAAAGTCAGAATGAGGTGCTTCCCGGACACATGATAAGTACAGAAGCCAGGGACACAAGATCTGGATAAAAGATATGGATAAAAGATAAGATAAATAGAATCCTGATGATAAAATCACAGGTAGAACAGGAATGAATTATGAGCAGAAAATACGAAATTTTAGCAGATAACGTCCATTTAAGCGAAGATGGCAAGAGCATTATTATTGTTGACCAGACCAAACTTCCGAATGTATTGGAATATTTAACATTATCTACAGCCCAGGAAATGTATGACGCCATCAAATCTCTGGCAGTACGTGGTGCACCTGCTATCGGTATTTGTGCAGGCTATTGTATGTTCTGTCTTGCACAGCAGAACAAAGGGGAAAATTTTGACGATTTCTATGCACAGTTCTTAAAAGACAAAGAGTATATCAATTCTTCCAGACCAACAGCTGTGAATTTAAGCTGGGCTGTAAATCGTATTGATAAGATGGTTGTTGCGAACAAAGACAAATCTGTGGCCCAGATCGTAGAATTGATTGGAGAAGAAGCCATTGCAATTCAGAAAGAGGATATTGCCATGTGTAAAGCAATCTCTGAATTTGGTCTTTCTTTATTAAAAGAAGGAGACGGTGTTTTGACACACTGTAATGCAGGTCCTCTTGCAACATCCCGTTACGGAACAGCAATCGGTCCTATGCTTATGGCCCAGGAAAAAGGCATTAATGTGAAAGTATTTGCAGATGAGACAAGACCTCTTCTCCAGGGAGCTCGTTTAACATCTTACGAGTTACATAAAGCCGGTGTGGATGTAACCCTGATCTGCGACAATATGGCAAGCATGGTCATGAAAAACGGCTGGGTTCAGGCCTGTTTTGTTGGCTGTGACCGTGTAGCGGCTAATGGTGATGCTGCAAACAAGATTGGAACAAGCGGTGTGGCGATTCTTGCAAAACACTACGGAATTCCTGTATATGTACTGGGTCCTACCTCTACCATCGATATGAACTGTAAGACAGGGGATGATATTGTAATTGAACTTCGCGATGAAGATGAGATCCGTTCCAAATTCTATGAACAGCCTATGGCACTGGCAGATGTGAAATGTTTTAATCCTGCATTTGATGTAACAGACCATGAACTGATCGCAGGTATTATTACAGAAAAAGGAATTATGAGACCTCCTTACACAGAAAGCCTTGCAAAACTTTTTGAAGAATAATCAAACAACAGATAAAAGGAGTATAGAATGAATATTCGTATATATAATGCCCGAATCCTGACTATGGAAGAAGACAGACCTGTCTTTTTAGGAGAACTCCATGTAAAAGGAAACAGGATATCATATGTAGGGGACAACTTAGATGCAGAATCTCCTATTTTAAAGGACACTATCTGGGCAAGAGAGATCAATGCAGACGGAAATGTGATCATGCCTGGTTTTAAAAATGCTCATACTCATTCCGCTATGACATTTTTACGTTCCTACGCAGATGACCTTCCATTACTTGACTGGCTCAATCAGCAGGTATTCCCTATGGAAGCAAAACTTACAGAAGAAGATATCTATCATCTTACCAAACTTGGTATTATGGAATACCTGACAAGCGGTATCACTGCTAATTTTGATATGTATCTGACACCGGATTCAATTGCTCAGGCAACAGAGGAATGTGGATTCAGAACGGTTATGGTTGGCGGTCTTAATAATTTTTCACAGTCTTTTGAAAAGCTGGAAGAGTGGTATAACAAATATAATGATCCGGATAAACTGGTAACATTCCAGTTCGGATTCCATGCAGAATATACCAATTCTTTAGATAACATGAAACGACTCTCTCAACTGATTCATAAGTATGAAGCTCCGATTAGTATGCACAGCTCCGAGAGCGCATCAGAAGTAGAGGGCTGCCTGGAGAGATACGGCAAAACACCGACAGCACTGTTTAATGAACTTGGCCTTCTTGATTTTGGAGGTGCTCATTATCATTGTATCTATATGACAGACGAAGATCTTGATATTTTAAAAGAGAAGAACATCTATGCAGTGACAAATCCTGCATCTAATATGAAATTAGCAAGCGGAATTGCCAGAACCTGTGATATGCTTGAGAAAGGAATTCCTGTTGCAATCGGCACAGACGGACCTGCAAGCAACAACTGTCTTGATATGTTCCGTGAAATGTTCTTAGTGACAGCTCTTGCTAAGATCAAAGCCATGGATGCGGCAGCATTAGATGCCAATGAGGTACTCCGTATGGCTACTGTAAATGGAGCCCTTGCAATGGGACTCAAAGATGCAGACGTATTGGCAGAGGGGAAACTTGCTGACCTTATCATGATTGATCTTCATCAGCCAAATATGCAGCCGCTTAACAATATTGCAAAAAATATTGTATATAGCGGAAGCAAGATGAATGTAAAGATGACGATGGTAAACGGCAGAGTACTCTATGAGAATGGACAATTCTTTATAGGTGTTCCGGCAGAAGAAGTATATGCCAAAGCAAATGAAATTATAAATCGTATGAAACATTAGATAGAAAAGGATGTTGCAAAAATAAATTTCGAAAAGAAATGTGCAGCAATTTGCCAAAAAACTTAGGTCACAGGCCATTGTGACGATGCGTTTTTCGTGCAAATTGCTGCACATTTTTTATTCTGGCAGATATTTTGCAACATCCCCTTCTTAGTCCTATGGGAAACTTCATTTCCATAGAACTAAAATACCCGTAACTATTAGTAAAATATTAGTACTTGACATTGCATAGTAGCTGGTATAATATAATAACAGAAATAAGGAGGAGGAAAACAATGAATTCACAATTCAAAAAAGGAGTCCTGGAACTGATTGTTTTAGAATCGGTCAGAACAAAGGACATGTACGGATACGAATTGGTAGAAGAGGTGTCAAAAGTTGTTGATGTAAAAGAAGGCACCATCTATCCGCTCCTGAAACGTCTCACCAATGAACGATATTTTGAAACTTATTTGAGAGAATCCACAGAAGGACCGCCTAGAAAATATTATCATATTACTGCCTCCGGTATCTTATATCTTGATTCACTGGAAGCAGAATGGGAAGAGTTTCAGTCCAAGGTCTGTAATTTTTTAAAGGAGCATAAAAACAATGAATAAAAATGAGTATTTAAAAAAGCTGTCCAAACTATTACATATGCTGAAGGAAGACGAGATAGAAGATATTATGGCAGAATATGAACAGCACATTGATATGAAGATGGCAGAAGGACTGTCTGAGGAAGAGGCTGTTGCTGCTTTTGGTACAGTAGAAGAACTTGCATCTGATATATTGGATGCATATCATGTTAAGCCTGATTTTACAGAAAAGAAGAAAATGGAAGCATTTGAGAAAGTTCAGTCAGGCAGCAAAAAAGTATTGAAGAATGCCGGGGAAGCAGGAAAGGGATTCTGGGAATCTTTAAAAGAAAAAACAAGAAAGATAGTATCCGCATGCAAAAGCGCAATGAAGAAGACTGCATCTTTTGTTCTTAAATGTATACTTGCTCCTTTCTTATTTATAAAAGGTTTATTTCATAAGAATCAGGAGAGGAAAGAAGCGGGCATGGAACAGCCTGTCCAAAAGAAAAAGAGAAAAGGCCTGGGACACTATTTCATCTCCTTTATAAAAGCCCTATTCCGTCTGATTCGAAAAGTAATGTATGGATTCGTTCTATTTGTGTTTGGCATTACCGGAATGGGAATGATTTTATGTCTGGGTTTTCTGGTTGTTCTTCTTGTACTGGGTTATCCGGTTACAGGCATAACAATTGGAATACTGGGAGCAGCTATGACAGTGAATTCTGTGGCATATTTGGCAGGAAGTAAATGGAGGAGAATATAAAATGAGGAATAAAATCGTACTTGGAATATTTCTGGCAGGCATTTTACTGACAGGAATCGGTGCAGGAATTGCCTTTGGAGAATATAGTCAGTTTACCTATGGCGGAGAAGTCATTCTAGGCACGGAAAAGAGTGAAGTGGAAACTATGGAATATGTGATTCCGTTGAGTGATAATAAGATAAGGGTCAATAATTATACAACGAAACCTTTGGATCTGGTAGAAGATAAACAGTTAAAAGATGGACAGGTGAGAGTAGAAGTAATTGCCAATCCTGACTATGTAAGAAGTTTTATGGAATATGTTGACTATGATACCAATGAATTTTTTGACTATGATCCAAATTATATATCAGGATATGATGGACAAATAGAGATCCATACAGGCAGAGTAATCAATGAATTTGAATTCGTTATGAAATGTAAAGATGACTTTTTACAAAATTTAAAGAACAGTGTTATTAAAAATTACTATCTGGATGCAGTAAAAAGTGTCACAGTAAAAGCAAATGCAAAAACCTTAGAACATTTAGAATACTAAACAGATAAAACGGGAAAGAGGCTGTCATGCAGTCTCTTTTTTTTGTTCCTTGTACATCTTGCATTTTAGGGTGTGTTTTGTTACACTTACACTATAACAAGTGACATACATTATATTTATTATATTTGTAACTCTATAAGTAACTCTATAAATAAATCTACGAATGAAAGAAGGCGTAACGGATGATTATAAAGATTGATTTTAACAGTTCAGAGGCAATCTATATGCAGTTAAAGAATCAGATCGTCGTTGCCATAGCCCAGGATAAATTAAAAGAAGGGCAGTCTCTTCCGTCTGTCCGCCAGATGGCAGAGATTCTGGGAGTGAATATGCACACTGTGAATAAGGCGTATGCCATTCTTCGAGAAGAAGGCTACCTTCAGCTTGACAGAAGAAGAGGAGCTGTGGTTGCGGTGATTCATGATAAAGATTCCGAGATGGAGGCTTTATATAGGGATATGGAGATGATCGTGGCACGGGGAATCTGCAAAGGCATTTCCAAAGAAGAGATGACATGGCTGGTACATAATATGTATCAGCAGTTTGGACTATAAAGATTGACAGGAGGACCATATGAGACTGGAATATACAAAAAATGCTGCCATGGTAATTTCATTTGCCAAAGAAGCAGCGGAAACTCTTGGACAGGGCACTGTCGGGACAGAACATCTTTTGATCGGATGTTTGTGGGAAGGAGAGGGCCTTGCAGCAAAAATTCTAAAAGAAAATAATCTGAATCAGGAAGCCATTGAAAAGGTGATTCAGGATACGGTGATTTCCGATCATTTCTGGGAAGAAGAAAATCATTTGGAATATACACCAAAGGCAGAAGAGGTTTTGGAAAACAGTGAATCCCAGGCACGTTATTACGGGGCTTATCAGATAGGAACAGAACATATTTTACTTGCCCTGTTAAAATTAAAAGAATGTGCTGCTTACAAGATGCTTGAGTCTCTTAAGATGAATATACAGAAGATTTTTGTTGACATTTTACAGACCATTGGATTGAAACCTGAAGAAATCAAAAGCGAATATGCTCTTTTTAAAAATGACGGAAAGACCAAAAAAGGGAATAAACCTTCTATGCTTGATCAGTTCAGTAACGATCTGACTCTGGCAGCAAAAGAAGGCAGACTGGATCCTGTCATTGGAAGAAATGCAGAGATTACCCGTGTGATGCAGATCCTGAGCCGCAGAACAAAGAATAATCCTTGTCTGGTTGGGGAGCCTGGAGTTGGGAAAACTGCGATTGTGGAATCCATTGCTCAGATGATCGTAAGGGAGGAAGTGCCTTCCATGCTTTCCGGAAAAAGACTTCTTACTATAGATCTTCCAGGTATGATTGCGGGATCCAAATACCGGGGTGAATTTGAGGAACGTATCAAACGTTTTCTTCAGGAGGTAATGGCAGAAGGAAATGTGCTTTTATTTATGGATGAAATCCATACCTTAATCGGAGCCGGAGGAGCAGAAGGAGCCATTGATGCAGCAAATATTTTAAAACCATTTCTTGCCCGTGGTGAGATACAGTTTATTGGTGCAACAACCAGGGATGAATACAGGAAACATATTGAAAAGGATGCCGCCCTTGAGAGAAGATTTCAGCCAGTGGAAGTCAAAGAAATGACCATAGAAGAGACTGTAGAGATTCTAAAAGGAATCAAAGCGCCTTATGAAATGCATCACGGCGTGACATTTACGGAAGAAGCTCTTTATGCTGCCGCAGCCATGTCAAAACGTTACGTAAGCGACCGTTTTCTGCCGGATAAAGCAATCGATGTAATTGACGAGACCGCATCCAGAAAGAAGATGGATCTGTATAAAGCGCCGGAACAGCTTAAAAATCTGGAAGAAGAATACGAAAAAGCCATGAGGGAGATGGAACAGTCTCTTATGAAACGCCGATATAAGAAGGCGAGCGAATATAAGCAGAAAGCAGAACAGATTGAAAAGGAATTACAAAAATCAAAGCTTCGATGGGAGAGAACTCAGAAAACATCTTCCGTTATGATTGTAGAAGAAGATGTGGCGGAGGTTATTTCCATATGGACAGGAATTCCGTTAAACCAGCTGAATAAGACAGAACAGGAGCGGCTCAGCAATCTGGAGAATATTCTTCATGAACGTGTGATTGGACAGGATGAAGCAGTAAAAGCTGTAGCCAAAGCAGTGAGAAGAGGACGTGTGGGATTAAAAGATCCGAACAGGCCGATTGGTTCTTTCCTCTTCCTTGGACCGACTGGTGTTGGAAAGACAGAGCTTTCCAAAGCTCTTGCGGAAGCGGTTTATGGCAGTGAGAATAATATGATCCGGATTGATATGTCTGAATACATGGAAAAACACAGTGTTTCCAAACTCATCGGTTCACCTCCTGGATATGTTGGATTTGAAGAAGGAGGACAGCTCTCTGAGAAAGTAAGGAGAAATCCATATTCTGTAATTTTGTTTGACGAAATTGAAAAAGCTCATGGGGACGTGTTTAACATTCTTCTTCAGGTATTGGACGATGGACATATAACAGACTCCACAGGACGTCAGATCGATTTCAAAAACACGGTTATTATTATGACTTCCAATGCAGGCGCCCAGCGGATCATGGCACCAAAGCTTCTTGGATTTGCAACGGAGAGCGATGAGAAACGGAATCATGAAAACATGAAATCCGGTGTAATGGAAGAAGTCAAACGGCTCTTTAAACCGGAATTTTTGAATCGTATTGATGCTACTATTGTATTTCATGCTTTAAATGAAGCACACATGAAGGAGATTTTAAAACTTCTCGGAGAAGGATTTGCAAAGAGAATCAAGAAGCAGATGAACTTAAATCTTCATTTTACAGAGGAAGCCTATGAACTGATTCTTAGAAAGGGGAAGGACGAAAAATTCGGTGCTCGTCCGTTAAAACGTGCTCTGCAGTCCATGCTGGAGGATCCTCTGGCCGATGCAATTCTTGCTGGAGAAGTAGATTCTGAATCAGAGATTTTCATTAAAGTTCAGGATGAAAAACTTGTCTTTGTATAGAATTTTTGTGGAAAATATGAGGAATCTGTACTATAATTAAAGTATCTAATACAGGCATGACCACACTATTTTTACAGGAGGATAAGATGATGGCAGGAATCAATGAACTGATCCGTGTAGAAGCAGACAACACATTAAGTTTCGGTAATTATACACTTTCCGAAAAGACAAAATTGACCGACTTTGAGTTCGATGGCGATTTATATAAAGTAAAAACATTCCATGAGATTACCAAGCTTGAGAAGAACGGAGGATTTGTATATGAATCTGTTCCGGGAAGTACTGTGAAGAATTTTATGGTCGGGGTGGATGCTGTATCCTTTACAGTAGAAGCAGAGGAAGATGTGCAGGTTACATTAGAACTGGAAGAAGATAAAGTATACCGCGTATTTGTAAACAACAGCAATATTGGTCAGA
Source organism: Lachnospiraceae bacterium (assembly GCA_015057665.1). Lineage (GTDB taxonomy): Bacteria > Bacillota > Clostridia > Lachnospirales > Lachnospiraceae > SIG292. The sequence goes on along the minus strand of SVDY01000005.1, from coordinate 47,505 downwards.
TGAGAACCAATTTTGGCGGTAAAGTAAGCATTAGTGTTACTTTGAATGCCCAGAAGACAGCACATGTATTTATTGAAAGAGTATAACGGAGGATCTATCTATGGCATCAAAGGCAAAGACCATGTATTTCTGCCAGGAATGCGGCTATGAATCAGCCAAATGGCTTGGGCAGTGCCCGGGCTGCAGAAGATGGAACACCTTTGTGGAAGAGAAAGTCACCGTGTCTGCAAAGACAAAGGAAAAAAGCAAGTGTGCGGGTGGGAACGTTCCCACCCGTCTTTTTGATATTTCCACAAAGGAAGAGGAACGTCTGACCACGGGTATGGAGGAGTTGGACCGGGTACTTGGAGGAGGAATCGTGAAAGGTTCTTTATCTTTAGTGGGCGGTGATCCGGGAATCGGCAAATCAACACTTCTTCTTCAGATATGCAGAAATATGAGTAATGCAGGAAGAAAAGTATTATATATTTCAGGGGAGGAGTCTCTCCGGCAGATCCGTATGCGTGCAGAACGTCTTGGGACTTTTGAAAAAGAGTTGTATCTCCTGTGTGAGACGGATATGGAACTGATTGAATCTGCAATTGAGAATTCTGAACCGGAGATGGTTGTCATTGATTCAATTCAGACCATGTGCAGTGAAGAAATCAGTTCGGCGCCAGGAAGCATTTCTCAGGTTCGTGAGATTACAGGGCGTTTGATGGTTTTGGCAAAAAAGAAAAATACAGCCATTTTCATTGTTGGCCATGTGACAAAAGAAGGGGTAGTAGCAGGCCCAAGAACTTTAGAGCATATGGTGGATACAGTTCTTTACTTTGAAGGAGAACGTCATGCCTCTTACCGTATCTTAAGAGGCGTTAAGAATCGATTTGGTTCTACCAATGAAATCGGTGTGTTTGAAATGAGAAAAGAAGGACTGATAGAGGTTCAGAATCCATCTGCATTTATGCTCAGTGGAAGACCTTTGGATGCATCCGGGTCTGCGGTAGTCTGTTCCATGGAAGGAACCAGACCGATTCTTTTGGAAATTCAGGCTCTTGTTACACCGACTAGTTTCCAGCTTCCCAAAAGAACAGCTGTAGGAATCGATTTCAACAGAGTAAGCCTTCTGATGGCAGTGTTGGAAAAGAAGGCAGGACTCCATCTTGGCGGTTGTGACGCTTATGTGAACCTGACAGGCGGCATGAAGATTACAGAACCAGCCATGGACTTAGGTATTATAATGGCCATTGCATCCAGCTATAAGAACAAGGCTTTGGATTCTAAGACTATTGTATTTGGAGAAGTCGGTCTGACAGGAGAGATTCGAGGCGTTTTCCAGGCAGAACTAAGAATCCGTGAAGCGAAGAAGATGGGATTTAAACGCTGTATTCTCCCTTACAGTAACATGGAAGGTATGATAGAACCGGAGAAACTGGGAATGGATCTTGTAGGTGTAACCAATGTATATGATGCCTTGAAGCATCTTTAGAAATGACAGGATGATATGAAAGCAGGAATCCTGTATTTCGTATAAAATCGAATTTATAACTATTTATAAGTATAATGAAGGAGCAGCAACATCATGGAGAAAAAAAGACGTTATGAATTATTAGATGCATATCGCGGGTTAACCATACTCAGCATGATTGGATATCATTTCAGTTATGATGTCTTTATTCTCTATAGACGCTATCCGGGATGGCTTTCAAATCCCTTCGGTTATATCTGGCAGCAATCCATCTGTATTTCATTTATTCTGATCTGCGGCTTATGTGCATCCTTTAGCAGAAACTTATGGAAGAGAGGAATTCTGCTGAATCTATGCGGTCTGATTATAACTGTTGTAACTGTAGTGTTCAGTCCTCAAGCCGCAGTATATTTTGGAATATTAAATCTTCTGGGATGTTCTTTACTATTACTGATACCTTTTAAAAAGATAGTGAACGAAAAAACATGGCTGCTGACAGCCGTGATAAGTTTGTTCCTGTTTGTGTTATTCCGCAATGTGACAAAGGGTTATCTTGGTATCGGAGATACTATCTTATACGCAGTTACATTTGCACTTTATAAGATAAAATGGCTTGTTCCTTTTGGTTTTCCTTACGCAGGTTTTTATTCCTCTGATTATTTTCCGATTCTTCCCTGGTTTTTCTTATTCCTGACAGGATACTGCTTTAGCTTTTATTTGAAGAAAGCAGAGTGGCTCAAACGTCTGCTGGAACCGAAAATCCCTTTTTTCAGCTGGTTTGGAAAGCACAGTTTAATCATATATATGATACATCAGCCTGTATTAATGGGGATTTGTATGCTTTTGTTTCAGTAGTTTGAATTATTTAAAAAATATTAATAATTTTTTGAAATAGTTGTTGACAAAAGGGAAGCTCATATGTATAATAATCATTGTTGAGTCGTTGATGACTTGGCAAATAGAATATAGGGGTGTAGTTCAGCGGTAGAGCAACAGTCTCCAAAACTGTAAACGGGGGTTCGATCCCCTCCACCCCTGCTGATAAGCCGAAGCTTGTGCTTCGGCTTTTTTTCTATAGATAACATATTATTTATAAAAAGCCCGAGAGGGAGAGTTTCAATAACAGGAGAACACATAAGATGGAAGAAAACAAAAAGACAAATCTGGTAGTAACTGTCTATGATGAAGAATCCGGCAAATATTATGATATTACAATTGACCTTGAACTTCTGGAAAGTACAGAATTGGAAGAAGAAGAGAGAGCGTTTTTAGAAGCTCTGTTAAAAGAAGCAGAGAATCAAAAGGGAGAATAGGATGGTAGTATTTCTGACAAGCAGTCCCTGTGACGATAATGTTCCGAAAGGCTTATCTATGCCTTGTATCTTAGACTGCCGGAATGAATTTACAGATAACATGAGAAGATGGTGGAAACCAAATTCTGTAGGAATTATCATTGCCGCTTATCCATGCAATCTGTCTTTAAATGATGAGATGAGAGATACCTTTGAGAAGGCATTTACGTATCATGGCCTGACTTTTGAAAAACTGATCATGGTGGATGCAAGAAATGATGAGCATATTCAGGAATTCGTGGATGATTCGGATTTTATTATGCTGGCAGGAGGGCACGTTCCTACGCAGAATGCTTATTTTAAATATCTAGGTCTTCGGGAAAAGATGAAACATTTTCAGGGAATCGTAATGGGAATCAGTGCCGGTTCCATGAATGCTGCAGATATTGTTTATGTTCAGCCGGAAGAAGAAGGGGAATCTATAGATCCGGGATTTGAGCGTTTTACAGTGGGCCTGGGATTATGCAGTGTAAATGTACTTCCTCATTACCAGAGAGTAAAAGACAATTATCTGGACGGAAGAAGGCTGTTTGAAGATATTACTTTTGAGGACAGTTTTGGACAAAGATTTATTGTACTTGTAGATGGAAGTTATGTCATGGTATATGATGGAATGGCAGAAATCTACGGGGAATCCTATCTTATATCTGATGGTAAGATGAGCCGGTTTTGTGAAGAAGGTAAGAAGAGGCTGTTTATTTAACTTTAGTTGACACATCTTACAAAATAGACTATTATAATAGAATAAATATTGTAAAAATATACAAAAATTAAGATGTAAATGGAGTGGAAAGAAGGAGAGTCATGGAGTTATTAAGAGAATTGAATCTTATATCCATTGTAATACGTGTGATTCTTGCAATGGTAATCGGAGGAATTATTGGTACGGAACGAATGGTTAAAAATCAGCCAGTCGGTTCCAGAACTTATATGGTAGTATGTCTTGGCGCCTGCCTTGTTATGCTGACGAATCAGTATATTTTTAATATGTTTAATTCCGGTGATCCTACCAGACTTGGAGCACAGGTAATCAGCGGTATCGGTTTCCTTGGCGCCGGAACCATTATGGTTACCGGGAATAACAAGATCAAAGGTTTGACAACGGCAGCCGGTCTTTGGTCTGCGGCATGTATTGGTCTTGCAATCGGAATTGGATTCTATGAAGGTGCTATTGCAGTAGGTGCAGCCATTCTGTTTATTATGACTGTATTTAAAGATGTGGAACGTAAGATTTTAAAGAAGTCCAAAGTCTTAAGACTTTACGTAAGTGTTGAGACCAATGAAGCATTGAATGCTTTGATTGAAGAGTGTCATTCCCGTAAGATCAGAGTCGATGATATCCAGGTATCTAAGCCGAGACAGGGAACAAAAGGCGGTATTATTGCATTCATGACTTTAAAACTCGACACAAAACAGAGTCACACCAAGTTGATCCATCAGCTCTCTGAAACTGAGGGTATTCTTTATATTGAAGAATTATCATAAAACATAGATACTTTAGTTTAAACATAGACACTTTATTTTAAAAAGACTGGATATTTCGAATGTAATCTGGTATACTATATAAATCCTTGTGCCGACAGGGTACTTAAGGGATGAAGGATATCAATTTTTAAAGAAAGCTTGTATCAAGAAAGCTTGTATCAAGAATACTTGTATCAAAGAACATTTGTATGAAAGGAAACAAAGAATGAAAAAGTTTATTTCTATTATGATGGTAGCTGTTATGATGTTTTCTCTTACAGCTTGCGGAGGCGGCAGCAAAGATAACAATACCAAATTAGATGCGGATGCAGTAACAGTTCTCAATACAGTATGGGAAACTTACGGGGATGATGAAAAGTTCCCTGCAGCAGGTGGAGATATGGAAAACTCAGTTATGGATGCTCCTGGTGCATTTGCTTTAGCAGACCTTGAAGCTCTTGACGCAACACTGGGTGTTCCTGCAAGTATTGCAGAGAATATTGACAATGCAGCTTCTCTTATGCATATGATGAATGCAAATACTTTTACATGCGGTTCTTATCAGTTAAAGGATGGCGCTGATATGGAGACATTTACTACTGCATTAAAAGACAGCATTATGAACAGACAGTGGATGTGCGGATTCCCTGATACTCTTATCATCGTAACATTGTCTGATGCTCATGTTGTTGCAGCGTTTGGCAACGCAGAGATTATTGAAACATTTAAGACAAAACTTACAGCTTCTTACGATGGTGCGGAAGTTATCATTGAGGAAAGCCTCGTATAAACACAAGTTGAATAATAGGGCTTTATAGCCATGAAAAAGCACACGGAGGAATGAGTATGTTATTTTCAAGTATAACTTTCTTATACTATTTTCTTCCCGTTGTGCTTTTTTTGTATTATCTGCTGCCGGGATCTTTAAAAAATTTATGGCTTCTTCTGGCTAGTTTGTTCTTTTATGGGTGGGGAGAACCTGTATTTGTCTTATGGATGATCCTTGCCATTGTATTGGCCTATATAGCAGGAATTTTGATAGAAACATACAAAAAAAGCACAAAGGGAAGATGGATTTTTATCCTGGCTGTTGCAGGCAGTGTGGGTTATCTTGGTGTGTTCAAATATGCTGATTTTTTTATGTTAAACCTAAATCAGCTGACTGGGATGAATCTGCCTCTTCCGGGAATCGGACTGCCAATTGGAATCAGCTTTTATACATTTCAGATTATAAGTTATCTGGTGGATGTATACCGGGGTGATGCAGGTGCCAAAAAGAACATCATTTCGTTTGCCCTGTATATTTCCATGTTTCCACAGCTGATTGCGGGACCTATCGTTCGTTATACAGATATTGAGAAACAATTAGACCATAGACAAATCCATTTCTATCATTTTGGGAATGGGATCAGCAGATTTGTTCTTGGCCTGTCAAAAAAAGTTCTTCTTGCCAATCCGTTAGGAGAATTTTGTGAAATTGTCAAGGGGTCTTCGGACTTATCTGTAGCCTATCTTTGGCTATACGGTATCTGTTATGCCCTTCATATTTACTTTGATTTTTCCGGTTATTCTGATATGGCTATAGGACTTGGAAAAATGCTTGGTTTTCACTTTATTGAAAATTTCAATTATCCTTATATATCCGGAAGCATAAGTGAATTCTGGAGAAGATGGCATATGTCTCTTGGTTCCTGGTTCAGAGATTATGTTTATATTCCTCTCGGTGGGAACCGGGTTCCTATGGGACGATTTTGTTTCAATATTTTTATCGTATGGTTTCTCACCGGATTCTGGCATGGAGCCGGATGGAATTTCATCTTATGGGGATTATATTTTGGAGTTTTGTTAGTAATTGAGAAATTCTGGCTTGGCGGATATTTAAAAAGAGCAAGGATATGGAACCATATCTATGTGTTGTTTTTCATTGTAATCAGTTTTGTCATTTTTGATGGCACAGACAGCGGAAGATTGGTGTATTATTTGAAAGCCATGTTTGGCGGAGCAGGTCTTCCAGTGATTTCAAAAGAATTGTTATATTATCTCCGTCATTATGGTCTGCTGATTTTGACAGCCTGTGGCGCTTCTTTACCATATGGAAAGAAAATATATATGAGAGTAAAAGAGTCTTTTCGTGATAATAAGCTGTTTGAAGTGGCGGAAAGTATGGGAATCTTAATCCTTCTTCTTATTGTAACAGCTTATCTGGTGGACGGATCTTTTAATCCGTTTCTCTATTTCAGATTCTAGAAAGGAGCGGTATGAATAGAAAAAATAAAATGATAACATATATAGTTAGTTTGTTTTTTGCATGCATGTTTTTATGCTCTGTAATGCATCAGGATCAGGAATTTTCCGTTTCCGAGCGCCGCCCTTTAAAAGATTTTCCTTCTGTTACCCTGTCGCAGATCCAGTCCGGCCGGTTTATGACAGAATTTGAGGATTATGTTCTGGATCAGTTTCCTTTCCGGGATAGTTTCCGCAGTATAAAGGCATGGATAGAACAGTATGTTTTCAGGAAAAAGAATAACAATGATATATACGTGGAATCCGGATATGCTGCTGAGATGGTTTATCCCATGAATGAAGTATCCATGAAGAATGCATCTAAAGTATTTCGGTCTATTTATGATACTTATTTGAAAGACAGCGGTTCAAATGTTTATTTTTCCATGATTCCCGATAAGAATTATTTTCTTGCCGGAGAAGATGGACAACTTACCATAGATTATTCCATTTTCATGGATCAAATGAAAGATGAGATGTCATATATGACTTATATTGACATTACGGACACTCTGTCCATTGAGGATTATTATCGGACGGATTCCCATTGGAGACAGGAAACTCTTCCAGATACTGCGGAAGGAATAAGCAGACAGATGGGAAGCAGCATCACAGGGAAATATGATGTTCTCGAACTGGAACGGCCTTTCCGGGGAGTCTATAGCGGCCAATGGGCACTTCCTCTGGAAGAAGATTCCATTGTCTGTCTCACCAATTCGATTATAGACCGGTATCATGTCTATGATTTTGAAAATGACCGGCAGATTCCTGTATATAACATGGATAAGGCGGAAGGGAATGATATGTATGAAACCTATCTTAGCGGATCATTGTCCCTTATTACAATTTCCAATCCTGAAATCAATACAAAAAAAGAGCTGATTCTCTTTCGTGATTCTTTCGGAAGCAGTATTGCTCCCCTTCTGGCAGAGGGATATTCGAAAGTAACTTTGATCGATATTCGTTATATCCCTTGGCAGAGGCTTGACCAGTTTGTTGATTTCAATCATAAAGATGTACTGTTTTTATACAGCACAGCTTTACTGAACCATAACGAAATAAGATGATTTGGATAAATCTGGAAAATGTTCACAGAAAAGCTATGAGAAATTCCTTTGGATTTATGTACTATTTGCTTGTAGTACACTATATTTTGTGATATGATGAATAGAAATCAGCACTTTAACAGTGCAGTTGATGAAAGACCCAAATATTTTACAGAAAGAAGGATAAAAGTATGAGAAGTGATCAGGTAAAAAAGGGACCTCAGCAGGCTCCTCACAGATCTTTATTTAATGCCCTTGGCTATACAGAAGAAGAAATGAACCGTCCACTGATTGGTATTGTAAGTTCTTACAATGAGATCGTTCCGGGACATATGAACCTGGATAAGATTGTACAGGCCGCCAAATTAGGCGTAGCTATGGCAGGAGGAACACCTATTGTATTTCCGGCTATCGCAGTCTGCGATGGTATTGCCATGGGACATAAAGGAATGAAATATTCCCTTGTCACAAGAGAACTGATTGCGGACAGTACAGAATGTATGGCTACTGCCCATGCACTGGATGGTCTTGTAATGGTTCCAAACTGTGATAAAAACGTGCCTGGTCTTTTGATGGCAGCTGCACGTCTTAACATTCCTACTATTTTTGTCAGCGGCGGTCCTATGCTTGCAGGACGTGTCAAAGGCTGTAAGACATCTCTTTCCAGCATGTTTGAAGCAGTAGGATCACATGCGGCAGGTCTCATGTCCGATGAAGAATTACTGGAGATGGAACAGAAGGTATGTCCGACATGCGGTTCCTGTTCCGGTATGTATACAGCTAATTCCATGAACTGTCTGACAGAAGCACTCGGCATGGGTCTTCGCGGCAATGGAACCATTCCTGCCGTATATTCTGAACGAATCCGTCTTGCCAAACATGCAGGCATGAAGATTATGGAACTGGTAGAAAAAGATATTAAGCCAAGAGATATTATGACAAAAGAAGCATTCTTAAATGCCCTTACTGTAGATATGGCTCTTGGATGTTCTACAAACTCCATGCTTCATCTTCCGGCCATTGCTCATGAAGCAAAAGTGGATTTAAACCTTGATATTGCCAATGAGATCAGTGCAAAAACTCCAAATCTCTGTCATCTTGCACCGGCAGGTCCTACTTATATGGAAGATCTGAATGAAGCCGGCGGCGTATATGCAGTTATGAATGAATTATCCAAGAAAAATCTTTTAAATCTGGATTTGATGACAGTAACCGGTAAAACAGTAGGAGAGAACATCAGCGGATGTTACAATAAGAATCCTGAAGTAATCCGTCCTTCTGAAAATCCATATATGGAAACTGGCGGAATTGCCATCTTAAAAGGCAATCTTGCTCCGGATACAGCAGTTGTAAAAGCATCTGCAGTTGCCCCGGAGATGATGAAACATGAAGGACCGGCAAGAGTGTTTGATTGTGAAGAAGATGCTATTGCAGCCATTAAAGGCGGTCAGATTAAATCCGGTGATGTGGTGGTAATCCGTTACGAAGGACCAAAAGGCGGTCCGGGTATGAGAGAAATGTTAAATCCTACATCTGCTATTATGGGTATGGGACTTGGCTCTGAAGTGGCACTCATTACAGACGGACGTTTCTCCGGTGCATCCAGAGGCGCTTCCATTGGACATGTGTCTCCGGAAGCAGCAGTTGGCGGACCGATTGCCCTTATTGAAGAAGGAGATCTTATTCAGATTGATATTACAAACAACAGTTTAAATGTGGCAGTATCCGAGGAAGAGATGGCAGCCAGAAAAGCTGCATGGACTCCAAGAGAGCCTAAGATTAAAGAAGGTTACGTAGCCCGTTATGCAACTATGGTAACATCCGGCAACAGAGGCGCCGTATTAGAACTGTAAGAACCGAAACATTCGAAAGGGACAGACTTGAACTTTTCGGATGAATAACTACAGATGAATAACTATAGATCAATAACTATAGATGAATCACTATAAAGGAAGATACAAGTATGAAACCAACCATGTTAAATGGATCCCAGATTATTATTGAATGTCTCGTGGAACAGGGTGTAGACACCGTATTTGGTTATCCTGGCGGAACAATTTTAAACGTATACGACGAATTATATAAAAATCAGAACAGAATCAAACATATCCTCACTTCCCATGAACAGGGAGCATCCCATGCAGCTGATGGTTATGCAAGAGCAACAGGCCGTGTTGGTGTATGCTTTGCCACATCCGGCCCTGGAGCAACAAACCTTGTAACCGGTATTGCGACTGCATATATGGATTCCATTCCTATGGTAATTATTACCTGTAACGTAGGAACACCTCTTCTTGGTAAAGACAGTTTCCAGGAAGTTGATATTACAGGTATTACAACCCCTGTAACAAAACATGGCTTTATTGTAAAAGATGTAAACAAACTTGCTGAAACAATCCGCAGAGCTTTTGAGATTGCCAATACTGGAAGAAAAGGTCCTGTTATTGTAGACGTTACAAAAGACGTAACTGCAAATTCTGCACCTTTCTTACCAATTGAGCCTAAGAAGATTCATCCTCTTGCTCATATGATCAGGGAAACTGATATTCAAAAAGCAGTGGATGCAATCTTAAGTTCCAAACGTCCATTTGTACTTCTGGGCGGAGGATGTATCAGTGCGGATGCTCATGAAGTAGTAAAAGAATTTATTTATAAAGTAAATGCTCCTGTTGCAGATACTCTTATGGGTAAAGGTGCATTTGACGGAACTAATCCGTATTATACCGGTATGGTAGGAATGCACGGAACGAAAGCATCCAATCTTGGTATTTCAAGCTGTGACTTGTTAATTACCCTTGGCGCCCGTTTCAGTGACCGTGTAATCGGCAATGCGAAGACATTTGCAAGAAATGCAACTATTCTTCATATTGATGTGGATCCGGCTGAAATTAATAAAAATATCAAATCCGACGTTCAGGTAATCGGCGATATTAAAGCAGTATTAAGTATTTTAAATAAGCGTTTTGAACAGCAGGATCACAAAGAATGGTTAAAGGAAGTAAAAGGATTAATTGATAAATATCCTCTTACTTATAACAAGGATGTATTGACAGGTCCCGGCGTGATTGAAAAGATTTATGAACTTACCAATGGAGATGCAGTGATTACTACAGAAGTAGGCCAGCATCAGATGTGGGCAGCCCAGTTCTATAAATTTACCAAACCTAGAACATTTTTAAGTTCCGGTGGTCTTGGCACTATGGGTTATGGTCTTGGAGCATCCCTAGGTGCAAAGATGGGATGTCCGGACAAGTTGGTTGTAAACGTAGCCGGTGACGGCTGTTTCCGTATGAATATGAATGAAATTGCCACAGCGGCAAGATACCAGATTCCGATTATTCAGGTTGTAATCAATAACCATGTACTTGGTATGGTAAGACAGTGGCAGACTTTATTCTACGGACAGAGATACTCACATACAACTTTTACTGACAATGTGGACTTCGTAAAACTTGCAGAAGCACTCGGTGCAGAGGGAAGAAGAGTTACTACGATTGAAGAATTCGAAGAAGCATTTACATATGCAAAAGAATTAGGACGTCCATTTGTAATCGATTGTATGATCGATAATAATGACAAAGTATGGCCGATGGTAGCACCGGGTGGAGCCATCGAATCCTGTTTTACACAGGAAGATTTAGACAGCAGAGAGGAGCAGGCATAATGGAAAAGAAATTTAAAGTAGGTATTTTAGGCGGAACAGGAATGGTAGGACAGAGATTTATCTCTCTCCTGGAAGATCATCCATGGTATGAAGTGGTGACAATCGCAGCAAGTCCCCGTTCTGCAGGAAAAACATATAAAGAAGCAGTAGGCGGACGTTGGAAGATGTCCACACCAATGCCAAAAGCGGTTGAAGATATTGTGGTTATGAACGTGAATGACGTAGATGCAGTTGCTTCCACAGTTGATTTCGTATTCAGTGCAGTAGATATGTCCAAAGAGGAAATCCGTGCCATCGAAGATGCATATGCAAAGACAGAAACTCCTGTAGTTTCCAATAACAGTGCCCACAGATGGACACCGGATGTACCAATGATAGTTCCTGAAGTAAATCCGGAACATCTTAAAGTCATTGAAGCTCAGAAAAAACGTCTTGGAACAACAAAAGGTTTTGTTGCTGTAAAACCAAACTGTTCTATCCAGAGTTATGCTCCTGCATTATATGCACTTCGTGAATTTGAACCATATGAAGTAGTGGCAACTACATATCAGGCAATCTCCGGAGCAGGTAAGACATTTAAAGACTGGCCTGAGATGGTGGAAAACATCATTCCGTACATTGGCGGTGAAGAAGAGAAGAGTGAACAGGAACCGCTTCGTATCTTTGGTAAGGTAGAAGACGGTGTGATCGTAAAAGCAGCGGAGCCTAAGATTACAACACAGTGTATCCGTGTACCTGTATTAAACGGCCACACAGCAGCTGTATTTGTAAAATTCAGAAAGAAACCTACAAAAGAAGAAATCATCGAAAGATGGGTTAATTTTAAAGGTCTTCCTCAGGAATTAGAACTTCCTACAGCACCAAAGCAGTTTATTCAGTATATGGAAGAAGATAACAGACCACAGGTTCAGTTAGACGTTGATTTTGAACGTGGTATGGGTATCTCTATGGGACGTTTAAGAGAAGATACCGTTTATGATTACAAATTTATCGGATTATCCCACAATACAGTTAGAGGCGCTGCAGGCGGAGCACTTCTTTGTGCTGAACTCTTAACAGCAAAGGGATATATTACACAGAAATAATTGAAAGAAATGTATGGTTAAAAAGTCAAGCCGGATACACCGGGCTTGACTTTTTATGTTAAATTAAGTATCTTATTATTTGGCTTAAAAATTATCAAACAATAGAAAGGAAAAAACTAAAATGGATATTAAACAGATGTCATTTGATAAACTGCTTCAGTATGGAGAAGGTTTATTGGATACTTTAATTGCCTTTGCAGGTGATCTTGTTGTTGCCCTGCTTATTTTAGTCATAGGATTTAAAATTGCAAAAAAAGCAGCTAAAATCGTCGAAAAAGTGTTAACAGACAAGTTAGATAAAGGTGTAGTGCGATTTTTCTATTCCTTTGTTAATCTTGGTCTAAAAGCAGTTGTGATATTCTCCGCAGTAACCAAATTAGGGGTTGCATCTTCTTCTATTATTGCTTTATTAGGTTCTGCCGGTGTGGCTGTCGGCCTTGCACTTCAGGGCAGTTTGTCTAATATTGCAGGCGGTGTACTGATTCTTATCTTAAAACCATTCCAGATTGGAGATTATATCAAAGAAGACAATTCCGGTAATGAAGGAACAGTTATGGATATTGACTTATTCTACACACGTTTAAAAACAGGAGATAATCAGACTATTGTAATTCCAAATGGTATTATTTCCAACTGCAGTTTAACAAACGTTACACGTCAGGAATTTAGAAGAGTAGACCTGCTGATTGGAATCAGCTATAATCAGGATATTAAAGAAGTAAAAGAAGTATTAGCTTCTATTGTAAATCGTCAGGAATCTGCAGTTATTAGCGAAGAACGTCCTGTACAGATTTATGTATCTAATTTCGGTGCAAGCAGTGTAGACATGGGTCTTCGTTTCTGGGTACCGATGGATGAATACTGGAAAATCAGATGGGCAGTGTTGGAAGATATCAAAGTGGAATTTGATAAACGAGGAATTGAAATTCCATTCAATCAGTTAGAAGTGAAGATTCATCAGTAAAAGATTAGGATTATTATCATAATATAAGAAATGTGCAGCAACTTTGCCAAAACCTTAAGTTACAAGACATTGTAACCATATGGGATTTGCGCAAAATGCTGCACATTTTTTATTTATGAATCCTATTTTTAAAGCAATCTTTTTACCTGTTTCAATTTACAGAGTCCTCCTCGGATAAGGTTCGTTTCATTGGATTTTTCTTTATGAAGAAAAAAAGTCCAATCAATATAAGCAGAACCAGAACAAAGAACAAAGAGATTCCAATGAGAGACGGTGAACTGCTGATGATATGAGAAGTAAACAGAGTATCATTATTTTCATAGATAAAACTGTTGTCTTCTATGTCAGTGACAGCTATAGTTTCGTCATTCGACTTCTTAATATAGCCATTTACAAGCTGGCTTTTTGATTGATTGCTAAATGTATAGGTTAAAGTATAGTTTTCTGATACGGGACCCAAAAAATCAGTAAGATCAAATTGTTCAATGATCTCAGTAGGAGTACTTTTTGAGATAATATCAAAAAAGGAAGGTTTAACACGTGAAATAGAAATCCTTTCTATGCCAAAAAGAAGCTCTGAAGATAGATTTATATCTTCCACGGATCCGGATTGGTAAATTGTTAATAACAAATGTTTGTTATCTTTGTCCAATTTCATGGAAACATGATCTATATCCTTTGAATTTAAAAAGGAAGAAAGCAGTTCATATTCTTCTGAATCTAAAATAGGATCCAATGTAAAGGCAAATTCTCTTTTAAAAACCGTATCCGTTTTCAAAGTTGTATGAATGTCACATTTTAAAACCGGAAGATGCATAGTACCCAAAGTTGTAATTTTAAGGGTAGAACAGTTTCCGTTAAAAATTCGGTAATAGCCATTGTCATATTCTTTTGGAATAAAAGCATTGTTAATTTCTTTTTGAATCCGCTCAGAATCTAATGTTGTCATAGAATTCGGCTTAAAATAATAAGCGACAGGAACTTCACCTGCAGGTGTACATGCAAAGCCGCTAAAATCCAAAGTTTCACTGTATTCCACGTTCATTCTTAGCAGATATTCAGGAACAATGGATCGGGAATCACTTATATTTTGAGTTTTCTTTCCAAGAATTTCTCCTGTTTTTTCAGACAGAGCTGTAAAATGCTCCGCCGTAAATGTCATTTCGTAAATCTTGCCCGTATCAGTTGTTGTCCATATGCCCGTTGTTCCCTCCGGTTTTATGTTTTCAAAAATCTGTTCCAACTCAATGACACGTTTATCCAGAGTTTCTTTTGGAATTGCAAATTGGATTCTTCTGATAAAGCCACGGTCATCTTTTTCCTCTGTAAAGATAGAAATTCCATCAAAGGAAGAAACACTATGATCGGATACTTGTATGGAAGAAGAAGGAGAGTGATATGTCTGGTCCAACCATGTAAGAGTTGTTTCTTTTATATCCCACATTTTTTCAAGCTGTGCTTCTGTAATACTATATTCTTCTGTAAGTAAAATTTCGAACCAGCGAAGAAGATCGATGGAAGTGAAATTTTCTGATAAATCAATAGATTTGGAAAACACACTGTCAATTCCCTGAAACCTTACATCAGGACTGAAATTTAAAACCGTAGTTAAAGCAGCCTTATAATTATCAAGAGATGTGAAGGAAAGAGTAAAAACATATTCGGTTCCCGTTTTTGTCTCATTGATAGTATAGTCAAAACATCCTGGACAATGGTTTTCAAGCATTGCTTCAATTTTGGAACTTTCGTCTTTAAAATGAAGCTTCATATCCTGTTTCGATACAAAACAGGATATGACTTTCGTTCCTTCAAACTTATTATTAATTGTCATATTGGTTTTGACTTCGATACCGCAGCCGGTAAGGAAGAAAATGCCGAATATGAAAACGGTCATAATTAGTTTTTTTAAAATTTTCATAAATTCCTCTTATGTATTCTTAACAAGAAATCTCTTCTAAAAATGCACGGTTGATTTCAATTACTTTTCTCATTGCCTCCTGACCAGGAGCACCAATGGTATTTCGTTTTTCCACACATGTCTTTAAACTGATTGCTTCATAGATATCTTCTTCAAATACAGGGCTGATTTCTTTATATTCTTCTAAAGACAACTCGTCTAAAGAAATTCCTTTGTGAATACAGGTAAGAACAAGGCGGCCTACAATACCGTGTGCATCTCGGAATGGAACGCCGTGGTTTACAAGGTAATCAGCGGCATCCGTAGCATTTGTAAAGCCATTTTTTGCACTATCAGCCATTACCTTTTTTCTAAAAGACATAGTATCGACCATGCCTGTAAAGAGAGCAAGACAGCCTTTAACAGTATCAATAGCGTCAAATGTCAGTTCTTTGTCTTCTTGCATGTCCTTGTTATATGCAAGAGGAAGTCCTTTCATAGTGGTAAGGATAGACATAAGTGCTCCGTATACACGGCCTGTCTTGCCTCTTACAAGTTCTGCAATGTCAGGATTTTTCTTCTGAGGCATAATGCTGCTGCCTGTACTGTATGCATCGTCAATGTCCACAAACTGATATTCATTAGTATTCCAAATGATGATTTCCTCACAGAAACGGGAAAGATGCATCATAATAGTAGACATGGCAGATAATAATTCGATTAAATAATCTCTGTCCGCTACAGAATCCATACTGTTAAGTGTCGGACCGTAGAAGGAAAGAAGAGAAGCAGTCATCTCTCTGTCTAATGGATATGTAGTGCCTGCGAGAGCGCCAGATCCCAATGGGCAATAGTTCATTCTGTCATAGATATCAAACAAACGCCCGAAATCTCGTTTGAACATCTCCATGTATGCACCGATGTGGTGAGCCAGTGTGAGCGGCTGGGCTTTTTGAAGATGTGTAAAACCTGGCATATAAGTATCAACGTTTTCTTCCATAATACGCTGAAGTACCTTCATTAATGTGATAAGAAGTTCTTTCATCTCACCGATTTCATCTCGGATGTAAAGTTTCATATCAAGAGCAACCTGATCATTACGGCTTCTTCCTGTGTGCAGCTTCTTACCTGCATCGCCAATACGATCAATTAAAGTTGCTTCCACAAAGCTGTGAATATCTTCGTATTTGCTGGAAATCTCAAGTGTACCTTCCTCCACATCTCTTAAAATACCGGAAAGTCCTGCAAGAATCTGATCTTTTTCTTCTTCCGTCAGAATGCCGCTTGCTGCAAGCATCTTCACATGAGCTATGGAACCTTTAATATCCTGTCGGTAGAATTTCTGATCGAAGGTAATAGATGCGTTAAAATTATAAACTAACTGGTCCGTTTCTTTTGTAAAACGGCCGCCCCATAATTGTGCCATAAAATATCCTCTTTTCTATCATTTTATATAAATCATATCAATTGTATTGCTTTAAACTGGTAATGGATTGAATACAATATCTAAACCTATATTTTAACGGAAAAAAGTAGTATTTACAAGGAAAATGTTGAATTTATATGTGTTTTTATGCAGTATTAATAGGAGAATACATTCGTATTATTTCTTCAAGAAATAATACTGGCAGGGATAAGAAGAACCAAAAAATGGAGAATGTAAGGCATATTTGACCTTTGTAGTTGAAATATTGATTCGAGTAGTCCCAAACCTGTTTATGGAGATAAAGGTTAAATATGGTTCCGAATAGCAATTCCAAAGAAGTGATGATAAAAGTACAGAGAATCATTCTGGTGATTAGATGAAGGGAAGAGGAGTATCGTCGGTTAAAAAGACTGATGCAGTAAAAGCTGAGACCGCCACATAGAAACATACTGTAGTGAGAACGGCCACGATAAAGAATTTCTATCAGGTAATAAGTAATACCGCCAAAAAATAAAAAGAAAAGAGGCTCTAAAGCTGAATAATAGTTTTTCATTATGGTGTCCTTTCATTTACTTAAGTGATATTAGTATGGTATGAATAGTTGCTCATTATTCAATTTCTTTTTCAGGCGGTATGGTACGCTATATGGATGAATTCAATTCGTTTATGATATAATCAAAGCAGCAATACGATTTATAAATCAGGAAAGAAGGTATCGAAACATATGAATCACAAAGAACATTGGTGGCATCAATGTGTTTTTATAAAGCGGTATATGCCGGAGCAGGATCGATATACATACAAGCAGATAATAAAAGAACTTCCAAAATTAAAACAAACAGGATATCATGCTTTACAAATTACAGCCCCATACTTGAGCAGTGGTTTTTATCCGTGGTGGGGACTTCGTGTTAAAGATTATTTTAAGCCGAATATTTTTCTTGCGGATACCATGAATAAATTTACAGAGCTGGTAGATGAGGTGCATCAGCAGGGGTTAAAGGTTTTGGTTTTCATGAATTTTGGTTACGGAGAACTTCATTCAGACACGTGGAAAAATGCCTGCAAGGACAAACGGAATGGTGTGAACTCCAAAGAAAAGCAGTATTTCTGTTGGAAAGATGAGCACGAAATTCAAAAAAAAGGAAGCCATTTCTTACAAGGTGGAAGATGGGCATACAGCAGCGAAGCAGGAGCATGGTACTGGTCTTACTGGGGATACGATGGAAATCATGAACCACAATACAATTGGCATTCCAAAGATTTTCAATCTTATGTAAAGAAAATATTAACTTTTTGGATGAATACAGGAATAGATGGTGTAATTGTTGATGCGGTAAATTGGTATTTGAATTGTGACTGGCAAATCATAAAAACATGTGTGACAGATATCATTCACAGCTATCCATCCGCTTGCTGTATTCCGGAAGGCGGCACAGGTTTTGGTGACGATTATCTTCCATGGATTGAAAAGGGCGGGTTTGATATAATTGAAGATCAGACTTTTGAGAGTGATGTGCATTGGAATGGCAGTGCGGTGATGGATGCCCTAAAGATGAAAAATGCAGAACCTATACGTAACCGTCTGGCTGTATGCGTATCTGCCCGGCAAAGAGGAATTCCTTCCTGGTCCTATTTAAGCTGGGATCAATCTGCCTGGACACCGAAACGAAGACTCATGGAGATCGCCATTCTACTTGCAACCGGGCATATGATAGAAATCATACCTGATTATTTAAAAAATTTTAGCAAGACGGAGCTGGAAGCATTTGAGAAGTTATTGTCTTATGGCAAATATGACTGTTTTGCACCGATTTGCAAAAGAAAAGAATTAGTGACAGAGAAAAAAACGCATCTTTTTGTTCTTATGTGTGAAGGAAAGGAATGGGATGGAAGATGTGAGTTTGATTTTAGCAAAGGTACATATCAATTTAATATATTACCTAAAAAATAACAAGATAAAGCAGCATATGAGACATACCGATCAATTATAATCTACAAAGGAGTAGCGATTTTAGCTTCATATGCTGCTTTTAAATTTTATATAAATAGTTTTATATTATTCCTATGTCAGGCTTATTTTCCTTCTCTTTCAAGATCGAGAAGAGCTCTCATTCTTAAGGAGAGACCAAAGAGATTGATAAATCCTTCTGCGTCGTGATGATCGTAAAGTTCTCCTGTAGTGAAACTAGCCAATGCTTCGCTGTAGAGAGAATATGGGGAAGTAGTGCCGGCTTTGATGATGTTGCCTTTGTAAAGTTTCATCTTAACTTCACCGGTAACTCTTTCCTGTGTGGACTCTACGAATGCCTGAAGGGCAGCGCGAAGAGGTGTAAACCATTTGCCTTCGTATACTAAGTTGGCAAATTTGTTGGAAAGTTCTTTCTTTAAGGATAATGTATCACGGTCAAGAATTAATTCTTCTAACTGTGTATGTGCTTCCATAAGAATTGTTCCGCCCGGTGTTTCATAAACGCCGCGGGATTTCATACCAACCACACGGTTTTCAACGATGTCGATGATACCAACGCCGTGTTTGCCGCCTAATTTGTTAAGGTCACGGATGATATCGGAAGCTTTTTTCTGTACGCCGTTGATTGCAACAGGTACACCTTTTTCAAATGTAAGTGTTACATATTCGCCTTCATCGGGAGCTTTCTCAGGTGTTACGCTAAGAACAAGAAGATGGTCATAGTTTGGTTCTTTGTCAGGCTCTTCCAGTTCAAGACCTTCGTGGCTGATGTGCCATAAGTTACGGTCACGGCTGTAGCTGGAATCAGCAGAGAATGGAAGATCGATGCCGTGTGCGTGGCAGTAGTCAATCTCATCCTGGCGGGACTGCATCTTCCATGTATCGTTACATCTCCAAGGAGCGATAATCTTAAGATCCGGTGCTAAAGCTTTGATACCTAATTCGAAACGTACCTGGTCATTTCCTTTACCTGTTGCACCGTGGCAGATAGCTACTGCATTTTCTTTTCTTGCGATTTCTACTAATTTTTTGGCGATAAGCGGTCTTGCATGGGATGTGCCGAGTAAGTATTTGTTCTCGTATACAGCGCCGAACTGTACGCAAGGCATGATATATTCATCTACATATTCATCTACAACATCAAGAATATATAATTTTTCAGCTCCGGAGAATTTCGCTCTTTCTTCTAATCCGTCAAGTTCGCTTTCCTGTCCAACGTCGATACAGCAGCAAATTACTTCATAGTCGTAGTTCTCCTTTAACCAAGGAATGATAGCAGTAGTATCAAGACCTCCTGAATAAGCTAAGATTACTTTTTCTTTCATATTTATGTCCTCCTTAAAAATGCATCTATATTTAATATCAAACCGATAAGTATAGACTTTAACTCGTAACAGTTTCGTGTATTGAACTGCAACAAAATTAATATACAACTATTTTGCATATTATGCAAGTACTTTTTTTGTGAAATTTGAAATAATTTTTTGATTTAATGCGCTAAAAGCACCTTGATTTTAAATGCTTTAAACTAGAATTTTATTTTTACTTGCATTAGATAGAAAATAGGAGTATAATTGTGACAATTGTATTAGAGATGAAAATTTATGCATAAAAGATGCATAAATATGTATAATTTTCATCCTTTATGCAAAATATATCGGCTTGAAGAGGAGAGAGAGAGATGATTAAAGCAGGTATCATAGGTTCTACCGGTTATGCGGGAGCTGAACTTGTAAGGCTTCTCATGGGACATAAAGAAGTAGAGATCGTTTGGTATGGATCCAGAAGTTATGTAGATGAGAATTATGCATCTATATACCGTAATATGTTTGAGTTGGTAGATGCCAGATGTTTAGATGATAATATGGAAGAATTATGTAAGAGAGCAGATGTAATATTTACAGCTACACCACAGGGATTTTTAGCTTCCGTTGTAAATGAAGAAATGCTTTCTCATACAAAGATTATAGATTTAAGTGCGGATTTCCGTATTAAAGATGTGAATACCTATGAAGAATGGTATAAGATTGAGCATAAGAGTCCTCAGCTTATTGAAGAAGCTGTATATGGTCTCTGTGAGATTAACAGAGAAGATATCAAGAATGCAAGACTTCTTGCCAATCCGGGCTGTTATCCGACCTGCTCCACGCTTTCCATCTATCCTCTTGCGAAAGAGGGACTTATCGATATGAATACGATTATTATCGATGCCAAATCCGGTACATCCGGTGCGGGCAGGGGTGCAAAGGTAGCTAATCTTTACTGCGAAGTGAATGAGAACATAAAAGCATACGGTGTCGCAAATCACAGACATACACCGGAGATTGAAGAACAGCTTACCTATGCATCAGGAAAAGAGGTAAAACTTAATTTTACCCCTCATCTTGTTCCAATGAATAGAGGAATTCTGATTACTGCTTATGCTAATCTGACAAAGGACATCACAGAAGAAGAAATCAGAGAGATTTATAAGAAATATTACAAAGATGAATATTTTGTACGTGTATTAAACCAGGGTGAATGTCCTGAAACACGCTGGGTAGAAGGCAGCAATTTTGTGGATGTGAATATTAAAGTAGATAAGAGAACAGGAAGAGTCATTATGATGGGAGCCATGGATAATCTGGTAAAAGGTGCCGCAGGCCAGGCGGTTCAGAATATGAATCTTATGTTCGGCCTGGATGAAAAAGAAGGATTAATGCAGCCTCCGATGTTCCCATGATGTTCCTATTAAAAATTCATGAATGAGGTGTTTAAAACTATGTATACAATAATAAACGGCGGTGTCACAGCTGCCAAAGGATATAAAGCAGCAGGTCTTCGTGCCGGCGTGAAACCAAATAAGACAAATAAAGATATGGCTATGATCTTGAGTGATGTTCCGGCCGTAAGTGCAGGTGTTTTTACAAGAAATGTGGTAAAAGCAGCCCCTGTTCTTGTAGACAGAGATACCATTGGGAATTATGAAACGGCCAGAGCTATCGTTGTAAACAGCGGCAATGCCAATGCCTGTACCGGTGCACAGGGTATTGCCAACGTAAAAGCAACGATGGAAGAAGCTGCAAAGGCTCTGGGAATCCAAGCGGAAGAAGTATTAGTCTGCTCTACAGGTGTGATCGGACAGCAGCTTCCATTAGATGTAATTTTAAAAGGATGTAATATGCTTCCCGAAGCTCTTTCTTCAGAGATAGAAGGAGGAGAAGATGCGGCGGAAGCCATTCTTACAACAGATACCTGCAAAAAACAGGCGGCAGTTACCTTAGAACTTGACGGTAAGACAGTAACAATCGGTGCCATGTGTAAAGGTTCTGGCATGATTCATCCGAATATGGGAACTATGCTGGGCTTTATTACAACAGATGCGGCTATTACAAAGGAATTACTTCAGAAAGCACTTTCAGAAATCGTGGAAGATACCTTTAACATGGTATCTGTAGACGGCGATACATCAACCAATGACACTGTATTTGTTCTTGCCAACGGTATGGCGGGAAATGGAATGATGGCAGAAGAGAATGAAGATTACGAAGCTTTCAAAGAAGCCTTAACTTATATTTGCGAAAGCCTTTCCAAGCAGATTGCCGGTGACGGAGAAGGATGTACCAGATTATTTGAGGTAACAGCTTATGGTGCGGCTTCCAAAGAGGAAGCAAAAACACTTGCCAAATCCGTTGTAACATCTTCCCTTACAAAGGCTGCTGTATTTGGCAAAGATGCAAACTGGGGACGTATTATCTGTGCTATGGGTTACTCTGGTGTAAATTTTGATCCTGAAAAGGTTGATATTTCTCTTGAAAGCGAGGCAGGAACTCTTCAGCTTGTAAAAGACGGTATTGCAACAGATTACAGTGAAGAACTGGCAACTGAGATTTTATCTGCAAACCCTGTAAGATGTGAAGTGAATGTGCATGATGGTGAATATGAAGCTACAGCATGGGGATGTGACCTTACATACGAATATGTAAGTATTAATGCGGATTATCGTTCATAAAAAGATTTCTTTGTCAGATCCTTTATAAGGGCTTGCAATTTAAGAAAAAATGACTAGGCAGAGGTGGCAAACGATGACAGAAAAAAAGAAAGACGATGTTTTCAAACAGATGAAAGAAGCGAATATCGATATCGATATGGTGAAAGCCAGCACATTATTAGAAGCACTTCCATATATCCAAAGATTCCGCGGCAGTGTGATTGTTGTAAAATACGGCGGCAGTGCCATGCTTGACGATACATTAAAACATAATGTAATCAAGGACGTGGCTCTTCTTAAATTAATCGGTATGAAACCGATCATTGTTCATGGCGGTGGGAAAGAAATCAACAAATGGGTACGTTTAACAGGTAAGGAACCCCAGTTTGTCAATGGTCTCCGTGTGACTGACAAAGACACTATGGAGATTGCCGAGATGGTTTTATACAAAGTAAATAAAGGTTTAGTCGGTATGATGGAAGAACTGGGCGTACGGGCTGTAGGTCTTTGCGGTAAAGACTGCAGTATGCTACGTGTAGAGAAGAAACTTGCAGGTGGAAAGGATATCGGTTACGTAGGTAATATTAAAGAAGTAAATACAAAGCTTCTGGAAACACTTATGGATGACGATTTTATTCCTGTTATTGCTCCGATCGGTGTAGATGAAAAGGGAGAAACATATAATATCAATGCAGATGATGCTGCATGCGGCATTGCTAAAAGCATGAATGCGGAGAAACTCGTATTCCTGACTGATATCGAAGGTATTTTTATTGATCCGGCTGACAAAGATACTCTTATCTCAGAGATGGACTTAGATCAGGCAAGAGCATTTATTGAAGATGGCATTGTTGGCGGAGGCATGCTTCCAAAACTTACCAACTGTATTGAGGCGATTGAAGAAGGTGTTTCCAGAGTACATATTCTGGATGGAAGAATGGCACACTGTCTGCTTCTTGAGTTCTTTACAGCGAAAGGTATCGGAACCGCTATTCTAAAAGAACCTTTGTTTTAGTTCTGCAGCACATGAATTAAATTAGATTAAAGTTAGACAAAAGGGATCGATGATTCCAAGAGGAGAGACACCATGGATTACATGAAACAGGCCGATCAGGTCCTTATGAAAACATATAATCGTTTTCCTGTGGTATTTGAAAAAGGGGAAGGCGTTTATCTTTATGATATCGAAGGGAAGAAATATCTGGATTTTGCAGCAGGTATTGCTGTATTTGCTTTAGGTTACGGCAATGAAACTTATAAACAGGCGTTAAAAGACCAGATTGATAAGATTTTACATACCTCTAATCTTTATTACAATGTGCCGGCTATTAATGCGGCGACTAAGATTGTGAATACCACGGGAATGGGAAGAGTATTTTTTACAAATAGTGGAACAGAAGCCATTGAAGGAGCATTAAAAGTTGCCAGAAAATACGCTTATAAAAAAGAAAAGAGGGAAGATTATGAATTCATCGCCATGTATCACTCTTTTCATGGAAGAAGCCAGGGGGCTCTTTCGGTAACCGGTAACGAGAAATATCAGGAAGGTTTCGTGCCGGAAGGATGCAGAGCTGTATTTGCCAATTTTAATGATCTGGAAGATGTGATTTCTAAAGTAAATGACAAGACCTGCGGTATTATCTGTGAAGTAGTTCAGGGTGAAGGCGGGATTTATCCTGGTGACAAAGAATTTTTAGAAGGTCTTAGAAGACTTTGCGATGAGAAAGATATAGTTCTCATTTTTGATGAAGTACAGTGCGGCATGGGACGCTGTGGTGCTATGTATGCCCATGAACTCTACGGTGTGAAACCGGATGTTATGGCTCTTGCAAAAGCTCTCGGCTGTGGAGTGCCTGTAGGTGCTTTTGTAACATCTTCCAAAGTTTCCGATGTTCTTGTTCCGGGTGATCACGGTACAACTTATGGAGGCAATCCATTTGCCACAGCTGCTGTATCTGTTGTATATGATCTTTATGACGAACTGAATATTGTTGACCATGTAAATGAAATCGGTGCATATCTTTACGATGAATTAGAAAAACTTGCAGACAAATATGCCTGCATTAAAGAACACAGAGGGATCGGTCTCATGCAGGGACTTGAATTCCATGGGCCTGTTAGTTCCATTGTAAAGAAAGCATTGGAAAAAGGACTTGTGATTATTTCTGCAGGTGCCAATACACTTCGTTTCATTCCTCCTTTAGTTATTGAAAAAGAACATGTGGATGAAATGACAGCCATTTTATCTTCTGTTATCGAAGAGGTTATGGCTTAATTTAAAGAAAATAATTTAGAAGAAAATCGTATATAATTGAGACATTGCCCTCATACTATAATTATAGTAAATGAAATTATTATAGTATGAGGGTTGTTTTATGTTTGGTATGATAATTGCGGTACTGTCCGGTGCGTTGATGAGTATACAAGGCGTGTTCAATACAGAAGTATCCAAAACAAGCGGGCAATGGGTAACAAATACCTTTGTTCAATTTACAGGATTTTTATTGTGTCTTGGAATTTGGTTTTTTTACGAGAAAGGAAATCATAGATTTTTGGATCTGTTACAGGTGGACAGAAAATACATGCTTCTTGGAGGAGTTCTTGGTGCTTTTATCACTCTTACAGTTATTCTTGCCATGTCAGCCATGGGTCCTGGGAAAGCAGCACTGTTTATTGTAACGTCACAGATTTTAGTTGCCTACCTGATAGAACTCTTCGGTCTGTTCGGAATAGAGAAAAGTCCATTTTTATGGAGAAAAATCATAGGAGCGGCAATAGCCGTTGCCGGTATCCTTGTCTTTCAATGGGAGTAAAAAAATTATGTAAAGTTCGTAATAAATTTGTAAGTTTTACAGTACAAAAAGTGCTTGTATTTAAAAATAAAGTTCGATAGAATAGAACTATCTTCACAAAGAAATAAGAAATGTGTCGTTTATAGAGGTGAATAGAATGACACATAGCAGAAACAAAGGAAGATTCGTTCTTCTTTTTCTTTTGATTTTTTTTACAGGATGCAGTTTGTCTCCCGGAGGAGAATTGATTGAACAGACGGATGCCGAGTATGCCGGTATAAAGATTTCAGACGTTTCAGATGTTTCAGATAAGTCAAATGTTTCCGATAAGTCAGATTTATCTGCAGATATCAATCATTCGGAGGATGAATTGATCTGGGTTCATATCTGCGGTCAGGTCAAGAATCCCGGGGTATATTCTTTTCCGGAAGGAAGCCGTGTGTTTGATGCAGTGGAAGCAGCCGGTGGGTTTACAGAAACAGCAGACAGAGATTCTGTTAATCTTGCTTTAACACTTTCCGATGAAGGAAAGATTTATATTTTATCAAAAGAAGAACAAAAGAACGAAACCAATCAGGATCAAAGTCAAACAGATCAAAAGATTAACGTAAACAGGGCGACTTTGAATGAGTTGATGACGCTTCCCGGTATTGGACAGAAGCGGGCAGAATCCATACTTAAGCTTCGCGATAAGAAAGGCAGTTTTCAGACCATAGAGGAGCTGCTGGAGGCAGAAGGAATTAAGGAGGGAATCTTTGAACAGATTAAAGATTTTATTAAAGTTTAAGTAAGCGATTTGGAGGCGGATATGGGAAAAAGAGTGCTTATTGTTGATGACGAAAAATTAATCGTGAAAGGACTTCGCATAAGTCTGGAACATGATGACATAGAAGTGGATTGTGCATATGATGGAGAGGAAGCTCTTGCACTTGCGAGAGACAATGAATACGATATGATATTTCTTGATGTGATGCTTCCAAAACTGAGTGGTTTTGAAGTGTGTCAGGAGATTCGTGAATTTTCCAATGTGCCGATTATTATGCTGACCGCCAAAGGAGATGATATGGATAAGATTCTCGGTTTGGAATATGGTGCAGATGATTATATTACGAAACCATTTAATATTATGGAAGTAAAAGCCCGCATGAAGGCAATTATGAGAAGAAGTGTGAAAAAGAGTGTTGAAACGAAGAAGACTTCCGGTATCAATATTGACAGGGCGAATCGTAGTGTATATATAGGGGATAAAGAAGTTGACCTTACTGCCAAGGAGTTTGACTTAATTGATCTTTTCGTTCATAATCCGAAGACAGTTTACAGCAGAAAAGATCTGCTTAAGCTGATTTGGGGAACAGATTCTACCAGTGCAGATCAGGAACGTAAAGTAGACGTACATATCAGACGTCTGCGCGAAAAGATAGAACCTAACCCTGAAAATCCAAAATACGTTCATACAAAGTGGGGTAAAGGATATTTTTATCAGGATTAAGAAGAATTTGGCAAACGTATTTGGCAGTATGCGTTTTGCCATTTTCTTTGTGTTAGCATTATTTTCTATTCTTATTCCTTCCATATTTGGTAAGCTTATGATAGAATCTCAGAATGCTAAATTATGGAACCAGAAGACAGAAACTGTTCAAAGCAAATGTATTATGGTTGCGGACCGAATCAAATCTTCCGGTTTCCAGTTTACCAGTATGAATGAATCTTTAGGAATAGAACTTGAACAGTTTGCCGGACTGATGGAAGGCCGTATCATGGTTATTGACCAGAATTTCAGAATCGTAAAAGATACATTTGGAATCGAAGATAACCGATATCTGATGACAGAAGATGTATTAAAGGTTATGGCAGGTCATACGGGGGTACTTTCCAACAGAGAAGGCCAGTACATTGAAATCGTATATCCGATTACAGATTCTACGGGAGGGAATGTGACAGGTGTTATATGTGTGATTTCTTCTTGTTTAGATGTGATTAGGATGGAACAGCAGATGAGAAGTCTGTATCACAGTCTGGTTATTTTGTTTATTGCTGTTGGCCTTGCACTTAGTGCCATAGCAGCCGGCTTGTTAACCGGACAATTTAAAACTTTAAAGAAAAATGTACAATACATTGCGGACGGACATACGGATGAACAGTTAAAACCATACGGATATCGTGAGCTTCAGGAGTTAACAGGCGGATTTAATGATATTCTTGTGAAAGCTCAGACTTTAGAAGCTTCCAGACAGGAATTTGTGTCCAATGTATCACATGAACTGAAAACACCTATGACATCTATGAAGGTTCTTGCTGAATCCCTGCTTTGTATGCCTGATGCAGATGTAGAACTATACCGGGAATTTATGGAAGATATCGTTGCCGAGATTGACAGGGAGAACATTATTATCAGCGATCTTTTGGATCTTGTTAAGATGGACAAAAAGGTTGCCAAATTAAATGTTGAAAAGCTCAATATGAATGAACTTGTAGATTCCATTATAAAACGTCTGAATCCAATTGCTGCCAATCGTGATATTGAAATCGGTTTTGAACCGTTTCGTCCCGTCATGGCAGAGGTGGATCAGGTTAAACTTACTCTTGCTATTTCCAATCTGATTGAGAATGGAATAAAATACAACAGAGACGGCGGCTGGGTACGTGTGTATCTGAACGCAGACCACAAGTATTTCTATCTTAAAGTGGAAGACAGCGGGGAAGGCATTGATGAGAAACATCAGGAACATATCTTTGAACGTTTTTACCGGGTTGATAAAGCAAGATCAAGAGAAACCGGCGGTACAGGTCTGGGCCTGGCAATTACAAGAGAGGTAATTCTTCTTCATAAAGGTGCTGTTAAGGTACACAGTGTTCCGGGAGAAGGCACTACTTTCTCAGTAAGAATCCCACTAAAATATATGTCATAGAATGAGAGGGGATATGAGATGAAAAAATATGTATTTGGAATTCCGGTTCTTATTATTATGACAATGGTTCTTGTTATTTTGATAAGCATATTTTCGCCTAGAAGAGATAAGAAAGAACAGCCGGAAGGTGACATTTTACTTTATTATATTTCTACCGATGGTTACTCCTTCCATAAAGTTCCTTATCAGTTCACAGGTAACAGTCAGGGGATTGAAAAAGCAAAAGAGATTCTTTTTCGATTAAAAAATGCTCCGGAAACTTTAGAAGGACAGCCTTCCATTCCACAGGACATTGTGTGGTCTGATATTTACTTGGAAAATTCCAATCTGA
The DNA here is from genome assembly GCA_015057665.1 of Lachnospiraceae bacterium. Taxonomy (GTDB): domain Bacteria; phylum Bacillota; class Clostridia; order Lachnospirales; family Lachnospiraceae; genus SIG292. The sequence continues at coordinate 18,903 of SVDY01000005.1, read as the reverse complement.
TCATTGATTTTACAACGGAATATTCCAACTTGGACAGTATCAAAGAGATTTTTCTTCGTGCCAGTATTGTCAGAACATTGACCCAGATAGAAGAAATTCAGACTGTTGAGTTTAAAGTGTCAGGAACGCCTCTTATGACCCTGAGCAGTCAGCCTGTTGGTATGATGAGCAAGGATTATTTTATTGATGGTACGGAAGAAAACTGGGGAGTAAACCAGGAAGAAAAGACTATCTTATATTTTGCAGATGATACCGGTACAAAACTGATAAAAAAGGAAGTTGCAATTCAGGTAGTGAATAATGTACCAATGGAACAGTTGATTATTGAGAGTATTATCAGTACAGATGAATTTCATTCACCACTTCCGGCAGGTACAACAGTGCTTAAAACTGTAACAAAGGATCTGATTTGTTATGTAGATCTTAGTAAAGAATTTCTGGATCCTTTGGAGAACATATCAGGTGAGGTCACAGTGTACGCGATTGTAAATTCTCTGGCAGAAAGAGCCGGTGTCAGCAAGGTTCAGTTCACGGTGAATGGAAAACCTATCAGCGGTTTTAGAGCAAATATAGATTTCAGCCAGCCGATTGAAAGAAATCTGGATTTAATCAAACAATAGTATATGTCTGGTCATCAAATGGCTGAGATGCACAGACGAAAAGGAGAATATAATTGAATAAAAGACCGTTGCCTTGTGCGCTGGCAGGATTTGTACTCGGAGAGGTATGGATGTGGCAGTTTCATGGAACGGCAGCTTTGGCTGCCCTTTGTTTGGCTGCAATTATATGTTTTGTAATTGTAGTTCTAAAAAAGGGCGGCTTTTTTATGTCAGCGACGAGCCAAAGTATGAGTTTGCTCAATACCTTGGCGGCCACTTACAATCCCGGAATGCGCCTTCGTCCGCTTCCGGTGATGGTTGTACTTTGTGCCGGTCTTTTGGCTGGTGGATTCAGATGTCATATATGGAATGAATATAAAGACAATCTGAATCTTTATATCAATGACAGAAAATGTATTATAGAAGGACAGGTTGATAATATGATAGAAAAGGAATATTCCTGTTCTGTTGTCATTGACCGGCTGCAGATAAATGGAAGCCGGCAGGGAGGGAAATTACTGATATATCTTGATGAAAAACCGAATGGTCCTATTGGAAGTTATATGAAAGTAAAGGGACGGATAGACAGTTTCCCATATCCTGCAAATCCAGGTGGTTTTCATCAAAAATCCTATGAAGAGGGCAGGGGAGTTCTGGCTGTTGTAAAAGAAGCGGAGCTTGTAGAAGTGAGATTTGGCAGTTTTCTGATTAAGGACGGCCTCTATAAAATACGTCAAAAAGCAATAGATTATATCAGAAAACATATGAAAGAAGAATACTCGGGAATCGGTATTGCCATGGCTTATGGTGAAAAAGATTATCTTACAGAGGAACAAAAACAACTTTATGAATTTGGCGGTATCAGTCATGTACTGGCGGTATCCGGACTGCACATGAGTCTTTTGGGAGCTGGAATATACAAATTGCTTCGCAAAGCAGGATTAGGATATGCGATCAGTGTTACAGCATCTTTTCCATGCATTCTTCTATATGCAATTATGTCAGGAATGAGCAGTTCCTGTCTGAGAGCGGCCATTATGTTATGCATTTATTTAATCGCTGAGCTGAAAGGATATTATTATGATCTGCCATCTGCTTTGTCATTTGCCGCCTTGTGGCTGTTATATGAGATTCCTGCCAGATTGTTTGACAGTGGCTTTTTATTATCCTTTGGCGCAATGATCTCTGTTGGAATAATATGTCCATTTCTCTTTTCTGTTTTTCAATATAAAACAGGGCATAACAGGCTGAGAGACAGCATGATTACAGGAGGACTTATTATTGTTTTTACACTGCCCTTGTCTTTATATTTTTTTTATGGATTTTCTGTTGCAGGTTTTTTGTTAAATCTGGTTGTCATTCCGCTTATGACGTTTCTTGTCCCTCTGTTGTTTGCGGGGGGCATGGGATGTTTTTTTCTTGTACTTGAACCTCTTGTCCATATAGGTATCAGACTGTCAGAGTGGATTTTGAAACTATATGATATATTGTGTCAGACAGCTCAAAAATTCCCTCTGTCTTATCTGCAGGCCGGATATCGGGGACCTCTATTTGCTCTGGCTTATTATCTTTTTTTGTGCTGTGGAATTCTGGTGTTTTATCTTATTTTTAAAAAATGGAAAAAGAAAGCATATTTTATGATTCCTGTTATGCTTTTCTGCGGCAGCGTTTTTGTTCATTGTACAGGAAGGAATGATTGTTTTCTTACTATGCTGGATGTGGGGCAGGGAGATGGAATTCTTTATCATACAGAATATGGAGAAGTATGTATGATTGACGGGGGAAGTACATCCGAGAGAAATATTGGACAGTATGTGATCAGGCCTGCCCTTGAATACTATGGAATTCAGCATGTGGATTATTGGTTTTTATCACATATGGATGAAGATCATGTTTCCGGTTTGAAAGAATTATTAAAGTCAGGTTATCCTGTAAATCATCTGATTCTTCCCATAAGAAAGGAAAAGAGTGACAAACAGTTGGAACTTGAGGAGTTAGCCCGTATAAATAATACAAAGTTATTTTATATAAAACAGGGAGACAAAGTAAAATTAAAAGACAGTATTTTCTATTGTGTCTACCCAAAAAATAATAATACAGGTGATGAGAATCAGAACAGCATGGTGCTGCTTTTGAATACACGGCATCAACAGATTCTTCTAACCGGTGATGTGGAAAAGGAAGGAGAAAATGAGATGATCAGACATTTAAAAAGATATTCCATGGATAAAGATAAGGAACAGATATTAAAAGTTGGTCACCACGGTTCAGCAAATGGTACAAAAGAGGAACTTCTCAAAACTTTTGTACCGGATGCAGCCCTTATTTCCTGTGAGGCAGAGAATCATTACGGGCATCCTGCCAAAGAAACGGTACAAAGAATTCAAAAATCAGGTTCGAAAATCTTTTATACAATGTATCATGGTGCAGTTGAAATAAGATTGGGGAAAGAAACTTCCTATTTGGGGTACGGTATGGTAAAATAGATGCAATATAATATGAAACATTATTTTGAGGATAGGGTAAAATGAAGCATATTAAGGAAAATATAAAAAATGAAACCTTTGATTCCATCTATCTAATATATGGAGATGAACATTATCTGGTGCAGCAGACAAAGCAGCTTCTGTGTCCAGCTATAGTAGATCCGGATGATAGTATTAACTTTTCTCGTTTTGAAGGCAGACAGGCAGATGTTCCATCCATCGCATCCATTGCAGAGACCATGCCTTTTTTTCAGGACAGAAGACTAATCCTGTTGGAAGATACAGGTTTCCTAAAAAAAGCTGCTGAGGATTATCTGGAAGTGTTAAAAAAGCTTCCGGATACCACTGTTATTGTCATGGTAGAACAGGAAGTGGATAAGCGAAATAAAGTCTATAAATATATTAAAGATCATGGATATATTTGTGAATGTACTGCACCGGATGAGAAACAATTAATAACATGGTGTGCCGGCTTGTTATCAAGAAGAGGGAAGAAGATTAGACAGAATGATTTATCTTATCTATTATCCCTGACATCATCGGATATGAATCAGTTAAAGAATGAAATTAGCAAACTTGCTGATTATGTTGGTGATAGAGAAGTGATTGACAGGAAAGATATCGATGAGATTATAACAGTAGAGATTACCAATCATATATTTGAGATGATTTCAGCTATGGCCTCTAAGAATCAAAAGAAGGCAATGGCCTTATATGATCAGCTTTTAGCACTTAAGGAACCTCCAATGAGAATTCTTTTTCTGATTGCAAGACAGTTTCAGCTGATGGCTCAGATGAAAGATATGAAGGAACTTCGTAAGTCTTCCAAAGAGATGGGAAGTGCCGGCGGGCTTTCTCCTTATATTGCGGAAAAATATGCCAAACAGGCAGAGAGATTTTCTAAGAAGCAATTGCTTGCCAATCTGGAAGAATGTGCTCTGGCAGAGGAGATGGTAAAGACCGGTCAGTGGATCGACCGTGTGTCTGTTGAACTTTTAATTATAAAATTCAGCTCAAAATAGATTTTTCTTTCTTTTTTTCTTGACCTTATACTTACTATATCCCTTAGTATGAGCTTAAAAGAAGACTGAAGGAGGTAAGTATTATGAATATATCACAAGTAGAAAAATTGACAGGTATCTCAAAGCAGAATATCCGTTTTTACGAAAAAGAGGAACTGATTCATCCAACAAGAAATGAGTCTAATGGATATCGGGAATATGGTGAAGCCGAGATTCAAGATTTAAAATTAATTCGAGTATTACGAAAAACAGGAATGTCTCTAGAAGATATCAAAAGTGTTTTAATAGGCAATATTTCTTTAAGTGATGCAGCTGCCAAACGCAAACAACAGGTAGAGATAGAGAGAGCTGAGTTGTTGAATGTAATTCGTCTGTGTGAGGAATTAAGAAGAGAATCCAAAGACAGGATCGATTCAGATTACTTTTTGTCCTATATCGAAAGAGAGGAACAAAAGGGCAATAAATTTTATCAGCTTATAGAAGATTATAAACAAGTTGCCAGATACGAATCAAATAGGAAATTTATGTTTATTCCAGATATAATTATAAATACATCTCATGAATTTACAGATGCTCTTTTAAAATACGCTAAGGACCAGAATAAGGATATTACAATTACAAAAGAGGGCATGTATCCGGAGTTCATTCTAGATGGAATAGAATACAGTGCCATGCGTATTCATGGAAGATATGGTTCCACAGTACATTGTGAGATGTTGCATCCTGAATTGGAAGAACCGAAAACAATGGATATCGGACGCAGGAAGACATTGATTTTATGCATTCGTATACTGCCATTGATTATATGGGAAATTATATTGTTTTTTACAACATATTATATGTGGGGGGAGGACGCACTGGCTGGGACAATTTTAACAATGGTTTTCTTTGCTGTGATATATCTTGTTAACCTGTTCCATAATTTATAATTTTATAGAAATGCATACAAAAAAGGCTGTTTCTGAGAGGGATGAAACAGCCTTTTGTATATTCATTATAAAATTATCGCTATCAATTAAGCCATTTTGTTAACAGCTTTTGTTAAGTTAGAAACTTTTCTAGCAGCTGTGTTCTTGTGGAAGATTCCTTTAGAAGTAGCTTTGCTGATTTCGGAGATAGCTGCATTTAATTTTTCTGTAGCAACAGCTTTGTCACCAGCAGCGATAGCAGCTTCAACGTTCTTTACGTAAGTTTTGATCTTAGATTTGATCATTTTGTTTCTTAATGTTTTAGTTTCGATAACTTTAATTCTTTTCTTTGCAGATTTGATGTTAGCCAATCTGAGCACCTCCAAATATTTTTAATTACATAACCTAATTGTACTGAATTACATTGTTTTGTATTAAATTGGACACGGACAATCTAATGTAAACATACCACTCTATTGTAGTGTTCACCCTTCATTTTGTCAAGGGATTTGTAATAATTTTTCTAAAAATTATTACAAATTGAGTGTTATAAGTATAGGTTTTTTTCACCAGGAAATACTATATATCGGAAATGAATAAAAATCAAGCCTAAATGTGGCAATTTATAAATGAGGTAAGAATATGAAGGAACAAAAATGGAAGACCAGAACGGACCTTGCTCTGGAAATTACAGAAAATCTTGGGGAAACTGAGATTGAGGATGGAGTTTCTATTCAGATTAATTACAATGAGAATCACAATATGAAAGAAACTATAATCCGTATATTAAATAAAAATGGAGAGCAGACAATCGGGAAACCAATAGGAACATATATTACTATAGAAGGCGAGGACTTATCCTTACCGGACGAATCCTATCATAAGGAAATGAGCTGTTTTCTTGCAAAAAGACTGGCATATATTCTAAAGCAATATAAGCATATTCTGGTTGCAGGTCTTGGGAACGACCAGATAACTTCTGATTCCCTTGGACCTGATGTAATTAAAAATTTGTTTGTTACAAGACATTTAATGAAAGAAGGAATTGTGAAAAATGCCAGATTAGTGAGTGCTTTGATTCCAGGCGTCATGGGACAGACAGGAATTGAAACAGTAGAAATCATTAAAGGTACTGTAAAGGAAATAAAACCGGATGTATTACTTGTGATAGATGCTCTTGCAGCAAGAAATGTAAAGAGACTGAACAAAACCATTCAGATTTGTAATACGGGTATCGCTCCCGGATCTGGTGTGGGAAATCATCGAAAGGAGATATCTAAAAAAACAGTTGGAGTTGATGTGATTGCGATTGGAGTTCCCACTGTGATTGCAGTTCCCACTTTGGTAAATGATGCATTGTCTTTATTAACAGAAGATGCTGATGAGATGAGTCTGAATCATTATATTGTGCCTGAACTGCTGGATATGTTTGTCACACCGAAAAATATCGATGAGGCAGTGAAAAAGATCAGCTATACAATTTCAGAAGCAATTAATGAAATAGTCATATAAATAAAGCAAAGTCATAGAATGAAATCAGGACGGATTGGGCAGAAAGGGACAACTATGACAAAAAAGAATGCATGGCAGGCTCTTTTATGGATGTCTGCCATTTTTGTGATAAATCATATGATATTTTATAATAGAGAAGATAAAGATTGGAAAATTAAAAAAGAAACATTTCTTTATTCCGGTCTGTCTTTCTCTGTTTCCCAAATGGTTCCTCTTATTACTTATAATGAAAAAAATATGACAACGGAAAGTCTTGTGGAAAGACTGGTCGAATCTGTAAGAGAAGAAGTATTTCCAATTATGGATTATTGTGATAAATATTGGGAAGATACAGATGATTTTTTATCTTATAAAGCAGACGTTCCTGCCTATTTTCTGGAAACGGATGAGGGTAAGGAAGAAAGTCTTCAGGAAATAGAAATCCAGGCCAATGAAACAGAGGCAAAAACATATTCCGTGGAGCAGCTAAAGAATTATGAATTTCTTTTGAAAAATTTTTATACTGTTGACAGTACAACAACTGTAACGTCTAGTGAGTTAAACGGAGAAAAACTTGCATCGAAAGACTTGTCTATTGATTTTAATAAAGAAGAACCTAAGATTTTGATTTATCATACTCATGGCAGCGAAAACTTTGCTGATAGTAAAAATAGTGATAAATCAGAAACGATTATCGGAACCGGCGATGAACTTACTAGAATATTGGAAGAAAAATATCAGATCAAAACCTATCATGACAGGTCTTTTTACGACATGATCAACGGAAAACTGGACCGTAGTAAAGCCTATACCTATGCAGGAAATGGTGTAAAAAGGATATTGGAAAAGTTCCCATCCATTGAAGTAGTTATTGATCTTCACAGAGATGCGGTAAAAGAAGGAACGAAACTGGTTACGAAAGTAAATGGAGCGGATACAGCTAAAATCATGTTTTTCAACGGTCTTAGCCGTACAGCGAAAAACGGAGATATTACATATCTGCAAAATCCCAATAAAGAAGATAATCTGGCATTCAGTCTTCAAATGCAGTTAAAAGCTGCTGATTTGTATCCCGGACTAACAAGAAAAATATATTTAAAAGGCTATCGATATAATCTTCATTTAAAACCGAGAAGCCTTCTTGTAGAAGTGGGGGCACAGACCAATACAAAGGAAGAAGCAAAAAACGCAATGGAACCTTTGGCAGAGCTTTTATATCAGGTTCTAAAGAAATAAGTTGCGGTTTCCTTCATTTTCATGTACAATTAATTAGTTAATTTATGCGAATTTCTAGGAGGAACATAATTAAATGGCAAAAGTAAACCAGAAAAATATCAGAAATTTCTGTATTATAGCCCATATTGACCACGGAAAGTCAACATTGGCAGATAGAATCATTGAAAAAACCGGCCTTCTCACAACAAGAGAGATGCAGTCTCAGGTTCTTGATAACATGGATCTTGAGAGAGAACGTGGTATTACCATCAAATCTCAGGCCGTTCGTATTGCATATAAAGCAAATAATGGGGAAGATTATTTATTTAACTTAATTGATACTCCGGGCCACGTAGACTTTAACTATGAAGTTTCAAGAAGCCTTGCTGCCTGTGAAGGTGCCATCCTTGTAGTTGATGCTGCACAGGGAATTGAAGCGCAGACATTAGCAAACGTATATCTTGCTTTAGATCATGATCTTGAAGTAATGCCTGTTATCAATAAGATTGACCTTCCAAGTGCGGAACCTCAGCGTGTTGTCAACGAGATTGAAGATGTAATCGGCATTGAAGCGCAGGATGCACCACAGATTTCAGCCAAAGCAGGCATCAACATAGAAGATGTATTAGAACAGATCGTTGAGAAGATTCCGGCACCGGAGGGAGACCCTGATGCACCTCTTCAGGCTCTTATTTTCGACAGTTTATACGATTCTTATAAAGGTGTAATTGTATTTGCCCGCATCAAAGAAGGTACTATTAAAGCCGGAACCAGAATGCGTATGATGGCCACCGGTGCGGAAGCAGATGTAGTAGAAGTAGGTACATTTGGTGCAGGACAGTTTATTCCTTGTGATGAATTATCTGCCGGTATGGTTGGATATATTACAGCCAGCTTAAAGAATGTGCGTGATACACGAGTAGGTGATACAGTTACCGATGCAAAGAATCCATGTGCAGAGCCTCTTCCGGGTTATAAAAAAGTTAACCCTATGGTATACTGTGGTCTTTATCCGGCCGATGGTGCAAAGTATCCGGACCTTCGAGACGCCCTTGAGAAACTTCAGTTAAATGATGCAGCACTTTTCTTCGAACCGGAGACATCCATTGCCTTAGGCTTCGGTTTCCGATGCGGTTTCTTAGGACTTCTTCATCTTGAGATTATCCAGGAACGTCTGGAACGTGAATATAACTTAGATCTTGTGACAACAGCGCCTTCTGTAGTATATAAGGTTCATAAGACAGATGGGGAAGTGATTGATCTTACCAACCCAACAAACCTTCCTGAACCGACTCAGATTGAATATATGGAAGAACCAATCGTTCATGCAGAGATCATGGTGACTACAGAATTCGTTGGAGCAATCATGCAGCTTTGTCAGGAACGTCGTGGAACATATATCAGTATGGAATATATGGAAGAGACAAGAGCACTTTTAAAATACGACCTTCCGTTAAATGAAATTATCTACGACTTCTTTGATGCCTTAAAATCCAGATCCCGTGGTTATGCATCCTTTGATTATGAAATGAAAGGATATCAGCAGTCCGAGCTTGTGAAGCTGGACATCTTAATTAACCGTGAGGAAGTGGATGCCCTTTCCTTCATCGTTCATGGAGAATCTGCTTACGAGCGCGGTAGAAAGATGTGTGAAAAATTAAAAGAAGAAATTCCAAGACATCAGTTTGAAATTCCAATTCAGGCTGCTGTTGGAAGTAAGATCATTGCCCGTGAAACAGTAAAAGCGGTTCGTAAAGACGTACTTGCAAAATGTTACGGCGGTGATATTACACGTAAGAAGAAACTTCTGGAAAAACAGAAAGAAGGAAAGAAACGTATGCGTCAGGTAGGTAACGTGGAGATTCCGCAGAAGGCCTTCATGAGTGTATTAAAATTGGATGACAGATAGATAGCTTTATAAATATTTTATTTCTTTAAAGCAACTTGAGGATTTCTTTAAATAATTTTAAGGATTCCATCAAAAAATAATTAACATATGGAAAAAGAGGCAGCTATGAATCAGAAAAAGAATCTTGGTGTATATATCCACATTCCCTTCTGCCTCCGCAAATGTAAATATTGTGACTTTTTGTCCTTTGTTTCTGATAAAGAAACGATGCAAAAGTATGTAGAAAGCCTCTGTGAAGAAATCAGAGGCTTTTTTCAAAGAGAAAAGGAGTATCAGGTTACAACCGTTTACTTTGGGGGAGGAACTCCTACTATATTAGAACCGGAATGGACAGAAAGAATTATAAATACATTGAAAAACGAGGCGGTTTTTCATCCGGAAGCGGAGATCAGTACAGAAGCTAATCCGGGGACATTAACCTGGGATAAACTTCTAACGTATAAGAAGTGCGGTATTAACCGTCTGAGCATTGGACTTCAGAGTACGCAGGAGAAGGAACTTTCCTATCTTGGCAGAATTCACAGCTATGAACAGTTTTTGGAGGGTTACGACCTTGCAAGAAAAACCGGATTTACCAATATTAATATAGATTTGATGTCCGCTGTTCCATATCAGACCCTGGACACCTGGAAAGAGACTTTAGACCGGATTCTTTCTTTAAAACCGGAACATATATCAGCCTATAGTCTGATTGTGGAAGAAGGTACACCTTTTTATGATGATGACAAACTGGAATCTCTTATTCCCGATGAAGATACAGAGCGGAAAATGTATGAGATAACAGAAGAAAAACTTTTGGAATATGGATATCACCGTTATGAGGTTTCGAATTATGCATTATATGGAAAAGAGTGTGCGCATAATATCTTATACTGGCAGCGTGGGGATTATATTGGATTCGGACTTGGGGCATCTTCCTGTATTCGTGAAACTCGTTTTAAAAATACAGATCAGATGAAAGAATATTTGGGACACCCATGGAGAGAACTGGCAGATAGAGAAGAAGTAGAATCCCTTTCTATTGAAGAGCAGATGGCAGAAGAGATGATACTTGGCCTTCGTATGATAGAAGGGGTATCTAAAGAGGCTTTTTATTGCCGATATGGATTGACGTTGGAATCTATATACGGAGAAATCATAGAAAAATATAAAAAGAGTAAATTGTTAACAGAAGAAAATGGGTATATTAAATTTACAAAAAAAGGGTTGGATTTAAGTAATATTGTACTAAGGGAATTTGTGTAGGAAAGAATTGTGCAGGGGATATATGAAAAAATTATGAAAAAGAAAAAATCTCTTGACACTTCCCATAAGAAGTGTTAATTTATCAATAGATGTTAGCACTCAAAACGAATGAGTGCTAATAAACACAAAGTTGAATATAATAATTCAACAATTCAAACGATTAGAAAGGAGTGGCAGCGTGGAATTAAGCGAAAGAAAACAAGTTATTCTAAAAGCAATCATTGCAACTTATTTAGAGACTGGCGAACCGGTTGGTTCCAGAACAATTTCCAAATACACTGATTTAAAATTAAGCTCTGCCACAATCCGTAATGAGATGGCAGATTTGGAAGAGATGGGCTACATCGTACAGCCTTATACTTCTGCTGGAAGAATTCCATCTGATCTGGGCTATCGTTTTTACGTAGACAGCATTATGATGGAACGTGAGCAGGAGGAAGAGGAAAAGAGAGCTCTTCTTACCAGAGTAGACCGTATGGAGAAGATGTTAGAACAGGTTGCCACTGTTCTTGCAACCAATACGAATTATGCTACACTGGTTACTTCCCCGCAATATAGAGAAGGAAGGCTTAAGTTCATTCAGATTTCTCAGGTGGATGCAAGAAGTTTACTTGCAGTCATTGTAATGGAAGGGAATGTGGTAAAGAATCACATGATTCGTACAGAATCTGCACTCAGTAATGAAGATGTATTAAAGATGAATATTCTTCTTAACTCTTTCTTACAGGGACTTACATTGAAGGATATTAATCTGGAACTGGTGCATACTATGAAGATGCAGGCAGGCATGCATGCAGCTATTCTGGAAGAGATTTTCCAGGGTATTGTTGAGACCATTCATGAAGCCGATCAGGTGGATGTATATACTGGTGGAACAGCCAATATCTTACGTTATCCGGAACTGGGTGACAGAGAACAGACATCCAGACTTCTTGGAACTTTGGTGGAAAAGCGGGCCCTCACAAGGCTGCTGGACGACAAGAGAAGTCAGGACGGCACTCAGGGAATTCAGGTATACATCGGTGATGAGAATGCCAATCAGGACTTAAAGGACTGCAGTATTGTAACCGCTACATATGAATTGGAAGAAGGCGGTACAGGTACCATCGGTATCATCGGTCCGAAGAGAATGGATTATAAAAAAGTTGTAAAAACATTAAAGAGCTTAACCGGTGAACTGGATGAGATCTTTAACAAAAAGTATTAGAAAGGCGGTCGCTTGTAAGTGGAAGACATGAATAAGAACATGGAAGAAAACACTGTAGAAGAAGCTGCAGAAGAAGTTACAGAAGAAACTGTAACAGAAGAAGTTTCCGAAGAAGAAATGGAAGTTTTAGCAGATGAAGAAGCTGAGACAGACGAAGAGGAAGCAGAAGAAAAAGAAACATTAAAAGACAAACTCTCTGCAAGAAAACTTAAGAAAGAACTTGCAAAGAGTGAGGAAAAGGTTGCAGAATTAACGGACAGATATCAGCGTCTCATGGCAGAATTTGAAAATGCGAGAAAGCGTACAGCAAAGGAAACTACAAAGATGTATGATATGGGAGCCAAAGATATGTTAGAAAAGCTTCTTCCTGTTATCGATAACTTCGAAAGAGGAATGGCTACTTTAACAGAAGAAGAAAAAGAACTCCCATACGTTCAGGGAATCGACAAGATTTATAAACAGTTTTTATCTGTTTTAGAAGCATGTCACGTAGAACCAATGAATGCAGAAGGCAAAGAATTCAATCCTGATTTCCACAATGCAGTAATGCATATCGAAGACGAGAACTTAGGAGAAAATGTAGTTGCAGAAGAGCTTTTAAAAGGTTATATGTACAAAGACATGGTATTACGATTCAGCATGGTTAAAGTTGCAAACTAATACTTTGAAAGCAAGAATTTAACATATAGAACTATTGATGATTATTTTTAGAATTTAGGAGGAATTTTATCATGGGTAAAATTATTGGTATTGACTTAGGTACAACAAACAGCTGTGTAGCAGTTATGGAAGGTGGAAAACCTACAGTAATCACAAACGCAGAAGGTATGAGAACAACACCATCTGTAGTAGCATTTACAAAGACAGGAGAAAGAGCAATCGGTGAACCTGCAAAACGTCAGGCTGTAACAAACGCTGACAAAACAATCTCTTCTATTAAGAGACATATGGGTACAGATTACAAAGTGACAATCGACGATAAAAAATTCACACCACAGGAAATCTCTGCAATGATCCTTCAGAAATTAAAATCAGACGCGGAAAACTACCTTGGTGAAAAAGTAACAGAAGCAGTTATCACTGTTCCTGCATACTTCAATGATGCTGAAAGACAGGCAACAAAAGATGCTGGTAAAATCGCTGGTCTTGATGTAAAACGTATCATCAACGAACCAACAGCAGCAGCTTTATCTTACGGTCTTGACAATGAAAACGAACAGAAAGTTATGGTATACGACTTAGGCGGCGGTACATTCGACGTTTCCATTATCGAAATTGGTGACGGTGTTATCGAAGTATTATCTACAGCCGGCAACAACAGACTCGGTGGAGATGACTTTGACAATGTAATCACAGATTACATGCTTGCTGAATTTAAGAAAGCAGAAGGTGTAGACTTATCCGGTGATAAGATGGCTATGCAGAGACTTCGTGAAGCTGCAGAAAAAGCGAAAAAAGAACTTTCTTCCGCAACAACAACAAACATCAACCTTCCTTTCATTACAGCAACAGCAGAAGGTCCAAAACATTTCGATATGAACTTAACAAGAGCGAAATTCAATGAGCTCACATCTTTCTTAGTAGAAAAAACAGCTGGTCCTGTAACAACAGCTTTAAAAGATGCTGGTATCAACGCTTCCGAACTTGACAAAGTTCTCTTAGTTGGCGGTTCCACACGTATCCCTGCTGTACAGGATAAAGTAAAAATGTTAACAGGCAAAGAACCATTCAAGGGAATCAACCCAGACGAATGTGTAGCTCTTGGTGCATGTATCCAGGGTGGTAAACTTGCCGGCGATGCAGGTGCAGGCGACATCCTTCTCCTTGACGTAACACCACTTTCCTTATCTATCGAAACAATGGGCGGTGTTGCTACAAGATTAATCGAACGTAATACAACAATCCCTACAAAGAAGAGCCAGATCTTCTCTACAGCAGCTGACAACCAGACAGCAGTAGACATTCACGTTGTACAGGGTGAAAGACAGTTCGCAAGAGATAACAAAACTCTCGGCCAGTTCCGTCTTGATGGTATTCCACCAGCAAGAAGAGGCGTTCCACAGATCGAAGTTACATTCGATATCGATGCAAACGGTATCGTAAACGTAACAGCAAAAGACCTTGGAACAGGAAAAGAACAGCACATCACAATTACATCCGGTTCTAACATGTCTGATGCTGATATCGAAAAAGCTGTAAAAGAAGCAGCTGAATTCGAAGCAGCAGATAAGAAGAGAAAAGAAGCTGTTGACACAAGAAACGAAGCAGATTCCATCGTATTCCAGACAGAAAAAGCATTAGAAGAAGCTGGTGATAAATTAGATGCAAACGACAAAGCAGCAGTTCAGGCTGATCTTGATGCATTAAAAGCAGCAGTTGAAAAAGCTCCTATCGAAGCAATGACAGAAACAAACGTAGATGAAATCAAAGCTGCAAAAGAAAAATTATTACAGAGTGCTCAGACATTATTCTCTAAATTATATGAACAGGCACAGGCTGGTGCAGGTGCAGCATCTGATGCATATCAGGCAGATGACGTAGTTGACGGAGACTACACAGAAGTTTAATAAGGTGCCAGAATACGTTTGAACGTCATTCACGAAAGAGTGATAAGACATTTAAACCTGGATCAGAACTTGAAACAAAGACTTAAATAGAGCAACAGACCTAAGAGAACACAGATCGTGTTCTCTTAAGTCCGTATAAGAGAAAGGTGATATCATGGCATCAAAAAGAGATTATTACGAGGTTTTGGGTGTGGATAAGAGTGCATCTGATGCCGATATTAAAAAAGCCTACCGTAAAGTAGCAAAAAAATACCATCCGGATACCAATCCGGGCAATGCAGAAGCAGAAGAAAAGTTCAAAGAGGCTGCGGAAGCTTATGAAGTCTTAAGTGATGCGGAAAAACGCCAGAAATATGATCAGTTTGGCCATGCTGCCTTTGATCAGACGGCAGGCGGCTATGGCGGTGGAGGTTTTAGCGGTTTTGACGGCTTTGACTTTGGCGGCGGATTCGGCGGCTTTGGCGATATTTTTGGTGATTTCTTCGGTGGTGGCGGTTCCAGCAGAAGATCCGGTCCAATGCAGGGCGCCAACTTAAAGACAACAGTTCGAATTACATTTGAAGAATCTGTATTTGGTACAGAGAAAGAATTAGATCTTACATTAAAAGAAGAATGTGAAACATGTCACGGCACAGGTGCAAAACCAGGCACCAGTCCTATTACATGTCCAAATTGTAACGGATCCGGTCAGGTCGTTTATACACAGCAGTCTATGTTCGGTATGGTAAGAAATGTTCAGGAATGTCCGGAATGTCATGGAACAGGACAGATTATCAAAGAAAAATGTTCTGACTGCTCCGGTTCCGGTTATGTAAAACGCAGAAAGAAAATCCGCGTGACCATTCCTGCCGGCATTGACAACGGACAGAGTGTACGTATTCGTGGTAAAGGAGAACCGGGTACAAACGGAGGTCCAAGAGGTGACTTATTAGTATCTGTAGTGGTAAGCAGACATCCAAAATTCCAAAGACGTGATTACGATATCATTTCTACAGAAGAAATCAGCTTTACACAGGCAGCACTTGGTGCAACCATTAAGATTGATACAATAGACGGTCCTATGGATTATGATATTAAAGCCGGTACACAGACAGATACGAGAGTTCGTCTTTCCAAGAAAGGTATTCCAACCATCCGCAATAAAAATGTGCGCGGTGATCACTATGTAACTTTTGTTGTAAAAGTTCCTGAGAGAATGACAGAAGCTCAGAGAAAAGCCCTTCGTGCATTCCAGGAAGCAATGGGAGAAGTGGAACCAGCCAAAAAAGAAGGCGAAGAAGGTAAGGAAGAATCCGGCAAGAAGAAACGTTTCTGGGAGAAATAAAGAATCCGGCAAGAAGAAATGTTTCCGGAAAACAAAGATTCCGGATAGGAATAATGTAAGCTGCGTCTTTTGACAGCAGCCTGACAAGGAGAAATATATGAAGTGGAATAAACTCACAATTGATACAACAACTGCTGCAGTTGATATGATCGCCTATTCTTTAGAAGAAATGGGAATTCAGGGCGTTGAAATCCTTGACCATGTGCCTCTTTCTGAGGAAGACCGTAAAACCATGTATGTAGATTTACTTCCGGATGAAATCGCACCGGATGATGGAACAGCAAAAATCAGTTTCTATGTAGATGCAGAAGAAAATTTAGAAGATGTGGTATTAAAAGTAAAAGCTGAACTTGAAAATATCGCACAGTTCCTTCCAATTGGAACAGGAGAGATTTCTTTTGATACAACAGAAGAGGAAGACTGGATCAACAACTGGAAGCAGTTCTTTAAGCCTTTCCGTTTAGATGACAATATCGTTATCAAACCAACATGGGAAGTATTAGAAGATCAAAAAGAAGATGACCTTGTGATTCAGATTGATCCGGGTACTGCTTTTGGTACAGGTTCTCACGAGACAACAAAGCTTTGTATTTCACAGCTTAAGAAACATATTAAACCTCATCAGACTCTTCTTGACGTTGGATGTGGAAGTGGTATCTTATCTATTATCGGTTTAAAACTGGGTGTGGAAAAGACTGTAGGTACAGACATTGATCCAAATGCAATCAGTGCTACATTAGAAAACTGCGAGATTAATGGTGTTACAGCAGAAGAATATACAGCTCTTCAGGGTAATCTGCTTGCAGATGAAGAATTTAAAGCATCCTTGGGAAGCCATTGCTATGACATCGTGGTTGCCAACATTTTAGCTGACGTTATTATTCCTCTTTCCGGTATCGCGGCAGATTTCTTAAAGGAAGACGGTATTTTCATTACTTCCGGTATTATTAATACAAAGGAAGAAGATGTGAAGGAAGCCATGGTTGCCAATGGATTTGAGATTCTTGAGATTACAAGAATGAATGATTGGGTGTCTATTACAGGGAAGCCATGTAAAGAGTAAATGAAAGCCATTTAATTTTTTTGTGAATACATCTATTTAAATTGTTCTTAGAATCCGATTTTTCTTTTCTCCTGTTTACGATCGGCAAGTTATTCTAAAATTCGACAAAAGGAACATTGGAATCGATAATGTTTATGAATGTTCCCGTAAAAACTCTAACTCGCATCAAATGTTTAGGCTGTTGATTTTATTGAGCTCAAACAAATCGTTTTTACTGGTATTGTTTCTTTTTTCTCATTAAGAATAACTAAACCTCCGACAATGGAGAAAATCAAAATCGTCTTTAAGAACAATCTCAAATTTGAAATAGATTCACAAAAAATTAAATGGCTTAATTCAGTTTATAGGATTTACCATGGCTATAATAGTTAGTTTGTATTAAGAAAAAAGAGGTATTTATGTATCGATTTTTTATAGATGATGGGGTTCATTCCGGGCAGGATATTCATATTACCGGGGATGATTATAATCATATTAGGAATGTTCTTCGAATGAAGAAGGGCGAAGAGGTATTAATCAGTGATGGGCAGGATAGGGAGTATTTGTGCTCTATTAAGGAATTTACTGATGATACAGTCATTTTAAATATTGAAGATATTATGGGAACCAGCCGTGAGCTTTCTGCAAAGATTACGTTGTTTCAGGGGCTTCCAAAGGGCGATAAGATGGAACAGATCATTCAAAAGACGGTGGAACTAGGTGTGGCTTGTATTGTTCCTGTGGCTATGAAGAGATGTGTTGTAAAACTGGATGATAAAAAAGCCGGTAAGAAGATTGAACGCTGGAATGGAATTGCTCTAAGTGCAGCAAAACAGTCCAAACGAGGCATTATTCCGGAAGTAAAAGATGTGATGTCTTTTAAAGAGGCGGTGAAATATGCTTCTGAGATGGATGCCTGCCTTGTTCCTTATGAAAATGCAGAGGGCATTGAAGGAGCAAGAAAGCTTGTGGATTCCATGAAAAGCAAAAAGTCAATCGGTATTTTTATTGGACCGGAAGGCGGTTTTGATGACAGTGAGATTGAACTGGCATTGGAGACCGGTGCAAAGACTCTGACTCTTGGAAGACGTATTTTAAGAACAGAGACAGCTGGCATGACGATGCTTTCTATTCTTATGTTCCAATTAGAGGAATAATTTTTTCATGCATTGCCTATTTGTTTACAAGCAAAATATTATTTATCAGAAAGAAAGGGATAATCTATGAATCCTTTTGAACAGGAAATTAGAAGATGGCTGGAAAGCCAGCCATGGTATCAATGGTTTCAGAATCGAAAACATCATAAAAATACAGGAAAAGTAAAGACAGGCAAGCCTTTTTTACAGTGGATGAAATGGCTTTTGATTGTTTATCTTGTATTAATTGTGGTGAATTTTTTTAACGGCACTTTAGTGCTTGATTTAAGTTTAAATGCTTTTGGCGTCTTACTTACTTTCTTCCTTGTAAGTATGGTGATAAGCGTCTTATATGCCTATAAACCGGCACGTATTGCTGCAATCGGTGCAGTTATACTATATCTTGGTTTAATGGCTTATAGCAGTCCATTATTCAATTATCAGGCTCATAGAAATCTGATTGGTGAGATTAAAGAAGTTGGTTTTTCCGAACAGATGGATTATATTGATCTTGAACAGGTGCCAATCATTGATGAAGCACTTGCTGATAAGCTGGCAGATAAAAAACTTGGTGATATACCAAGTTTAGGAAGTCAGGTAAGAGTTGGATCCATGTCTTTACAGAACGTGGATGGACAGCTTTATTATGTTGCACCATTGGAGCATACCTCAGTACTCAAATGGTTATTTAATCAGACAACACCCGGTTATGTAAAGGTATCTGCCACGGATGTAGATGATGTGGAACTTGT
>SVDY01000048.1 GCA_015057665.1 Lachnospiraceae bacterium | reverse complement strand
TACGGCTGGGCTACAGAAGATGAACTGATGGACTATTATGCCATCGGTCAGTGCACGCCGGGAATTATTGCAGTTAACACTGCTACATTTATAGGATATAAATATAAAAAAATTCCGGGAGCCATTGCTGCTACTTTAGGAGTTATTGCACCATCTTTGGTTATTATTACATTGATTGCAGCATTTCTTCAGAACTTTGCAGAGCTTGCTATTGTCAAACATGCATTTAACGGAATCCGTGCGGCAGTCTGTGTACTGATTCTTAATGCAGTGACAAAACTTGCGAAAAAATCTGTTATTGATAAAGTTACCTTGGGAATTTGTATTGTGGTCGTAGCCTTATCTTTATTTACAGAAGTATCTGTTGTTGTGATGATTGTTCTTGCGGGAGCTTTAGGATATTTGGCAAAACGGATGCTCGGGGCTGAAAAAGAAGAAGGAGGGGAAAAATAATGGAAGGATTGCTTCAGTTATTTTATGAATTTTTCAAGACAGGTCTGTTTGCCGTAGGCGGCGGTCTTGCTACTCTTCCGTTTCTCTATGCCATGGGAGAAAAAACAGGATGGTTTACAGGAACAGATGTTGCAGACATGATTGCAATCTCCGAATCTACACCGGGACCTATGGGGGTTAACATGGCAACCTACGTGGGATTTGCCTCTTTCGGGATTGTTGGTGCCATTATCGGACCATTGGCCTTAGTATTTCCATCTGTCATAGTCATTGTATTGATTTCGCAGATTTTGAATAAGTTCAAAGAATCAAAAGCTGTCCAGGACGTATTCTACGGACTTCGTCCCGCATCTACTGGATTGATTATTGCAGCAGGTATTGGGGTTGCAAGAATTGCACTCCTTTATGAGGATGTATTTGCTAAGACAAAGAGTATGGCAGATTTGTTCAATTATAAAGGAATCCTATTGGCAGTTGGAATTTATATTTTGACAAACAATAGAAAAGTAAAACCCCATCCGATTCTTGTAATCGTGATTGCAGCGGCAGTTGGAATTGTATTTAAATTTTAAAAAATAATTTGTGATAAATGAAATAATAAAGAAAAGAAGCGGAATGTGTTTCGTAATATCATGTCATCATGAAGGATCATGAAGGAAGATTTTAGAACATATTCCGCTTCTGTTTTTTTTTAGGAGAGAGCCTTAAGGTATCACATTCTTAAGGTAGTATATCTATTTTAACTTCCAGATATCCCGATTGTAATCACCAATCGTTCTGTCGGAAGAAAAATAACCTGCTTTTCCGATGTTGACAATCATCTTTTCTGCCCAGGCATCTTGGTTTTTGTAATCCTTAAATGCCTGTTCTTTTGCCCGGACATAGGAGTTAAAATCAAGAAGGGTCATAAACCAGTCTTTGTTTACCAGCTCATTATGAAGTCTATAAAGGGCTTCATGGGAACCGATGGCAAGGAGTTGGTCACTGATTATGAAATCCACACAGGCTTTTATGTGGCTGTCATTTTCATAAAGGTGTCTGGAGTTGTATCCTCCACAGTCATAAAGATGAATGACTTCTTCACTGGATTTACCGAAAATATAGATGTTGTCTTTCCCGACTAATTCACAGATTTCTACATTGGCGCCATCCATTGTACCTAAAGTGACTGCTCCATTTAACATAAATTTCATGTTGCCGGTGCCGCTTGCTTCTTTGGAAGCAAGAGAAATCTGCTCAGAAATATCACAGGCAGGAATCAGTTTTTCTGCTGCTGTCACGTTATAGTTTTCAATCATGACCAGTTTCATGTAAGGGCTCACATCAGGATCCGCGTTGATGATTTCCGCGAGACAAAGGAGCAGATGAATGATGTCTTTTGCAATGACATAAGCCGGTGCGGCTTTTGCCCCGAAAAGGAAGGTGACTGGTGTTTCCGGTTTCTTTCCTGCCTTGATGGAAAGGTAAGTGTGAATGATGAACAGGGCGTTCATCTGCTGTCGTTTGTACTCGTGGAGACGTTTGATCTGAATGTCGTAAATGGAATTTTCATCTATAGTAATGCCTGTGTTTTCTTTTACAAAATCACGGCAGTTGATTTTGGCAGCTTTTTTGATTTCCAGAATTTTCGCTTTAACTTCTTTTTCCGTTTTATAGTTTAAAAGTTTTTCAAGGGCATCAGGATTTTGTTTAAAGTCACAGCCAATGAGGCTTTCCAGATAAGATGCAAGAGGATGGTTGCAATGGAGCAGCCAGCGTCGAAATGTGATGCCGTTTGTTTTGTTGTTGAATTTGTCAGGATAAATTTCGTAAAAATCTTTTAATGTACTGTTTTTTAAAATGTCTGTGTGAAGGGCAGCAACTCCGTTTATACTAAAACCGTAATGAATATCCATGTGAGCCATATGGACGGTATCATTCTTGTCAATGATGGCGATAGATTCCTGCGGATAAGATGCTTTTATTCTTTCGTCCAGACGGCGGATGATTGGAATCAGGTGAGGCACCACTTCTTCCAGATAAGAAATGTGCCATTTTTCCAATGCTTCTGCGAGAATCGTGTGGTTTGTATAGGCACATACCTTTGTGACAATCGTGCAGGCTTCATCAAAGCCGATTCCTTTTTCGCCAAGGAGACGAATCAATTCGGGAATAATAAGACTTGGATGGGTATCGTTGATCTGGATGACTGCGTAGTCGGAAAGGTCATGAAGATTAGAGCCTTTTTGTACTGCCTCATCCAAAATGTACTGTGCTGCATTGCTGACCATGAAGTACTGTTGGTAGATTCTTAATAACTGGCCGTCTCTGTCGCTGTCGTCAGGATAGAGGAAGAGGGTCAGATTCTTTTCAATTTCTTTTTTAGGAAAATGAATGCCTTCTTTTACGATGGAATCATCGGTCATATCTATGTCAAATAAATGAAGACGATTGCATTTGGTGTTGTAACCGGCCACATCTATATCGTAAAGAGTAGACTTTAAAGTAAAGTTCCCGTAAGGGACCAGATAAGAGGCTGTACCTTTTGTAAGCCAGCTGTCTGATTCTATCCAGGTATTTTTTGTTTCTTTTTGCATTTTGTTTTCAAAGACCTGTTTAAAGAGTCCGAGATGATAGTTTAGGCCGATTCCGTCGCCAGCCAATCCTAACGTTGCAATGGAATCTAAAAAGCAGGCTGCAAGTCTTCCAAGACCGCCGTTTCCTAAAGATGGCTCCGGTTCCATTTCTTCTATTTCACTCATTGTGAATCCATTTTCAGTCAGATAAGCGGCTACTTTGTCGTATACTCCAAGATTAATCAGGTTATTGGATAAGAGCTTGCCAATTAAAAACTCTGCTGAAATATAATAAACTTTTTTCTTTCCTTCATGAGTCCCTTTCTCCTTAAGTGTTTCCTTACAGGCGTTGAGTAAAGCATAGTAAATGGACTCTTTTGTGCATTCGTGAATCGGTTTTTCAAGGTATTTTTCTATTTTTTGAATCATAAGAAAGTTTCTCCTTTCAGTTGAATCGATGTGAGAACATCAGTAGTCGTTCTATTCTATGTTACAGGAAATGGGGACATCAGATAGGGACTCATGTAACCTGTGATGAAATGGTAACACGAGGGAGAAGTCTAAAAATAGTACAAAACTATGCTGAAATTGCAGAAAATTGTTGTATAATAGATAACAAAAAAGTGGATGTTTTAAACCCTTTCTTATGGAAAGTATTTTTTCAACATCCACTTTTTGGTGATTTATTGGCATTTAAGCAGCATTTTTTATGCATGACATACATGAAGAACAAAATGATAAGTAAATACCATGGAAGTAAGGTAATAGAAATATAGTCTGCAATGAAGCCAAACAGAGGCGGCATAACAATATTTCCAATGTAGGCGCTTGCCATTTGAACACCGATAACGGCTTGAGATTTGTCTGCACCAAAGTTAGACGGTGTGGAATGGATCACGCAAGGGTAGATGGGCGCACATCCAAGCCCGATGAGTACGAAACCTACCAATGCAATAGTGTTTCCAAAAGGCAGCACCATGGCAATAATACCGGTTAGGATAATGCTTTGTCCTAACCTTATAAGTTGTGTGTCATTTAATTTTAATGTCAAAAAGCCGTTGACTGCCCGGCCTGCCGTAATTCCGATGTAGAACATACTTGCAAAAAATGCGGCCGTATCAGCATCGATTCCTTTATGTAAAACCAAATAGGAACTGGCCCAAAGACCGGTGGTCTGCTCAAGGGCACAGTAGCAAAAAAACGTAACCATCACTTCTTTGACACCGGGAATTCCAAGTACTTTCTGTAATGATAAAGGTTTGGCAGCTGTTGTTGAACCTTCTGCCTTGCGTGGTTTCCATAAAGGCAGACTGAGAAATAGGAAGAAAGTCAGAACTAACTGGAAGAGGGCAATAAAGCGGTAACCCATGGACCAATGGCGGCCTCCTGAGAGGACATATCCCATAATATAAGGACCGATGGTGGCTCCAAGTCCCCACATACAATGTAACCAGCTCATGTGACTGCCTGCGTAATGCAGTGCAACATAATTGTTTAAACTTGCGTCTACACATCCTGCTCCAAGTCCATATGGAATTGCCCACAAACAAAGCATAAGAAAGGAATCACTGATAGAAAAGCCAAACAACGCGATTGCAGTGATTCCAACACTAATTGCAGTCAATTTTCCTGTTCCGAAACGGTAGGTTAATCGGTCGCTCAATAAAGAGGATACGACGGTTCCGGCAGAAATGATCATAAATATAATTCCGGCGTAAGAAACCGAGGTGTTCAGGTCCAAATACATCTGCGGCCATGCTGCACCCAATAATGCATCTGGAAGCCCCAGACTGATAAATGCCAGATAAATAATAATAAGTAATAAATGTATCAATGTATCCGCTCCTTTTTGTTATGCCTATTTTCTTAATGGTATCATGTTTTTATCTATAAATTCTGTTTTCTCAACTTCTGCGGAGTCTCACCGTTTAGTTCCTGAAATTTCCGAATGAAATAGCTGGCGCTGTTAAATCCTGTTTCGAAAGCAATGTCCGTAATCGAAAGGTCCGTGTGGAGAAGGAGATATCGGGATTTTTCAATGCGCAGTTCTGTCAGATACCTTGTAAGGGTCTTTCCTGTATATTGTTTAAACAGTTTCATAAAATAAGTTTCATTATAAAAGGAAAGACCGGCAAGGTCGGATGCATTGATCTCTTCTTTATAGTGTTCATTCATATATCGAATCGCATCTTTGACAGCAGCCAGATTTTTTCGGTCTTTTGGACTTTCGGTGACAATATAGTTGTGAGTCAGCATCTGGAAAAAGAACTGGTAGAACAGACCTTTTAATTCCATATAGAAAAAGTCTGCCTTTTTCCTGTGAGAGTCAAAAATCTGAGAAAAAAGATTCCGGATTTGGCTGTATCCAGAGTCTTCCGGATGAATCAGATGAACAAATCGGGCCTGATTTTCCATGATCTGGGACAGAATCTGTTCCTGACATAGGTCTCCCGGAGTGCCTGAGAGGAACGATAAGTCAAAAACCACACTTTTGAAATAAAGAATGTTTCTCCGGTCACTTTTTATATGGTGCAGAGTGCCGCTGTTGATCAGCAGAATATCTCCTTTTTTGATCAGAAGAGTTTCTTTGTTTAACTGGGCGATGCCGCAGCCTTTTTCAATGTACATAATCTCCATCTCTTTGTGCCAGTGGCTGTAGACTGATTTAAAGATCCTGCAGTTATTCTGGTAAGATTCCATGGGGAGTTCTTTGGTACCGTGTTTTAACAATTCCCGATAATTCTCATCGGTTTCTGCTGTTCGTATTGTCTGTGGCTTACGATAAGCAGCAGCGTCTGACAATACGGCAGACAGATGTGTTCTGTCCTTTGTCTCCATGACCTCGACCTCCCTTACAGTGGAAGACAGCTGTTTCTTTCAATAATACGGTGAGGGACAATAATCTTGGTTGCAAGAAGGTTCGGGTTCTCAATGTGGTTGATAATCTGGGATGCAGCTTCAATGCCAAGCTGATAAGAGTTAATATCAACGGATGTCAGCGGCGGATTGGTCAGTTTGGCAAAAAGAGAGTTATTAAAAGAAATAATGGAGAGCTGCTCCGGCACACGGATGCCAAGTTCGATTAATACTTTCTCTAAGGCAACAGCAAGAATATCATCGCTGACAAGAATGGCGGTCGGTGCATTTTCAGACATAAGCAGATTACGCAAATTATCCAAAGAGCCATCGTTTTCATCTTGTAAAAAGTCCTGTTCTAAAAAGTATTCCGGATGAACAGGAATGTTGTGGTCCATCAAGGACATCATGTAGCCATTCTTGCGGTCCTGAATAAACATGGAGTTGTTGTCCGTTCCGAGGAATGCAATCTTCTCATGGCCGAGCTGGATGAGATAATCAGTTGCTTCCTTAGCCGCCTGAATATTATCGTTGTCGATGTAGATAACCTGATTCGGATTGACGGTTGCTTTTCCTATTAATACATAGGTAATTCCATTATCGTAAAGGTATTCTAATACTTCATCGTCACGCTTGGAGTAAAGGACGATGAAGCCGTCTGCTCTTCCGCTGTTCAACATGGTTTTGATTACCTGCAGTACTTCTTTTTCATCACTGCCGGTAATGAGGGTGTTCATATATTGTTTCTGGTTGCAGAACTGTCCGATACCGCGGATTGCTTCCAGATAGAAGGAATTTTGATACACTTCAGATTCTGAGTCCGGAAGGATTATGCCAATGGTCCTTGAGTTTCTGCTGGCCAGATTACTTGCCTGGAAGTTTGGTTCGTATCCCAGTTCCTGCATCGCCTTTCTGACTTTTGCTTTTGTCTGTTTACTGATAGATGGATGATTGGTACAGGTGCGGGATACAGTGGATGGGGAAACACCCGCAAGCCGTGCGACGTCTTTAATTGTAATAGACATAATATTTCTCCTTTTATGATTCACTTTACTTATTTTCATAGACCGGATAGGAATCCGGCATTCACTTTATTTTCCATAATAGTGCCCAAGTGCAAAATTGTCAATGAAATTTCGCAGATTTTCACAAACGATTGCGTAAAATTTGTGAAAATAAAATGTTATGGTAAAAGTGTACAAAATAAGAGCTTTTTATTCGTGAAAAATGATGAAATGAAATTTTGGGTGAAGAAAATACTTGCAAAAGGAATAATGTTGCGCTATTTTTAGTGCAAGCGACTGCATAAATCGCACGCAACAATGTGCACAAAATTGCGTAAAGTAAAATTGAAGGAGAAATGTTTATGAGAGAGAAAAACAAAGTACTGGAATTGTACTCTCCGCTCAATGGTACGGTCATTGCGCTTAGCGAAGTGCCGGACATGGTGTTTTCCAGCAAGATGCTTGGAGATGGAGCGGCGATTCTTCCGGTAGATGGTAAAATCTATGCGCCAGTAGACGGAACACTTACTACAATTGCAGAGACAAAGCATGCGTTCGGATTCGAGACAGAAGCCGGATATGAAGTTTTGGTACATTTTGGTCTTGAGACAGTTGCATTACAGGGAACACCTTTTGTGGTTCGTGCAAAAGTTGGGGACAAGGTAAAGAAAGGTGAATTGATTGCAGAAGCAGATATGGAACTTCTTGCAGAAAAGAATGTGAAAACAATCACTCCTGTAATCATTGCGACACCGACAGAAGACAAAGAAATTTTGTTTCACTATGGTGAGGTAAAAGCCGGAGATAAAATCATGACAGTAGTAGAAGAAAAGGAAACTGTCAAAGAGGAAACTTTAGAAGAAAAGCCGGAAAAGAAAACATCAGAAACAAAAAAGAAAAAGAAAGCGTTCATTAATTTCGATGTGCTTCAGAAACTTGGAAAAACATTAATGACCGTAATCGCCGTTATGCCGGCAGCAGGTCTTATGATTTCCCTTGGTAAACTAGTCCAGATGGCAGGGGCAGATATGAGCATGCTTCTTACCATTGGTGGAACGATGGAAAACATCGGCTGGGCATTTATTACTAACTTACATATTTTATTTGCAGTAGCAATCGGCGGCTCCTGGGCAAAAGAAAGAGCTGGCGGCGCTTTTGCTGCGGTCATTGCCTTTGTGTTAATCAACTCTATTACAGGATCCATTTTTGGCGTAACAGCAGATATGCTTGCTACAGAAGGTGCGGTAACACATACATTATTTGGCCAGGAAATCCTGGTTGACGGTTATTTCACCTCTGTTCTTGGATCACCGGCCCTGAATATGGGTGTATTTGTAGGTATTATTGCCGGTTTTGTCGGGGCTATGATTTATAATAAATATTATAATTATAGAAAATTACCGGATGCCCTTGCATTCTTTAACGGAAAACGCTTTGTTCCGTTCGTAGTAATTTTCTGGTCCGTCATTGTTTCTTTTGTGCTTGCTTTAGTATGGCCGGTTGTACAGACAGGAATCAATAACTTTGGTGTATGGATTGCAAACTCTTCTGAGACTGCTCCTGTATTTGCACCATTCCTTTATGGAACATTAGAGCGTCTGCTCTTACCTTTCGGTCTCCATCATATGCTTACGATTCCTATGAATTACACATCTTTTGGCGGTACCTATACCATCCTTTCCGGTGTAAACGCAGGATCTCAGGTATTTGGACAGGATCCATTATGGCTTGCATGGGTAACTGACTTAATTAATTTAAAAGATGCAGGCAACATGGCAGCTTACACAGAACTTCTTACTACAGTAACACCAGCCCGCTTCAAAGTGGGACAGATGATTGGTGCTACCGGTCTTTTACTTGGTGTGGCACTTGCTATGTACAAACATGTTGACGCAGATAAAAAGAAAAAGTACAGCTCCATGTTCCTTTCTACAGGACTTGCAGTATTCTTAACCGGTGTAACAGAGCCAATTGAATTTATGTTCATGTTTGCAGCTCTTCCACTTTATGTTGTTTATGCTGTATTACAGGGCGTTGCTTTTGCAATGGCAGGTATTATTGATTTAAGACTTCACTCTTTTGGTAATCTGGAATTCGTAACCCGTATTCCGATGTCTTTAAAGGCAGGTCTTTCTGGAGACTTAATTAATTTTATAATCTGTGTTGCTGCATTCCTTGCCATTGGTTATTTTGTTGCATATTTCATGATTAAAAAATTCAATTTTGCAACTCCTGGACGTATGGGAAATTATATGGAGGACAGTGAGGAAGAA
>SVDY01000019.1 GCA_015057665.1 Lachnospiraceae bacterium | reverse complement strand
GGAATGCCTTATTTATTCCCGGCCGCTGTCTGCATGGCTTTTGAGATGGCTGTGTATGGATTCGTATCCGGCTTTCTCTTCGAAAAGCTTCCAAAGAAAAAAGGATCCGTCTATATTGCATTGATTGCCGCCATGCTTCTTGGACGTTTGGTCTGGGGTGTAGTTATGTTTGTATGTATGGGGTTTGACCCTGCTAAGTTTGGGGCAGCGGCTTTTCTTGCAGGAGCAGTTACAACGGCACTTCCGGGAATTGTTCTACAGCTTGTATTGATTCCGGCATTAGTGATCAAACTGAGTATGTAAACCGAACATCCCAAAGATAAACAATCTTTCCGGCTCCCAGGAGAATTCAAGACCGCATTTCCCGGCCAGATCTGCCACGTCTATACAGTAAGCAGACATGCAGCTGATCTTAAGATCAGGGAAGGCGCATGGCTCATTTTCTACACGTTTACAAGGCGTACAGAGGGAACAACCGCCGTATCCGGCGCAGAATCCGTCATATCCTAATTCTCTGAACTTCTTCATGAGACGAATGATAGATGCGTTGTGAGCGGAACGGATACGGATAATCTCTTCTTTATTGGTTTTATCTACATTTTCTTTGATGGTCTGAACGACCATGATCAAGTCTTCACTTTGTACTTTTTTTCTTAAATCTTCTACGGTTCCGCAGTCAGGCGGACAGGAGTAGTTGGCATTATATTTGCCGCAGCGATTCTCTTCGCAGTATATGCGGTATTCTTCTTTTTGAAGTACTTGATCCGGCGTGGTGAAAGCTGCGGTAAAACCGGCTTCTTTTGCTAAAGTAAGTAATTGTTCTTTGTACATAATAGGGCATCCTTTCTATACAAGTCTTATTCACGAGACTTGAAAGTGAATTTGAAGCGAGAAACATCTCTAATGAAATTATAACAGAAGATGACCGTTTTGTATCAGGAAAGCTGCCAACATGGCCGGTTGAGATGTAGTAATTTTATAAAAAGATGATATCATAAAAACAGAAAACGTTTATTGCGAACAGAAGAATATCTCCCTAATAAGGCCGCTTATTTGAAATTGCCGATTCAAGTAAGCGGCTATTATTAGTTTAAATGGGTAAAATACATAAGTATACAAACCGCTCACCTTTTCCTGAGATGGCCGGCTTGTATATGCTGAAGCATTGTTCCGAAATGGAACCATAATTATAATAAGTGTTGTAAATATCTCTGAAAATAGAGAGGAAATACTGAGCCCGGCAGTATAAAACGGAGACAGAAAAAAGGAAAGCGAGGTAAATGTATGAAACAAAAAAGGGGAAAGCTGAAACGATACCTGGCAATGTTTCTGGCAGTCATAATGATTGTTTCTATGATTCCAGGTACAGCATTTGCAGAAGAAGCAGGGGCTGATTCTGCACTTGCCGGTTTGGAGATTGCCGTTGGAGGTAATACCATTGAAACAGCAGCTGTGCAGACATTGACACCGGTATTTGATGGTAAGACCATGGAGTACAAAACTCCTGTGTTAGATTATCAGAGCGATAAAAATTTACGCTATGTATTGGTGAAGGTGGATGCACCGGAAGGAACAATCGTAACTGCTAAGTGCGGCAGTTCTGAGGCGGCAACATTGACGAGTGGTGAATGGGGAACTTTGCAAAAACAGGGAGGATATTTTTGGAATCCTACATTTGAAGGTCCACTTGCAACAGGTACATATAATAAAGTCATCATTTCCGTGACAAAAGAAGGCGTAGAAGATAAAGTCTATACGGTGACGATTCCAATGCAGCCGGATATTAGCAACAAAAGTTTGACATGGAAGACAAATTTAGTGGATGCCCGTTATATTACCAAGGACACAGAGGGAGCAGCTCTTACAGTAGAAGCGGATTATAAGAATCGTCCGTTGGAAAACGAAGATGTGATTACTTATCAGTGGTATCAGAATACTACAGCGTCTACAGAGGGTGGCACAATCATTGAAGGTGCGGATAAAGCTACATATAGTCCTAAAGTGAGTGAAGTGGGAACTACTTATTATTATGCAACAGCATCCTGCAAGGACCTTGAAAGCATTACAAGTAATCTGATTAAAATTACCGTTACAGAGGATGCAGCACCGAAGTCAGTTTCTGTTGTATGCGATCATCCTTATACAATCCCGAATGACTGGCCTTCAGCATTAGGCGGTGTAAAATATGTTGCTAAAATTGGCGATACCTTTAAGCTGAAAGCAGTCGACGAAAACGGAAAAGAGACACCGGTAAAATGGATTACATCCAATATGTATGGAGGAACGATAAATCAAGAGACCGGAATCTATACAGTTACAAGTGGAAGTTACAGCTATATTCAGGTGGCTTCTTTATATGATGAAACAATCAAGCCAGAAGAAAAAGTAATCGAAGCAGTAGATTATTCTATAAATCAGAGCTATAAAAATCCATCCGTTACGTTGAAAGAGGATGGGCAGTCATTTAATAAAATTGGTACATCAGGTGGTTTGAATGATTACACACTCTGGGAGTACAAGCTTTCTGATGAAAATATTGCCGAGCTGCTTGTTGATCTTACTAAGAAAGGTACTACTTTACAATTTAACGCGATGCGTCCGGGTACAATCGAGGCTTCTTTAGAGCTCGATTTAAATGGAGATGGGAAAGGCGATGGTTACGGTCATACAGATAGTGCACTTTTGACAATCAATGGGATTGCGGTAGAGGACGCGAAAGGTACATTGACAAAGACTTATATGGAGATGGGAGAAACAAATCCTGCTCCGACTATGCAGCTTAGAGCACTTTCATCTACAGAAAATGCCGTATTTACATGGACAAGTGCTGACGAATCAGTTGCAACTGTAGATGAGAATGGTCTGGTGACTGCCAAAGGTGTCGGATCTGTTATTATCTCAGCAAATGATGGTACCTATACCGGCGGTATTAAAGTAGTAGTGACAAGTGCGGATACCCCTTACTTTGAACAAATCGATTTTACAACAACGACAGCATGGAGCAATGGTTTATCCAATGCCACATGGAAGACGGCAGACTTTAAAGCTGCAACACTGGAATATACCGGTCTTAAAATGACAAAGGCGGCAGCCAGTACGCTGACACTAAGCAATACAACTCTGTACAATACAGAGAAATATAATGCAGCGGCTTCCTATACAGATGCAAATGGCGAGAAACAGTCTGTACCAATCAATTCCGGTGAAGTGACAGAACTTAAAAATATTCCATTTGAAACAAGTATCGTCACAGTTACACTGACCGATAAAGCAGATGAAACTAAAGTTACGACCTACACATTTGAAATCACACGTCCAAGAGATACTGTAAAAACAATTGCAAACAACGGTATTAGTTTCATGCCTGAGGGAAGAGAAGTCTGGAAGGATAAATATGACAACAAGACAGAGGGTATTATGTATGTTGCAAATGAAGACGGAAGCTTTGCACAGTATCAGGGTGTGAGCTCTGCCCGCAAATACTATCGTACCTATGCCATGAACGGTCTTAATGCATTCAGTTTGACTCTGAAAGCAACAAGTGCTTATGCTCATCTTCGCATTTCTGCAGATGACGGAGCAACATGGACATATTTAGGACAGAGCGGAACTTCAGGCATTTCTTCCGGTAGAATTGTCATTCCGGATCCTGTCGGAGAAGAAAACTCTGTAGTGAAAGTGATGGTTCAGATCCTGGATGATGCTGCTTATAGGTTAAATGTAAATGATGGAAAAGACGGTTTTGCAGACAGTACACCAGATACATACAATGTTTGGGTAGAGCAGATTCCTGTGATTGAAGAAAAATGTGATATTGTTACTGCAGCTGTTGATCATGGTGACTGGTATCCTGCCTTTGACCCTGAAAGAACCAACTATCGTCTGATTGTGAAAAAGGATGCAGAAGCACCGGTACTTACATTTACAGTATCTAAAGGTGTAAAAGTCAGTCTTGGCGAAGAAGTATTGACACCGAATGAAAATAACGAATACACACTGAATTTAACAAAAACCGGTCAGGAAGTACTTCTTACTTCTGAAAGCGGCCTGAAAACAAAGACATATACATTTGGATATAGTAATAAAATATCCGATCTCGGACCGGATAAAGTCGTAGATTACCTTCCTATCAACGGCCAGTATGTCAATGGTTATGGTGGAGGCTATGGAACAACCCCACAACAGACATTATCAGGCGGTTTGTTATCTTTAGGTAACTTTGGCGGCTATGTAACCTTCTATATGGAAGACGGACTTACCGATCATCCAAATCATGCATATGGTGTGGACTTCTATATTGATGGAAATGCATTTAAGGACACATCTACCGGTACAGGTTTAGGTTCCATGGAACCGGGACAGGTATGGGTATCTGAAGAAGGAACAACATGGTATGCACTGGCAGGTTCCGAGCATTATGAAGCTTCTACTATTTGGGATTACAGTGTGACTTATACAAAGACCGAAACAGGCGGAATTGACTGGTCCGATAATCAGGGCAATACAAAAGACAGTACCCATGGCAGAAGCTTTGAGTGGCCAAAATCAGATTATTATTATCTCAACGATGTGGCAAAACAGGATTCCGTAACTTTAAGTGGTATTTTACTACCATGTTATGACGGAACAATTACAGGTACGGATGTCTTTGGTTCTTACTCCAAAGGAGCCCGTTTCGGATACGTGGATACCCTTGTGAACGGAAGAAATAATCCATATCTGTTAAATGATAAATACCAGAATGAAAGCAGTGGTTTTGACCTGGCATGGGCAGTAGATGCAGCAGGAAATCCTGTGGACGTAAGTGATAAATCTTTCCACTATGTAAAAGTTGTGACTGCTTCCAACATCATCGCCGGTCTGGCGAATGAAAAATCAGCAGAAGTTGGCGGCCTTGAAAGAGCAGTTGGAAAAGACAGTGCTGTAGGCGTTACTTCCGCTCCGAAAGGTGTAACAATTACAAGCACAACAAGTGGAGAAAAAGTCGATGTAACCTTTGAAGATGGAAAACAAATATACGATGTTTCCATCGGTGACATGGAATATGTATCTGTGAAAGTGGATGGAACAGAAGCAGATGATAACATCTATGTAAATAACATTCGCGTAGAAAACGGAGAAGCCGCAGAAGGTATCAAGGTGAATGGAACCCAGTATGTACGTGTTATCGTTCAGAATGGTGAAAAAGAACCTGTAATCTATCTGTTAAAACTTACAAGTACAGCATCTTCCGAAGACGATCTTATTAGTAAGATTATGTTAAATGTAGGCGGCGCAAATCGTACAGCCGGAACAAAAGATGGTGTTACCTATACAGCAAATGTTGCATACCGTATTGACGAAATTAAGATTCAGCCTAAAGCAGTTGAAGATGTTTCTGTTACGATTAATGGAGAAGAAGTAAAAGAAAGCTATGCTTTGGCAGAAGGTGAAAACATCTTCAAGATTGTTGCAACAAAAGAAACAGAAAAAGGACTTTTCAGAAATAAAGAGATTACACAGGAAGTAACATTGATTGTTACAAGAGATAAGGTTCCAGAATCTACAGGCGAGATTACCGTATATTTCACATTGTTAGGTGACAGTGATCACGAAGATACAGAAGTTCATAGATTAAAAGATGGCAACCTTGAAACATGGGTTCCAACAACAGCTTATGTTGTAGACAGTCCTGCAGTTGTTCTCGATATTTTTGAAAAAGTAATGGAAGAATACGGCTGGGATTACAAAAACAGCGGAAACTACATTTCTGAAGTAAATGGATTAGCGGAATTTGATAATGGCAGAAATTCCGGATGGATGTATACATTAAATGGTATTCACAGTGAACTTGGCGTAGCGGAACAGGCTTTGGAAGAAGGCGATGTAATCGTATTCCATTACACTGATGACTACACAACAGAAGAGTATAATACTGGAGAAGAAGTATCTATCGCTTTTGTAGAAGGCCTGATTGAAGACATTGGTACAGTGACCCTTGACTCCGAAACAGCAATTGGTGCAGCAAGAGCTGCTTACGAGAAACTGACAGAAGAACAACAGGCGCAGGTATCCAATTACAGCGACTTATTAGATGCAGAAGCAGCTTTAAAATCTTTAAAAGATGAGCTTCATAAGATCGAAGATATTTATAAAGAAACGGGAGATTCTTTAGAAAAACTTGCTGAAGAGACAGCGCCGACGGTTGGCACAATGGGTGGCGAATGGATGGTAATTGGTCTTGAACGTAGTGGCCGCGATGTGACAGACGAATACTATGACAATGTAGTTGCTTATGTAAAAGAAAATATGAATGATAAAGGTCAGCTTCATGCCAGAAAGTCTACAGATAACTCCCGTGTTATCTTAGGTTTAACAGCAGCTGGTTATGATCCGACCGATGTTGCCGGTTATAATCTGTTAGAGGGTCTTACAGATATGGATTATGTAACATGGCAGGGTAATAACGGTGCGATGTTTGCTCTTATGGCATTTGATTCTCATGATTATGAGATTCCAATAGCTCCTGCTGGCGCAGATCAGGTAACAAGAGAAAAATTAGTGGCAGAAATTCTTAGGGTTCAGTTAGACAATGGCGGCTGGGCTCTCAGCGGAACAAAATCCGATGTGGACATGACCGGCATGGCAATCCAGGCACTGGCTCCATATTATGAGACGAACGAAAAAGTAAAAGCAGCTGTTGACAAAGCACTTGCATATTTATCAGAGGTACAGTTAGATAATGGCGGCTTCAGTTCCATCGATGGAATCTGTGCAGAATCCTGTGCTCAGGTAATCGTTGCGCTTACAGCTCTTGGAATCAATCCACATACCGATGAAAGATTCGTGAAAAACGGTACTTCCGTCGTGGAAGCACTCTGTCAGTTCTATGCAGGTGAAGGTGCTTTCAAACATGTTCCGGGCGCAGGCAAAGATGCAATGGCAACAGAACAGAGCTATTATGCATTGGCAGCTTACTTTAGATTCCTTGATGGCAAGACATCTCTTTATGATATGAGCGATGTCGTTCTCAATGAGACTCAGGAACCGGATGAAGGCGAAGGAAACGAAGGCCAGAAACCGGGAGAAGGCGAAGGAAACGAAGGCCAGAAACCAGATGAAGGCGAAGGAAATGAAAGCCAGAAGCCAAATACAGGTGATGACAATAATATTATTTTATGGATCTCACTTATGATGATTGCAGCCGGAGCTGTTGTCGTATTGATGGGAAAAAAAGAAATTTCATAAGTAAGATGATTTGTTTATATCATAAATGATCATGTAATGCAGGCAGGGGGCCTTAGCGGCACCCCTGTCTTTCTTTGTGCTGGCGACGAGCCAAAGTCTGAGCTTGCTCGGGACCTTGGCGACCGCTTACAATCCCGGAATGCACCTTCTGGTGCTTCCGGTGATTTAGCATTGAAAGGAATGGTCGGTTAGTATATTCCTTGCGACATGGATGGTCGGTTTGTACTATCTTGCTTTTGGTAAAATGTACTTAACACAATTCATAAGTTACGAGGAGGTATGTACAACTATGAAAAAAAGAATCTTAAGTTTTCTGCTTATCTGTGCTTTAATTTTTGGCATGATTCCGGCAGGAGTACAGGCGGCAGAAAATAAAAACGTGACAACTGTCGAAACACCAAAGGCAGACTATACCAGATTAAACTGGGCCAATTCTTACGATGACGGCATCGAAGAGCGTGGTTCAGAAGAATCACCTACTCTTCCTCTTATCGTGGGAGATTATCTGATCTATGTCAGCGACACAACTCTCTATAAAGTGCCATTAAAGACAGGAAAAGTGGAAGAGGGAAAGACTGTTGATATGGGCAAAGATGCAGCGGGTAATGAAAACCGTTCTTCTTATACTTATGTGGCGGCTTATTATGCAGATGGTAAGATTTTTGTTGCCTTAAAAGGCGGTAAAGTGAAAGCTTTTGATGCAGATACCTTAGAACTTCTCTGGTCTTACACAGATGAACTTGGCGGACAGGATCAGGTGCCGTTTGCTTATTCCGATGGTAAGATCTACACAGGATTCTACGCAGGAAGTACCAGTGCGGAAGCGGCTATGGTATGTCTGAATGCCGCAGATGGCAGTCTTGCATGGAGATTGGCAAGAAAAGGCGGATTCTACTGGTCAGGACCTGCAGTTGTAGGTAATGCGCTCATATTCGGAAGTGAATATGAAGAAGTGAATGGTACAAAGAATCAGAGCACTGTTTACTCTGTAAATAAAACAACAGGTGAAGTGATTAACACCCTTACGGTAGACGGTACTGTTCGTTCTACAATGACCTATGATGACGGCCGTGTATACTTTACAAGTAAGATTTCTGCTGGCAGCAGCCTTTACAGCGCTTCTGTAACTGCGGATGGAAATCTTGGTGACTTGAAAGAGTACAAGCTGCCGGGAGCTAATTCCGGTGCTACTTGTACACCTCTTGTGTACGGAGATTATGTATACTTTACATCTTCCAAAGAAGGTTTTAACATCGTGAAAAAGGATACTATGGAAGGTGTACACAGTGTGAAGCTTCCTGGATATTCTCAGCATTCTTTATTATTATCTACAGCATATGTAGAAAAAGACGGATATCTGTACTTCTATACAACATGTAACGTAAAACCGGGCGGTATCTATCTGATTAAAGTGGACGCGGACGTCGCAGATTTTACTGCAGAAGGTGCTTGCACCGTGGAAGAAATCTTTGCAGCAAAAGGCTATGAAGAATATTCCGTATCCAGTATTATTGCTGACAAAGAAGGCAATCTTTATTACAAAAATGACAGCAAGACCATGTTCTCTCTTGGCCTTAGTAAAATTGAAGTACCAGTGATTACGACAGATTTGTCTGCAGATCTTGTAAAATACAACTACAATGTGGATAAAGAAGCAGCAGCTTTAACAGTTACAGCCAGTGTAAATGATGGCGGTACGCTTTCTTACCAGTGGCAGAAGAGTGCAGATAAAGAAAGCTGGAACGATATCAGCGGGGCAGCCGGCGCTGAATATATTCCAGTGATTGACACGCTTGGCACAACTTACTACCGTTGTGTAGTTACAAACAACAAAGATGGTTACAAAGAAAGTACATATACCTATGCGGCAGAAGTGCTTGTAAAAGAATTCAGCAGTAAGACAGATATTGCTTATGCAGTTAACAACAGCAATGGAGCTCCGGCACAGGATGCGGCAGTACCATTTGGAGGTGATTATATTGCTATCGATCCGGCAGGCAATGCAAAACCAAGAATCTGGCTCACTGCACCGGAAGAGGGAACAGTAACATGCGAACAGGTAGAAGGAACGGATAAGCTTACTGTAGCCGCAGTGAAACCTGCTTCCAGTAAAGGATATTCTGCAAGACTTTTCTTCAATAACGGTGTGACCATGTTAAACCGTATTAAAGTGACAGCCACGGCAGAGAATGGAACACAGAAAGTATATTATATTGTTATGACACCGGATGGAAATTACGTTCCGGGAACAGCAGGCGTGAATGTTACAATCGTTGACAAAGGCAGTGTGGTTATGCCATATCAGAACGTAATAATCACTGACTTAAATGGTGATGGTAAATACAACGTAGACGAAGTTTTAGTAGCAGCACATAATGCAGGTTATACAGGCGGCGCAGAAGCAGGTTATTCCTCTGCATATGGAGCTTATGGTCTTGGAATCACTAAATTATGGGGTGATACCAATCTGGCATACGGATATTGGCTGAATGATGTATCCTGCTTCAGCTTAGAAGATGAAGTAAAAGATGGTGATGACCTTGTAGCCTTTGTATACAAAGACGGTACATATTGGTCTGATGTATATACAACATTTGATCAGTCCAAATACACAGCTCCGGAAGGCAAAGTAACCGTAAAAATCGAGAAATCCGGTTATGATGCAAACTGGAATACAGTATTCAGTGCTCTGGAAGGTGCATCCGTGAAAGTATACGATAAAGACTTTAAGGAATTAAAAGAAGGATTTAAAGTAACAGAACTTGGCCAGGGTCAGTATGAAATCTCATTGGCTCAACCGGGAGAATATTATCTTGTGGCAGAAAAAGAAGCAGAGGGTACTGTTCCTGCTGTAAGTACTGTGTCATGTGAGAAAGGATGTATCATTGAGACAGAACCTGGCGAAGATAATACAACAGAAGAGAATAAACCAGGTGAAGAACCGGGAAATACAACAGATGATTCCGATAGCACAAATGCACCAGGTGGATCTGATAATGGAGACAAACCAAATCAGGAATCCGGAGACAAAGCTCCATCAACAGGAGACAATACTCCTGTGATGATGTTTGCCATGATCGCTGTAATGGCCATGGCGGCAGCAGTGGTGATTGTGAGACGTAAAAAGGAATACTAAAAATTATATAGTTATGAAATGCGGCTCGAATGGGCCGCATTTTTTATGACAGTGACGAGATAAAAGAATGGTTTGATACTCAAAATAATTAATATGGTGAATATAGACCGACCATGTTTGGACAGAATGGACGGTTTGTACTAATGGCAAAAAGAAAAAAGAGGGTTCTTTTGTTATAATTCAGTTTGCGGAGATTTGTGAAAAAGAAGAATTTATGCATTATAAGAAATCTCAGTATGAGCATAGAGAGGATAGGAGTGACAACCATGGATTACAGTAAAATGATAAGGGACTGTGTTTCTTATATTTGTCGTCATGCGAATGAAGGATTAACGGCGGATCAGTTAGGTGTGATACAATCCCTAAGAGGTGAATATCTCAGTTATCTATTTAGTTGTTATTATTATGGTTATCTGAATTCTTATATAAGTGAAGTAGGAAGGGCAGCAAAAAAGGAAAACTATTCCAGATTTGTTCCAAAAGAGCGTTATATCAATAAAAATGAAATAAAAGTATCTTATAAAAAAATAGGTACTTTTAAAATTAGAGCATTTCCGGTAATTAAGGAACCGGAACAGAAAGATAGACCAATCGAGACAGCAGTGGAAAGCTATGAAAAGCAAAGATATTCTATGGACGAAGATAAGAGAGAAGAAGAAGCTTCGGTTGCATTTTGGTGGCATGATGAAGAATATCGCTGCTATTACATGCAGGGAATGCTGTGTAAAGATGGGGAACAGATGGATGAATCTGCAGAGTATATCCGGTTTCCTGTGAAGGAGTATGTTGTTTTTTCTAAGAGGTGCACACGAAAAAATAGTTTGGCAGAAGAGTTAAAAGACTTGGTTTATTACGCTCACACAGCCTGGTGGTCGGAACATAAAGATGCACAAGATGAACTGGGATATAATTTTCATTGTTTTTATGAAGGGAAGGCCTATTATTGTGTTGCGCTGTTAGAAGAAGAAAAGAAAGAACCGGAAAATAAAATCTATAGTGTGGAGACATGGATTGACTATATTGATAAAAATTTGATGGGGAACCTTACTATATCATCGCTGGCGAAAAAATTTAATTATTCTACAACTCATTTTAAACGTGTTTTTCGCATGTATTATAGAATGTCAGTGGCAGATTATATCAGAAAAAGAAGATTGGCTGCCATTGCAGAAGAAATCCGTTTAGGAAACGATTATATGGAGATTGCATCCTCCTATGGATTTAAGACCTATACAGGATTTGCAAGAGCTTTTAAGAAAGAGTTTCATGTTTCTCCGGCAGTGTACAGCAAAGGTATGTTTGAAGTGATTGATTTGAAAAAGTATTATGCTCAGTACAAAAACAAGCTTCGTTTGACGATTGTAGAGATGGAGGAAATTTGTATGATAGGGCATACTGTGATTCCTGCAAAAGGTGCGGAAGTAGATATTCCTGCTCAGGTCAGCTATTGGATGGGAAGAGAATTCCCGTGCCTGAAAGATACAAGATTTGAATGTAATATCATACAAAAGGAGGATAAAATTGCTCTCTGGTATCAAGAGGAGGACTTAGGGGATATTGAGTATATCTTAGGTCCAGTTGTTGACTCTTTTGATGAGAATATTCCCTGTGAGATGATCCCGGTTAAACTTGAGGGTGGAAAGTACGCAATTTTTGAGACGGAAAAGCCGACAGACGAAGAAGATGTTGCGGAAACCATTCGAATGTATACAAGGTGTGTTTTCTATGGATGGATTAAGGAATGCAGAGACAGAGTGGATCTGTCAAGATTGACGTTTGAGCGATATGAAAATGGCAAGATGTACTTATATGTGCCGGTAAAATATTAATAAGAAAAGATTAGTATATATGTGGTTCCGGACAAGAAAAGGAAGGGCATGTTCATGGAGGATGGACATGCCTTTTCTGGCGCTTCCGGTGATTGTGTAAAAATGTGGTCAGTTTGTATGAGGAGCCATCATTGTTTGTGTAAAATGCCGATATTATAATAAAACTGTAAGATGATATGAAATCTAGTCTTTCATAAAGAAGAAAGACTAGATTTCATGTTGCTGATAGAAAGTAGAAAAGGAGGTTAAAATCATGAAAAAAATGAAAAAAAGAATTATATCTATGATCATGGCAGTGGTGATGATTATGGGTATAGTTCCTGTTTCTGTGCATGCAGAAACAAACGTGCCATT
The DNA here is from genome assembly GCA_015057665.1 of Lachnospiraceae bacterium. Lineage (GTDB taxonomy): Bacteria > Bacillota > Clostridia > Lachnospirales > Lachnospiraceae > SIG292. Next base: position 26,092 of record SVDY01000019.1, on the reverse strand, counting down.
TTCTGTAATTGTGAATGATCAGGAAATGACAAATATCAAGGAAAGTACAGTAACCTGGACAGGCTGGGATGGAAGTACCAGTGATGTTATATGTTATACTGTAGCAGTTCCGGAAGGAGGAAGTGAAGCTACACTGATTTTTGAAGAAGAGAAGCAGTGGAGTTACTATGACAGTTTAGGAACTTATATTGGAGAAGGTGATACAAGCTGGACTTCGGCTACAGAGCATACAGTAGCTGTTAGAGATTATAATGATGATGGAGAACTTGACGGCATTTCTGTGCAGAAACCAAATGAATATAGTACCGAATACTATATTCTTTTCGTTTATGAAGAAGTAACGGAAGAACCTAATGAACCAACGGAGGAAGCTGAGAAACCATTCTTGTCTATTAAGATTGATGGAAAAGAAGTTTCAGAAGAAAATATCGTTTACAAGGGTATTTTCAAAATGGGAGATTATGATGAAGATGAACAACAGGAAGTAGAAGATACTTATAACTATGTTCATGAAGTGCCATATTATTGGGTAACGGTTCCTTGTGGAACAGAATATGCAGACATAACGTATAGTGCAGATACCAATATTATGTACTTTGATTCTGATGCCTATGGATATAGAACTATAATTAATACGGAATTTGATGCAACCACTTCTGCAACCGTAAAGGGTACTACTTTTTCTGCAGGTTATTCCCAGAATGCGGACGGTACCCAGACGGTAAAAACACCGGTTAAGAAAAATACGGTTAATGCAGATGGCAATGGAGCTGCGATTACATTGGAAGAAAAGGATTCTCCCTATGCGGCAATCTGTCTTTTTAGTTTTAAATATGACGGAATAAATCACGTGTATGAAGATGGTGTTTGTTCCTGTGGAGAGAGACAGTCAATGATTCCGGAAGGAGCACCATTTACAGCTATTACAACGGATGATGGTGAAATCACCAATGTTGCATATGTAAAAAATGTAGATTACACCGGATGGTCAACATATGAAGGAATCCCATATTATCATGTAACAATCCCTGCAAATGCAACAGAAGTATATGTAACTCATCCATTCAGCGAAGATCCATTTGCAGATACCGGCTATGGAAGTGCTTATGGATATGCAGCTGAGACAGAAGGATGGACCGGAAGCGGCATGCAATTTGAGTTCACAGAGGCAGAAGACGGTTATACCATTACATTACCTCTGAGTACAATGGTAGATACAGATGGGGACTGGAGCGCAGATACAGAAGGAAGCTTTGTAGCTGATGAAGATGGTTATGCAGCATATGCTGTTGCAGTAGAACGTAATGACTATAGTCCAATCTGCTTCTTTACGTTTGAATATGCCGCACTTGAAGAAGGCGAACATGTACATATCTATGATGATGGAGTAATAACAACGGAACCAACCTGTACAGAACCAGGAGTGAAGACATTTACATGCAGCGGATGTACAGAAGGAACAGAAGGCCATACAAAGACAGAAGAAGTAACAAAACTTGGTCACAGCTATGATGAGGGTGTAGTGACGATAGAACCAACCTGTACAGAGCAGGGTGTGAAAACATTTACATGCAGCATATGTACAGAAGGAACAGAAGGCCACACTTATACAGAAAAAGTAACAGAACTTGGCCATAGCTATGATGAGGGTGTAGTGACGACAGAACCAACCTGTACAGAACCGGGAGTGAAAACATATACATGTAATGTATGTACAGAAGAAACAGAAGGACATACAAAGACTGAGAAAGTGGATGCACTTGGACACAGTCGTGATGAGAACAGAAAGTGTACGGTCTGTGGAGATGTTGCACCTGCGCAGGATGAAAATGGTGTTTACCAGTTAGGAACAGCAGATGAAATGCTGTGGTTTGCAAACCTTGTAAATAACGGAGAAGATACAGCGGCAAAAGCAGTTCTTACTGATAATATTGAATTGGATGCAGATTGGCCAGGCATTGGCACTGCAAATCATAATTATGCAGGAACATTTGATGGGCAGAATCACAGTGTGACTCTTAATAATAGTACATGGGGTGTATTTGCTTATGTAATGGGTACACACAAAGATCACAGTCTGAAAGAACCGGTGGTTATACAGAATATCATTGTTGATGGCAGGGTGATGAATTCCACGCTTATCCAAAATGCAGGATATGCTCAGATAATCAATTGTCTGAATAAAGCTGATATTACGAGCGAAAACAATAAGGTGGCCGGTATCCTGGGCGATGTGATTGGATCCAAGAAATATGGACAGACCTATAGTAATGTGCAGATTAAAAACTGTGGGAATGAAGGAAATATTCATGGCAATCAGAATGTTGGAGGTATTTTAGGAAGTACGACCACAAACACTCACTTAGATGGTTGTTATAATACAGGTGTCATTAGTGGTTCTGGCAATGTCGGCGGTCTGGCAGGATATATGCAGGGAGCAGCGGGTTCCAGTTCCATTAAAAACAGCTATAATCAGGGAAATATAACAGGAAATGTTTGTGTGGCAGGAATTATTGGTAACAAATACAATGGTGTTTCTATTGAAAGTTGCTATAATGCAGGAGAAGCCACATATGCAATCGTGGGAAATATTTATGACAACAGAGAAGCGGATAAGATTACCAATACATACTATCGTGGTGATTTATGCAGCTACAGTGTTCCGAATGTAATTGGTAATGGAACCAATAATTTCTATACAGGAAACCGTGGTATTGCTAAAACATCCACAGAAATGAGTGGGGAAGAAATCGCTTCATTGTTAGGAGATGCATTCAATCAGAGTTGTCCGGCTCCTGTATTGGTTTATCAGGAAGCATCTGAACATACCATAGACAAAGATATTTGCGTGGTTTGTAAACAGGGCAACAACATGCCGGTAGAATATGTTGTAACACACGTTGCACCAGCTGGGGTACAGATTATAGGTGATACTTCTTTCCGTTTAGGAAACGATTATACATTCTCTGTTGACATTCTGGATGGCTATGAGGCGGCAGATGGCTTTAGTGTATACGTGAATGATACAAAAGTAGAAGCTGTTGAAAATATTTATGAAGTAGAGAATCCGGATGCTCCATTCTATATTACAGTAACAGGTGTAAAAGAAATGGAAGCTGTAGTTTCCGTTGGTATTCCTTCAGCAGGAGGCGGATACCGTATTTCTCCTTGCGACGGTTATGGAAATACGGTTGTCAGAGGAGGAGACTATAAGTTTACTGTAGATTTTATCGATGGATTTGAGCCGGGAGAAGACTTCGTTGTAAAAGGAAACGATGAAAAACTTACAGCTGATGAAAATGGCGTATATACAATCGAAAATATTACAAAAGCCCAGAAAATCACAGTAGATGGTGTTGCAGCGATTTCTGGAAGAAACAGTGTAACAATTAGAATCGACTACACATCCGGTGCCAACCAATTCCTTGTTTCAAAAGAAACGGAAGATATCATGATGGATAAAGAAATAGAAGTTCCTTATTTTGATATCGAATTATATGGCCTTGAGAAATTCTATTATAATCCTTACTGTTATCTTGATGAAGAAGGCAATATCCGAGGACAGTATAAAGCAGGTACCCGTGAAGATGCATATAACGTTGTAACTACTATGCATGCATTTATCTACATGACAGAGGTTTATTATCTGGGTTATGATCTGGAAGATGCAGGTACAGGTTATTCTGATACTATGGATGCAGATGGAAACGGAATAAGTGATTTTGATGAAGCAGTTTCCTGGACACAGAATGTAGGTTCCAGTTTCATGGATCTGTGGGGATTAGGAACAAATTTAAATTATCATTTGAATTATGAATATCCGATTGCATATCCTGAATGGGGCTCCACATCTGATCAGCAGGCATTAAAAGATGGAGATTTGATTTCCGTTCATATGATTCAAGGCAGTGCAAGCGGTTCCGGTTTCGGTTTGTTTGTTGTAAATGATACAAATAATGTTTACGACCGAACAGATGAAAGAGACAGCGCTACAGTAAAACAGGGAGAATCTATTAAACTGACACATTATCTGGCAACACAGGGCGATCATTATACAACTAGATTTGTTACAGCAGAGAAAGAACTGTATTGGATTGAAGAATACGAACAGGATGAAGATATCAGAAAATGGAACAGAGATGGTTTTGGAACCAATTCCGCAGATAGTTTCAAGACAGATGAAAATGGTGAAATTATTATTGATACAACAGGAATTGAGCCAGGCACATATTATATTGGTGCGGCAGGCGGTTTCGTAGAAGGAAATGGTCAGGCGGGATCTGATGGTTTCGTATCTGCAGGAACTGAATCCGGTCCGGCTTATTTCAGACTGACGGTAGAAGAAGCAGATGAGAGTGAACCAGGCGGAAACGAACCAGGCGGAAACGAACCAGGCGGAAACGAACCGGAAGGAAATGAGCCAGATATCAACGAACCAAGTGTACCAGAAAATCCAACAGAGGAAAAAGAAAACTGGTGGAATAAACTGTTTGGCAGTGTTGCTGTTCTTGTAAAAGATGCTATAGATACAGTTATTGATTCTGCAGAAAAAGCAGTAACTAACTGGGTGAAAGACAATATTGTAAATCCTGTTGTTGAAGGTGTAGATAAAGTTACAGAAAAAGCAGAAGAAACTGTAAACAAAACATGGAATGACGGAAAACTGTTGGAAGATGCCCATAAGATTGCAGAAAACTGGGTGAAAGATAATATCCTTGATCCAGTAATAAGACCAGCAGAAAAGGAAGCAGAAAAAGTAATCATCCATGTAACAGATAAAGTGGAACAGGCAGAAGAAATTGTAACAGAATCCGTGGAAATAGCAAAAGAGCAGATTATATCTGTAGAAAAAATTTACGAAGAGGTAAAACAGCAGTTTGCAGCAGCAGAAAAGACTGTGGAAATAGCAAAAGATACAATCGAGAAAGTGAAAGAGCAGGCCGAAAAGGTGAATAATGAAGAAAATAACTTTTTTGATTCAATCAGTAAGGTGGTGCAGACGGCAGCAGAAAGGATTCAGGAACAGACAGTTGCGATTTGCAATAAATTATTAATTCTTATAAAAGGATGGCTTGCACGATAGTCAGTACAAATTAAAAGTGAAGGTGTTTCAAAGTCAGAATTGACTTGAAGGGACACCTTCATTTTTATTATGGTCAGTTTGTACTAGCAGGCGAGATTGTTTGGGGGTATGGAACATAATATAATGAAAATAAAAAGTAGATAAGGGGTGATAGAATGAAGAAAATTCTTTCTTTAATTCTCACGGTAACGTTGATTTGCGGTCTTGCAGTATCTGTGTCGGCAGCGGAATTTAATCTGGATACTAGTGTGGAATATATAAAAGCAGGTGAAGAAGTAAGCGTAACCGTACAGCTTGATGAGACAATTTTACCAGAGCAGAAAGCAACTATGATACAGGGAGAGTTATATTATGACACAGATTTGCTTGTTTGTAATTCTGTGAATGCAAGCGAAATATATAGCTTTTTGACATGCAGAATCAGCAGCAGGGAACCTCGTATACAGTTCAACTGGTTTGATTCTACAAGTGGAAGTGCAGGTTATCAGCGATTTCCTGCAGGAGAAGTTGTGACGGTTGTGTTTACAGCGAAGGAAGATTTGGAACTGGATCATGTGAAATCTGATTTTAATTTGAAATTGAGGGTTGAAACAGCAACAGGCGGTACTCTTGTAAATGCAGAGGTACCGGGTCATGTAACAATTATAAAAAATCATACATGGAACGAAGGAAGGATTACAACAGAGCCAACCTGTGTGCAGGAAGGTGTAAAAACTTACACATGTACAGTAGAAGGATGTATAGTGTCAACATCTGAGACAGTGCCAGCCCTTGGCCATACAGAAGTGGTGGACGAGGCGAAGGCAGCAAACTGTACAGAAACAGGATTAACAGAAGGAAGTCATTGCTCTGTATGTAAGGCAGTAATCAAAGCGCAGGAGACAGTGCCGGCCCTTGGCCACACAGAAGTGGTGGACGAAGCGAAGGCAGCAAACTGTACAGAAACAGGATTAACAGAAGGAAGTCATTGCTCTGTATGTAAGGCAGTAATCAAAGCGCAGGAGACAGTACCGGCCCTTGGTCATAATTTTGTAAACGGTGAATGCAGCAATACAGGCTGTGATGAAAAAGAAGAAGTTGAGGGAAAGATTCTTTATGGAGACATGAATCATGACGGTAAAGTTTCATCAAGGGACGCAGTGGTAATTTTGAGATGTTTGATTGGGCTTACTGATGCATCCGAACTTGATTTTACTGCTGGGGATTTAAATGCAGATGGGAAAGTGAATTCTAAAGACGCGGTTCTTATTTTACGATACTGTATTAAGCTTATTACAGAGTTTCCGGTAGAAAAATAAAGTGAAAAGATATTATTTTCAAAAAGGAGATGATATCAGATGAGGAAAATTATCTTATGGACATTGACATCTATTTTCTTTTTCATATTTTCCGCTACTGTATATGCAGCAGATATTGTATTGGAATCAGATAAGGAAGGTGTAATGGCAGGAGAAGACATCAGCATCACAATCACATTGGAACGGACAGTTGATTTCGAGAAACCGGCTTCCATGCTTCAGGGAGAGTTGTATTATGATTCGGAATTATTTGGTTTTAAATCTGTGCAGTTAAGCGAAGATTATCAGTTCCTGACAGTAACACCCAGTAAGAGAGAACCAAGAATTCAATTTAGTTGGTTTGATGTGAATAGTGGAACGGATGAGAGGACCATAAAAAATTTAACTGCAGGTGAAATGATTACAGTTATATTTACAGCTCTAAATAATATATCGACGGAAGTGTCGGCAACAGAGTTTCAACTGTTTATGGATATTAAAACAGCAGACAATACATCAATTCTGAGCTATAACGGAAAGAAAATAATTGAAATGTATTCAGACAAATCCGATGAGAAAGATATAGCTGGTGAAGATATTTTTGCGGAAAAAACAGAGTTGGAAGATGTTTTTTGGAATATAGAAAACGGTCAATCTTTAGAAGAAGAATCATTTTATGCCTTGAAACAGCAGAATGATTCTAAGGATAAATGGAAGATGGCTGTAGCAGCCATCAGCATATTCAGTGCAGCCGGTACTGCATTCTGGATTAAGAAAAATAAAAAGAAGAAGGTATAGGAAGAAGCAGCTTGATGGAAATAACATACCATCAAGCTTAGCTTGCGTTAAAGATAAAACGACATAAAAGGAGATAGTGTATGGGATGGAATAATTTGTGGCAGAATCGGTGGACAAAAATTATATGTTCTTTTATCTTACTTGCTTCAATCCTTGCAGGGTTAGGCGGACCGGGAATTACAACTAGAAAAGCAGGGGTAGAAGAACCTGTCATGAGTGAAACCATTTCTGAAATTACGGAGCTCACTATGGGAGAAGGGACGGGAAACCAGAGTCAGGCAGAGCAGCCGGAGGATGGAGAAACAGAAGAAGAACCAAAGGAGAGCCAGCAGCCGAAACCGATAGAGGTGGTTCAGCCGAAACCGGATTCCAGTCAGGGAGATGAGGGACAGGATGATGGCCTTCAGGGAGAAGAAGGCGGAGAAGAAATGGAACTGGATCTTGCCATGGTTATGACCTGGTATAAATATGGAACTCATCCTAAGACAATTGTATGTGGACCATCAGAAACAGTAGCAAAAACATTAAATGTGGCACAGTTGTCTGAAAATCAGTTGAAATATAATTTTACGTTGAACGGAAAAGAGGCGGATTATGTCCGCATAGAATCTGTCAAAGTAAAAGCAGGAGATAGTGCATATACAGAGGTATCTGAGAGCGGGCAGACAAGAGTTGATCTTCCGGAAGGCGGAGGAGAAAAAGATTATACATTTCAGGTGACAGGTCATTTGAAAAAAAGGGATGCACAGGGGAATGAAATAGAGCAGGACATTGTATTTACTTACATTCTTCATTGCCATTATGCTTTAGATTTGGAATTAGAACTTCATTGGGATAGAAAAAACAGTGAAATCAGTACAATTACCTGTATTGCCAATGATTCTGCTGCCAGAACCATAGAAAGTCACGATTTGACGGAGAATGTTTTTTCTTATACACCGGAACTTACAGGTGCATTGGCGGAAAAGGCTCAGATTGTAAAAGCAGAATATTCGACAGCTTCCGGTGAACAGGGAGCACTGGATAAACTGAAAGGAAGCATGGTGTTCAAGGCTTCCGGCGGAACCGGAAAAGAAACCTATTATCTTACTTTTGAAGTGCAGATGGAGGATGAGGAAACCGGTATCAGGACAATATATTTCCGATATGTGATTACTTACATTGATACTCTGGACATTAAACTGGCCTTTACCTGGCTGGAGAAAGGGGCATCAAAAAGAATGCTGCTCTGTCAGCCTGACAGCACAGTATCTTTTGATGTGAAAAATAACCAATTATCAGCCGGAGCTTTAAAGTATGAGATAGATCTTATAGGCAATGACAGCGATAGTGCAAGAATTTTGAGCATTACCTATACTTCAGACGGATCTGGCGGAGGAAAGCTGGAACAAAATGGTTCTCTTATTGTGGGTCTGCCGGATGGATTTATTTTCAATACATATAAAATTATGGTGCTGGTTCTTTCGGGGGGAAGACAGATTCAATACGAGATTTGTATGACTTATCGGATGGATGTAACTCTTGAGATGCATTATCAAGTGAAAGAAGATGGGAAACAGAACCAAAGGACGATTCTTTGTGAAAATGGAAAAACAACAACAGCAGAGGCTGTTTATGACGATCAGTTAAAAGATGGTATTTTAAATTATGAGATGGAGCTTGGAGGAAGCGGCAGCGATGGAATCGAGATTAGTGAAGTAAGCTGTTACCAGTCAGGAAGCAAAAAACAAATCAGGCTTGATGATGCAGGACAGGTAGAATTGTTATTAAAAGAAGGGAAAACTGGAGAAAATGCCTTTACTGTCAAAGCACAGGACCGGGAAGGAAAGGTATATGAATTCAGGATTAATATTCCTTATAAACATCGTGGAGAGAAACTGATTCGAATTACAACAAATATGACAGAAGGACAAGTTGTGACAAATGAGACGAATACCAATCTTAGTGTAAATGCCTGGAGTGAGGATGCTTCTGGAAATATAATTCAGAGTATTCCTGCCAATGGAACAGATACAAAGCTGATTGTACAATTGGATGGAGAAACTCTTTCCTATGTCAGTACATCAGGTTCTGCGTCAGAGTTTATAATGTATCCGAAAAATCCTGAAACGGGAGATAGAAATACACATACATTATATATTTATGCAGAAGATTCTTTTGGCAATTATGGAGAAACTGTGATTACACTGCAGGGACAGCGTAATCAGGCAGGACAGAAAAAGGGAAAAGCAACCATATACGTTGATTTATCTGTGCTGGGGCTTGGGGTTGTAGATTCAGTTTCCTATGATGTGTTGGCAGACGAACCGATTTCTTATGCAGTAGTTAAAGCTGTTATGGGTATGGATACAGGAGAGCCATTTGGAGCGGCGGTAGAGACGATGGGATGGAGAGGAAGATATACCGGAACTTTAGATATCGGATTTTATCTCCAGAGTCTTACACCGGGCCAGAAAGCAGCTGGCTTAAAAGGTTCAAGCTGGAATCAATATGGAACTACAGAAGAAGAAATTCTGGAAGCGATAGATCAGTATTTTGGAAGAAATACAGGACTTGCCACTCTATGGCGGTGTGTGTACCGCAATGGCCTGAATAAGAGCAGTGGTTTTGACGGAGAGTTTAATGAATTTGATTATACCAGTGGTTCCGGATGGCTGTTTTCTCTTGATGGAACTTATTATCCGGGACAATCCATGTCAGATTATCGTCTGGAAGACGGAGACATTCTTACTCTGCGTTATACACTGGCTTATGGCTGGGACGTGGGAAGCGGGACACCGGGATATGGAAACAATGTAGGATATTGTGTCACGGCTATGAATGGAAGTTATTATGTCAATCATCAGATGGAAGTGATTGAGAATTCAGATGGTTCACGCAGTTATGTGTGTCATTGTTGTGGATTGGTAGAAGGCTGTGTTCATGAACACACGAAGGTGAATAACTTAGGAGATGGAACTCATGTCCTTTTTTGTGAAGATTGTCAGGAACCGATTGGAAATGCGGAACTTCACACCTGGGTATCAGAAGAAAATATTCATACTTGTTCTGGATGCGGTGCGACGGAAGAACATCAGTGGAAAGAAGTAGAAGGAAGTAACACAGCGGCCTGTACACAGGCAGGAGTCAGAACTGTATGCTGTAGAATCTGTGCCTTAACAAAAGAAGAAGAAAGTCCGGCGAAAGGACATTCTCTTGATAAAGCGTGGAAGCATACAAAGACAGAACATTATCAGCAATGTTCTGAATGCCGGGAAGTAATAGAAGAAAGCCGGGGAAGACATCAGTATGTTTATCACGAAAAGGATAATGACTGGTATTGTAAAATCTGTGAAGCCGGTCACGATTGGGATTATTGTGGAAATCAGAATCTTACACAAACAGCAGTTAACTGCCAGACGATGGAGTATATCTGTGGAGAATGTGGACTTTCTTTTATAAAGGAAGGCAATTTCACAGAATATCATTCTTATCAGGATGGGTATTGTATTTATTGTCACAAAAAAGAGGAAATTTTCCAGGATGAAGAATCGCCGTCGACAGCGGGAAAAGAGGAAGAACCTGCCTTGCCGGAAGATATTTCAGATGAGAATACACAACCGGCGAAGTAAATTCCATCAATAGACGAATGGAGGTAAAAACATGAATCAAAGAATAAATAAGATTCTGCAGGAAATCGAAAAAGTAATCGTAGGTAAAAATGAAGTGGTAGAGAAGGTAATGATGGCTGTTCTTGCAGGAGGCCATGTTCTGATGGAAGACGTCCCGGGTGTTGGAAAGACGACTATGGCAATGGCATTTGCCAGAGTTCTTGGCTTGGATACAAAACGAGTACAGTTTACATCCGACACAGTGCCTTCTGATATTATTGGTTATTCTGTTTATGAAAAGGAATCCGGCAGTTTTGTATTCAAACCAGGTGCAGTTATGACAAATTTGCTTCTTGCAGATGAAATCAATCGTACTTCCAGTAAAACTCAGTCAGCTTTGCTGGAAGCTATGGAAGAACTCCGGGTTACTGTGGATGGACAGACGTATCCACTTCCATCTCCATTTCTTGTATTGGCGACACAAAATCCGGTTGGATCTGCGGGTACACAGATGCTGCCAAGTGCACAGATGGACCGTTTTATGATTAAAATCAGTATGGGTTATCCGGATTTTAAGAGTCAGATTAATATTTTAAAGGACAGACATAATGAGAATCCTCTTGACAAGGTCAATGCAGCTGCTACAGTGGAAGAACTTCAGGAGATGGTAAAAGAAACTTCCCGGGTAGAAGTCCATGATTTGATTTATGAATATGTGACAAATTTAGCTCAGGCTACTAGAGAGCATCCAATGGTGCAGCTTGGAATCAGCCCTCGCGGTGCACTGGCTGTCTGCCGTATGGCGAAAGCATATGCCTATTTGAATGGAAGAGATTATGTCATTCCGGAAGATGTTGCAGAAATCTTCCCGGATGTATGTCGTCATCGTCTTGTTCTTGCAACGAAAGCCAGAATGATGGAGGAAAAACCGGAAACGATCATAGCTTCTATCGTAAAAGAAGTAAAAATGCCGGTTATAAAGGTAGAACGGAAGTAGGTGCTGTTTATGATCGCAGTGAAAATTGGATGGTTTGTACTGGAAGGGACTTTAATATGGAGTACGGTCTATTATGGCAGCAGTCTGGCCGTAATTTTGGCGGTTTTTCTAGCAGCAGTTCCATTGGTCAGTGCATTAATAAATCTATATATATGCAGAAATGTGGATGTGGAGATAAAAGCAGATCTGAATCTGAGAAAAGGAAGCGGCGGAAGATGTGTGCTGCATGTTTGCAATCCATTAAGAATTCCCGTATTTCGTATCAGATATGTAGTAAAAGCACAAAATCAGTTAAATCGAGAAGAAAAGTTTATGTCCCTATGGTCTTTTCTTCCGCCAAAAAAGAAGCAGGAAGAAATATTGACCGTAAAGAGTGATTTCTGTGGAAGAATCCGTTTTTCTTTGGAAAAAGCCGTATTTTATGATTGTTTTGGTCTGATAGGCGTGCCATATAAATATTCGGCAACAGCATATATGACAGTACAGCCGGATACTTTTGAAATGGAAACTGTGCTGATTCCGGGGAATAACAATATTGATGAGAGTGATGTTTATTCCCAGGAACGTCCGGGAGCTGATTTGACAGAAATCTACCAGATTCGGGAATATGTACCGGGAGACAGTCCAAGACAGGTTCATTGGAAATTGACGAATAAATTCGACCGGCTCATTGTGCGCGATCCTGCTCTTCCTATTATGAGAAATGTATTAGTTTTTTGGGAACGGACAGGGGAGACAGACAACAGGAAACTGATTGATGCACAGGCAGAAGCAATGGTTTCCCTGTGTCAGAGCCTTTTAGATCAGTCAATTCAGTTTACGATTGGGTGGAATGATACAGACAGAAACCTTTGTATTCTTTATGAAATCAGAACGATGGATGAATGGATCGGTATTATTCCTCGTTTAATGCGTGCGGCCGGAACAAAAACCGGACTGAGCGGTGCACAGCTTTTGGTACAGACAAGACCAGAGGCTTTGTGCGGTCACATGGTTTATCTGGCATGTGAACCTCAGACAGAAGTGATGGAGATGAAAAAGTATGGAAATGTGACCGTTCTTCAGTGTGATGGGGACAGAATAGAGGGAGCACTTTTGTTTGACGAAATGCATTTCAGAGAACAATTGTCTTTTGTTCAAATATAAAGAGGGGAGGAAACCATGAAGCAAAAAAAGAAAAAAGAAACAGGGCTTAGTTTGATAGAACAATCGGAGTCCGGTGGCCATCAGCGGCTTTTTCATTTTATGTCATCAATGGCTGTCTCTCTGTTTCTTATTATAATGTTTTTTGAATTGACTGGTTTGAAAGAACAGATAAGTTTTCTTCCTGCCAGTGTGTCTGCAGTGGCAGTGTGTCTACTTGTGCTTGGGATAAAGAATCCTAAAAAGGACGGATGGTTTTATCCGGGAATTCTTGTATTTTTATTAGTTTATGTGTTGGCATTTCGAAAATACATCCTGGAAGGAATCTGCCTGTTCTGGAATCACTTTGGAAAAATGTGGACAGAACGGACAGGATGGGTTTTGGAAGAGTGGACGACTGGTTTTGGAATAGCAGAGGAAAGATTGTGTTTAACAGCTTTTAGCATTTTAATTGGTGTTTGTATCAGTATTTTGGCAAGCTGGCTTGCAAAGAAGACGGCTGTCTTAGCGATCCTTCTCAGTGTTGGATTATTGGCAGGACAGATGATGACAAAGCAGGAAATGCCGGATTCTCTGTTTCTATTTGTTATGCTGGCTGGGATAGGGCTTCTTTTGTATAGCGGATGGGAGAAAAAGAAACTATCGCTGTCGCATGTACTAGGGTTATGCTTTGTTTTATTGGCGGCAGCGGTCATACTACCGCTTGCATCTCTTTCTGGAATAAAAGAACAGGCAGAAGAGTTACAGGAAGATTTTCATGTGAAACTGCATGAATACCGATATGAAACAAATGATACTACTTTGCCGGAAGGTGATTTCAGAGAGTTTACCAATAATCAGAGAGATGGACTGACAGCATTACTGGTTACAATGGAACAACCGGAGGTTATGTATCTGAGAGGATTTACCGGGGCTGTTTTTGAAAAAAACAGATGGACAGAAATTGAGACAGATATTATAGCGGAGAATCGAGATTTGCTTTACTGGCTTGGAACCAATCAGTTTCAGCCAGGTGCTCAGTACGAAAAAGTAACCGCATGGGATGATAATGAGCTTCAATCTGTGACAGTACAAAATGTAGGTGCATGCAGCAGATATTTATATGTACCATTTTCTCTCCTTTCTGATGGGCTTTTAGTTCCAGAGAATCTGAATACGGACTCTGTCCTATCTGAGGGAAAACGTCGATACTTGTTTCAAATGGTAACTGGAGCAGCAGAAAAAATGCCGGATGTGTTGGAACAGTTGCGAAACACAGACAGTGAAACGCAAATTGCTTATCAAAAGGCAGAGAATCTTTATCGACAGTTTGTTTATGAACAGTATCTTCGGATTCCGCAGGAGATATCTGAAGTGTTAAAAACAGAATGGGACGAAACGGCCTCCGTGTATGGAACTTTGGGAGAGTTAACTCCGGAACAGATTCAGTTATGTGTAAAAGAATTTCTAAGTCGTTGTTTTTCTGAAAATGACGGTACATTGGAATGGGAACTTCCCCTTGCAAATGCAGAAGGTACGGAGTATCAGTATGCAACTGTTGCTGTCATGACATTGCGGTATTTTGGAATTCCTGCCCGTTATGCAGAAGGCTATCGTATAACCCGGGAAATGGCAGACAGTACAGCTAGTGGAGAAACTATTGTAGTTGACAGCAGTCAGGCCGGAGCCTGGGCAGAAGTATATCAGGATGGAGCAGGCTGGATTCCTATGGAACTGACGCCAGGGCTGGAAGAACTGAGTCAGAAGCCGGATAAAGATAATGTTTCTGATATTAACGAGAATCCAGAGGAGTCGGAAGAACTGGAAGAAGAGCTGATGGAAGAACCGGAACCGGATGGCGGCACTCAGGTTATGGTGGCTCAGATTCTGAAAAAGCATTATCTGCTGGTGGTCATAGTCATACTTATGATTTTTTTAAGCATTTGGGGAAGAAGAAAACTGATTCTTAAAAGAAGAGAATCCAGATTTTATCAGGATAACAGAAAAGAAGCTTCGGCATGGATTTTTGCCCACGTGATCAAAATACTTGATAAGAATGGATTCCATCTCGAAAATGGTTCTGTATCTTCTCTTTACGAACCGCTAAAAGAGCACTACGGAGAAAAATATGCTGAATTAATGAAAAACAATATAGAAGTAAATGGACGTGCCATTTTCAGTAGTCATTCCATTAAAGAAGAGGAATGGAAAAATATGCTTCTATTACATAGAGAAACCATACAGTATGTCAAAATAAATACAAAATGGCACAAGCGGATTATTATGAAATGGGTGGAATGCCTGTATTAATGAGGAAAGGAGAAAATCGATGAAGAAAAGATTAGGGAAAAGGGTTTTGAGCCTGATTTTATCGGTGATTCTTATAATAGGAATTCTGCCTGTGAATGCATTGGCAGAGACAAGGAATGCATTTGTTCTTGTGGCGGAATCGGGAGGAAAGCTTGTCATTGCACCGGAATATATTGAGTATTCAGAGGGACAGACAGTACGGCAGGCCCTGTTAGAATCGGAGCATAGTTTTCTTGGACTGGAAGATGGATGGATCACAGAAATCGACGGAGTCGGAGGAAACTATACCAGAAGTGATGAATTTGGAGATGAAGGGCTGAATAAACCCGCATCTGAAGTAAAGTATTACCGATTCAGTGAAGAACTTGAAGGCAAACCAAATGAAGGGCTGCAAAGTCTGATGACAGCCATGGCTGACTATAAGGACAAAAATGAGGATGTGAAGGCAGCTGCAAAAGAGATCTATGATCAGGCGCAGGAACAGTTTGTCGGACTTGGAAGTGAAGCGGCGAAAGTTCTGGCAGATCTGTTAAATGATGCAATCACCTCATATGAAATGTCTCAAAGCGGAACAAAGCACAGCGTGACTTTTTTGAATGGAACAGAAACATATCAGGGCGCATCTATTCAGGTTAAAAATGGATATGGAAAGACATGGACAGATGATGGAGACGGCGTATTTGAACTTCCGGAAGACAGTTACTCATTTCGTATTGAACAGGATGGAGTGGGTGTAGAAGGAAGTATACAGGTGACCGGCTCTATGAATGTGGTGGCTGCATTGCCGGAGACTACCTGGCTCAATCTGGACGCATTCCGCCTGTCCGGAAGTTACGGTGCAGAAGATAATGAAGATAACAAATTCAGTGATGATGAGTATGTAGTTGGTGAATGGGAGAAAAGAACAGTTACAGTTCCTGTTGTCGATACTTTTACAGGAACCGTTTATTCTTATATAGAATATGACAAAACACTTTTTTCTACAGTACCTCAGTTGAAAGCTCTGTATCAGCCTGCAAAGACGGAGGAGAAAAAAGAACAGGTCATTCCTTTTGAATCCTACACCTCAGGTGCAGTAGAAGCATTAACGAAGGGATCGGCCGGTAATACTGTAATCTATCGTGTCAGTTATGTTGAAGAAGATGGATACACATATTTTCAGGATTACACAGTCGAATTTGCGAGAATTCCAACATTAACAGGAATTCGAGTTGAGGATGAGCAGGGAACAGGACAGGCAGCTACAGAAAAATTTGACAGTAATAAAACAGAATATACATATAAAATTCTGGATGAAGTGAAGAATGTTATGATTTCTGCAGCTGGAATGGATGATTCATACAAAATCACAATTAACGGACAGAACGCAAAAGAGGGAGTTTCTGTTCCTGTCAGTGAAACAGGTGACACAATCGTTGAAGTGAAAGTGTCTGCCGATAAATATGAGAATATCTATACATTGACGATTCAGCCAGGGGAAGGAAAGAGTCTGAACTTTATTACGACAGATAGTAAGGTGACTCTCGAAGTGGTAAATAGCAACGGTGAAGTGTTATCTTATAAAAAATACCTGGAAGGAAGCAACGGAAATCGCTATCAATATACTCTGGTGCCGGGAGAAAATTATTGTTATGTGGCAACAGCGAAAGAATATTATCATGTGACCGATGAATTCTCTTTGGAGGATGTTGCAAACAGCACAATTAAAGTAGAGGTGCCGACGGAAGACTGGCTGACAAGCCTTGCCTTTGGTACTTCAGTGGGTCCAAAGAGTAAAGGAAACCTTACCATGGACTCTGAGTTTAAAGAAGCGGATCATAAGTACCAGATTGAATATGTGGATACAGAGCATCTGGCATATGTATGGGTATCTGGCAGTGAAGATGTTTCAATTCATGCAATGTACGATCAGGTTTATAGCGGTCAGATCTATCATGGCAAAGAAATGAAGTTAGAATTAGTATCTGACAAAATGGAAGGGGTTCAGTTAAAAAGATTTCTGATGGATGAGAATCCTATTGAAAATGAATTAACAATCCGCTTAACAAAGGAATCTGACGGAGTTACTTATTATCAGGATTATCAAGTGGATTTTAAACGTCTATTAACTCTGAAAGAGATTTCTGCAGCCTGCGAAGGACTGACGGCAATGCTTGTGCAGAAGGATGGAACAACAGGTTATGATTCTGATGTAAAAGAGTATTCTGTAACGGTATCTATGGCTGCTCCATTTGTAGAATTTACTTTTTCAAAATATGATGAGAAAAGATGTTATGGAGAGTCTGAAGTTGGTTATCGAATTTTTGCAGACGGAAAGGATGTAACAGAACAGGATAAGGTGGGAGTTCTTCTCGATGGAACAATCCAAACACAGACTGTTACGATAACTGTTGAAAATGAGAAGGCTCCAAATGGATCATCCGATTATGTAATCCATATATTGAAGTCGCCTCCGGTAGATGTATCTTTTGTATTAAATCCGGAAGATGCATTATTAAGCCTCTATGAATCCATGTCAGGAGAACGTTTATGGCCGAAAGAGAATAATGTATATCAGTTATGTGAAGGCTATAGTTATCAGTATTCATTTACGGAATATGGTTATGTAGGAAAAACGGGCATAATTAGTGTAATGAGAGATGAAACAGAGGCTCTTGTTGTAACAGACGGAACCGAAAAATACATAGTGACCGAGTCGGCAGATGGGGGCGGTGAAGTAATTATTTCATGGGGACTGGAGAAGGCAGAGGATAATCCTGCGATAAATACGGAGATAAAAGCGGAATGGGATAGTTTTCGAGGTAACCAGGAGAATAACGCTGTAACAGATGCTGCGATTCCAATTGCAGCAGAAGGAGGAACACTTTACTGGGCGCACCAGATTGGAAAAGGATTTGATTCTGATGCAGTTGGAAGTCCGATTATTGTTGACGGAGACCTAATTACTTATGCAGGAAGCACCATTTATCGTATTGATACAGTGACAGGAGAAATCCTAAAGACAGGAGGAATGGATCATAAATCAAGTTTTGCTATTACTCCGCCGGTTTATGCGGAAGGCATGGTATTTGTGGCTCTTTCCAATGGAACGGTTCAGGCATTTAATGCGAATACCCTGGAATCTCTCTGGATCTACAAAGATCCGCTTGGAGGACAGCCAAACTGTCCGCTCACAGTGAAAAACGGATACATTTACACAGGATTCTGGAATAGCGAAACGGGAGATGCCAATTTTGTCTGCCTGACAATCACAGATGAAAATCCTTCCATGCCAAATGAGTCAAAGAGCAATTCATGGTATTACACTCAGGCTGGCGGTTACTATTGGGCAGGAGCTTATGTTTCTGATGATTTTGTGATTGTGGGAACAGATGATGGTACAAACAAAAGAGACAGCCAGACATCTCAGTTATTATTGTTTCAGCCAAAGACGGGAGAACTGTTGGATAGTTTAGAAGGATTGAATGGAGATATCCGCAGTACGGTCGTGTACGATATTTCTACAGATGCATATTATTTTACATCGAAGGGCGGCAGCTTTTATTGTGTAAAAGTTGACACTTTAGAGCAGGGATGGAGTTTTACAGAGTGTTGGAGTGTTGCACTGTCTAATGGAAGTGAGAGCATTCCAATGAGTACTTGCTCACCGGTTGTATATAATGGCCGTGCCTATGTCGGGGTATCCGGAGCCGGACAGTTTTCTGCATATTCCGGTCATAACATTACAGTGATTGATCTGGCACAGAAAAAGATTGCTTATAGCGTGGAAACACAAGGATATCCACAGACAAGCGGTCTGCTTACTACAGCATACGAAGAGGAAAATGGATACGTATATATTTATTACTTTGATAATATGACACCTGGTAAAATCCGTGTTTTAAGAGATAAGGCCGGACAAACTCAGGCGGACTATCTTACAACAGAGGAGAATTATACAACAGCTTATGCACTATTTACGCCAACTGGAAATCAGGCTCAGTATGCAATCTGCAGTCCTATTGTAGACGAATATGGAACGATATATTTCAAAAATGATTCTGCTTATCTAATGGCATATGGCAGTATGATTGAAAAGATTGAAATTACGAAGAATCCGGACAAGATGATATATGCAGATGGAGAAGAATTCGATCCGGAAGGAATGATCGTTACTGCAACTTATGAGAATGGAAAAACAAGAGATGTTACGGATTATGTAACCATAACAGCTGATCCGATTACAACTCAGAATCAGATTGTAACGATTTCCTTTGAGCATGTGATGTATCATAATATGGAAGATGGTACAGAAATGAAATCTGGTATTCAAACAACAACTCCGGTAACAGTAATTCAGGTTGAACTGAAAACAGAAGAGGAAGATCCGATAGAAGAAATACTGTATGGAGACTTGAATGGCGATGGTCAGATTGATATTGGTGATGCGAATATAATTGCAGGTTATTATAATGAGATATTGGAACTTTCTGAGGAACAGAAGGAGGCAGCGGACGTTAATAATGACGGAAGAATAGATATATCAGATGCCAATATGGTCAGTGCCTTTTATAACGAAGTAATTGAATCTTTCCCTGAAAGAACATAACAGGTATATAAATAGTTTTGAATTGGGGTGAAGAAATAAATGAAAGAGAAACATTCTATAATAAAAAGATTTGTATTTTTTACGATACTGATGAGCATTCTGTGGATGGCAGCAGGATGTGCAGATTCATCTGATTCTGCATCAGAAAAAAATACTCAGAAAGAGCATCAGAATATAAATCTGAATAACATTGCCGATGCACTTTTACAATCGAATCCAGAACCTGCTCCGGGAGAATCTGGTGGAGATTGGATTATGTTTGGACTTGCCAGATGGGGAGAAGCGGAATCAAAGAATCGATTTGAAGGTTATTATGAGAAACTTGCAGAATATGTGAAACAGAATGAGGGAATTCTCCATTCAAAAAAATATACGGAATATTCCCGAACAATTCTTGTTCTTACTGCCATGGGAAAAGATCCATCTAATGTGGCCGGATATAACTTGTTAGAGCCCTTAGCCGATTTTGAGCAGACTGTATTTCAGGGAGTGAACGGTGCCGCATTTGCCCTTCTTGCTTTGGACAGTGGAAGTTACGAGATTCCTGAGAATAAGTATGGAACAATACAGGCAACTAGACAGATGTATGTGGAACATCTCTTAGAGAAAGAATCCGTTGGCGGTGGCTGGTCCTTAGCCGGAGGAGTTGCAGAGGCAGATATGACAGCCATGGTCCTTCAGGCTCTTGCCAAATACAAAGAGGATGAAGCAGTGGAAGCAGCCATTGATCGTGGACTTGCAGTTCTTTCACGGATGCAGAGTGAAGCTGGCGGTTATATTTCTTATGATGTGGAAAGTAGTGAATCCATCTCTCAGGTAATCGTAGCTCTTTGTGAGCTTGGGATTGATCTGAATGATGCAAGATTTGTGAAAAATGGCAGGACTTTGGAAGACAGGCTGATGGATTTTCAGATAGAAGGTGGAGCCTTCCGTCACACATTGGATGGGGATATCAATGTCATGGCAACAGAACAGGCATTTTATGCACTGGTTGCCATTGATAGAACAAAGGATGACAGAACAACACTTTATGATATGACTGATGTGAAATCGTAACATTCAAGCAAAAGATGGTCGGTGTGTATGCCTGAAACGGCGAACATGGTCGGTGTGTACGTTTCTGTTTTGCTAAAATAATACATATTAGTATGCAAAATTTTAGGAGGAAGCGACTATGAGAATTAAAAAACATATGAAAAGAATACTGGCATTTATGCTCATATTAATACTTTTATTAAGCACCGGCTGCAGTGGTGGAAACGGAAAAGATGAAACTTCGGCAGAGCCGTTAAAAGAGATAAACCAGATTCCGGAAGATGGGATTATTACAAAAGAACAGTTTAAAACAATTGCCGGAGAGTCTAAAAAGATTCAGTTTACGGAAGAAACTACGGACAGCATTACATATATCTGGACTTTTAACGCAGGATTAATTAAGAATCCACAGGACCAGAATCTTAAAGTAACATTTGGAAATAATGTATTAGAAACAGTTAAGGCGAAAGCGGCTGATGCTGTGAATGCGTTAAAGCTTAATATGGGAGACAAAGCGCTGATCGTACCGGGAAGCCTTGCTGTTACTATTCCGGAACTTTGGGAAGCATCATCAGCCTCTATTGTAAAAGAAGATAATAATGCATTTACAGATGTTGCAGAGGTGACTGTGACAAAAGATGAAACGAATAAAACAACAACTTTTACAATGGAACTTGTGTCCATGGAAGAGTCTCTTTATATTATTGGAAAAGCAGACGGAAGTGCCAATGGAGAAGCAGATGGTATAATTTCTTCTGATGCTGTGGCAGCAGATAACAACACTGATGAAAAAGCCGGGACAACAACTGTAAAGAAAGAGGAAACAGCAACTACTAAGAAAGAAGAAACAACAACTTCTAAAAAGCCAGATACAACAACATCGAGGAAAGAAGAGACAACAACAGCCAAGAAAGAAGAAACAACTACTGCCAAAAAAGAGGAAACAACAACAGCCAAGAAGGAAGAAACAACAGAAGCACCGAAGCTTACCTGTACTATTTCTATTAGCTGTAAAACGATTCTTGACAACATGGACAAGCTGGATCCTGCCAAAAAATCCTTTGTACCATCCAGCGGCTGGATTTTAAAAAAGACAACAGTCACTTTTGAAGAAGGAGAATCTGTCCACGATGTATTAAAGAGAGTATGTAAAAATAAAGGGATTCATATGGAATCCAGCTATACCCCAATTTATGACTCAGCCTATATAGAAGGTATTAATCAGATCTATGAATTTGACTGCGGAAGCGAGTCTGGCTGGATGTACAAGGTAAACGGCTGGTTCCCGAATTATGGATGCAGCCAGTATAAAGTTTCTGATGGAGATAATATTGCATGGGTATATACTTGTGATCTTGGAACTGATGTGGGAGACAACTCTATGCAGTAAAGGAGAAAATCCATGAAAGATACCTTTTCAACCTACCATCCTCTGCTGAATTTATTATATTTTATAGGAACAATCGGGGTCACAGTTTTTGTGACCCATCCTGTTTTGTTAGGAATATCCTTTGTAACAGCAATTATTTATTCAGGGGTATTAAGAGGTTTTGTAAAAACTTTAAAATTTAATCTGATTTTTGCTTTGCCAACGATGATTATCGTTGCTTTGATAAATCCTATGTTTAATCATTATGGGGTGACAACCCTTGGTTATCTTTCCAATGGGAATCCTTTTACTCTGGAAAGCTGTGTCTATGGTCTTGTCATGGCGATGATGCTGGCATGTACTTTAATATGGTTTGCCTGTTATACAGAGGTTATGACATCGGATAAGTTTATTTATCTGTTTGGAAAGGTGATTCCATCCTTATCTTTGGTCCTTTCCATGTGTCTGCGTTTTGTACCGATGTTTGTCCGCCAGCTTAATGTGATCTCTGATGGACAGAAATGTGTAGGGCGAAGTGCTTCCAATGGATCTGTTATAAAAAGGGCAAAACACGGAATTACCATTTTTTCTATTCTCATTACCTGGGCTTTGGAGAATGCCATTGAGACAGCAGATTCTATGAAATGCCGGGGTTATGGTGAGAAGGGAAGAACTGCATTTTCCTTATACTATTTTGACCGGAGAGATCTGGCCTGCCTTCTTTTTATGATTGCGACTTACGGTATGACTATCTGGGGAGCAGTACAGGGCTATGCTTATTCCAGCTATAATCCGATTATCATTGTGGAGGGACTTCCTCTCACATTAGGAAGTTTTCTTGTATTTGCATCTTATGCCTTGTTCTGTCTTATGCCAACGATGATGGAATTATATGACAGGGAAATGTGGAAAATGCGTAGAAAAAATATCGAAAAATCAGCGGCAGGAGGATTCCGTTTATGGGAAGTTTAGATAGGATGTTGGAGATTAGGGATTTGTGCTTTTCTTATCCAACGGAAGAGAAACGTGCCTTAAATCATGTAAACCTTACAGTAAAAGAGGGAGAATTTATTGTCCTTTGCGGGAAAAGCGGCTGTGGAAAGAGTACACTTCTTTCTCATATGAAGACACCGCTTACTCCCCATGGGAAACGAAAAGGAGAGATTTTGTTTAAGGGAAAACCTCTCCATGAGATGAGTAACAGAGAGCAGAGTCAGCAGATTGGTTTTGTGCTCCAGAATCCGGATAATCAGATTGTGACAGATAAAGTATGGCATGAATTGGCCTTTGGGTTGGAAAGTCTTGGATTGCCAAATGAAGAAATCCGCATCCGGGTAGCTGAAATGGCAAGTTATTTTGGGATTCAGGGCTGGTTTTATAAGAATGTCAACGAACTCTCAGGCGGTCAGAAACAGCTATTGAACCTTGCTTCCATCATGGCGATGCATCCGGATATGCTGATTCTTGATGAACCTACATCCCAGCTTGATCCCATTGCTGCCTCTGATTTTTTAGAAACGGTAAAAAAGATTAACCGTGATATGGGAACTACCATTATTCTTACCGAACACCGTTTGGAAGATGTATTTCCAGCAGCAGATAAAGTAATCGTTATGGACAAAGGAGAAATTCTTGCAGAGGGAGATCCTGCTTATATCGGCAAGACATTAAAGGAGCAGAATCATCAAATGTTCCTTGCTATGCCTGTTCCGATGCAGATCTATTCCAAAGTAAAATCGGATGAAGACTGTCCGATTACGGTTAGAGACGGCAGACAGTGGCTTGACCATCTGTGTCAGGAAAAAGGAATTGAGCCTGTTCATAAAGCGGCTGTAATGCAGAAAAAGAAAGAGAAAAGAGTTCTCCTTGAATGTCAGGATGTATGGTTCCGCTATGAAAAGGAAACACCGGACGTGGTAAAGGGATTAAATATGAAACTTTACGAAGGTGAGTTTTACTGCCTCCTTGGCGGTAATGGGACAGGCAAGACGACCACCCTGTCCCTGATTAGCCGCCTGAGAAAACCATATAGAGGGAAAATTCTATTAAATGGAAAAGATATCAGAAGATACAGCGACAAAGAACTGTTCCGCGGATATCTTGGTGTTCTGCCACAAAATCCAACTACCTTGTTTGTAAAGAAAACTGTGGAACTGGAATTATACGAAATGATCGGCGGAATCAAAGAGAAGAAAAACGATGAATTCGAGATTGATATGACGAAGAAGGAAGTGGTAGAGGGTATTGTGAAGCTGACTCATCTGGAAGGTCTCCTTCACAGACATCCTTATGACTTATCCGGCGGGGAAAAGCAGAGACTTGCCCTTGCCAAAATTCTTCTGTTAAGACCAAAGGTTCTCCTTATGGATGAGCCGACCAAGGGCCTTGACAGTTATTTCAAAGAGGAGTTTGCTCAGATTCTCAGACAGCTTCTTGCTCAGGGAGTGACCATATTTATGATTTCTCATGATATTGAGTTCTGCGCAAGTTTTGGGGATCGATGCGGATTATTCTTCGATGGTTCTATTGTAGCAACAGGTATCCCGGTAGATTTTTTTACCGGAAATAATTTCTATACAACGGCAGCCAATCGAATGGCCCGCAAATATCTGCCTGAGGCTGTAACAGGAAAGGATGTGGTGGAATGGCTTCAGAAGATGTAAGAATGAATTTTGAGGATAATATTGACTTCCTGAACCGATATTATGAGGCATCAAAAGTAGAGCATGATTCTATGGGTTCCCGTGTTGCTAAAACACTGATTCCATCCAAACTGACCAAATGGCAGAAGATGAAACAGGCAGCTGGAGAGCTTAAAGACGAGGGATCTGGGGGAGACAGTATCTGGGAAGAAGATATGTATGAGGTGGATACGGCCGAGTATCAATCCACTCAGCGAAGAAAACTGACGGCTAGAAGTAAAGTGAGTCTTTTTCTTCTTCTTGTACTTATTCCTGTAACTATTATTGCCTGTGTTGTCTGGGTCGATGCTCAGGGAGAATTTGTTCAGTGGCTGTCTGGCATTTTCGGTAATCGAAAGTACTACATATTAAGTCTTGTAATCGTTGTTTATTCTATCATACCGTTTTTTATGGTATTTGAGGGAAGAAAGCCGCAGGCAAGAGAATTGATTATCCTTGCAACCCTTGCGGCAATTGCAGTAGCAGGACGAGGCGCTTTTTTCAT
Source organism: Lachnospiraceae bacterium (assembly GCA_015057665.1). GTDB lineage: Bacteria > Bacillota > Clostridia > Lachnospirales > Lachnospiraceae > SIG292. The sequence continues at coordinate 737 of SVDY01000019.1, read as the reverse complement.
GCTGCCCCATTTTAAGCCCATGGTAGCAATTGTCATTATCAGCGGCATTGCATTTGGCGGAGAGGCAGGATTTCTGGTTGGTGCTGTAACCATGCTGGTTAGTAATATGCTCTTTGGACAGGGCCCTTGGACACCATGGCAGATGCTGGCCCTTGGCCTCATTGGATTTTTATCCGGTATCTTGAATCGTCTGGGCTTGCTTCCGGCAAAGAGGTTTACTCTATGTATCTATGGCTTTTTAGTAACTGTATTTATCTATGGAGGCATCATGAATCCGGCATCCTGTGTCATGAGTGTATATGAGGTGACCTGGCAGGCAATTCTGGCATCTTACATTTCCGGAATTCCGGTGGATTTAGTCCATGCCACATCCACATTTATCTTTCTCTGGCTGGGAGCAAAACCACTTCTGGAGAAGCTGCAGCGCGTGAAAGTGAAGTATGGGTTGATTGAGTAGAAGAGATAGGGATATTTTTTGGAGTTTTTAGAAGATTGCGGAAGCATTGGAAGAATCCGAAGAGTATATTCTGAAATTGATACAGGAATATCAGTTGAAATGATGTTGTGTAGTAATAATAATTAATAAGATATAAGGAAAGCCAGAGATTTTTACATCTCTGGCTTTTCCCGTTTATATAATATTCCTATTTATCATGAATTTCAGCATGAAGTTCCTGTAAAGATTTTACTTCACTGTTGCCGTTCTTCTTCACATCAGCGATACCCTTTGCTGTAGC
>SVDY01000018.1 GCA_015057665.1 Lachnospiraceae bacterium | reverse complement strand
TAATGTTCGATTGTAAATGTGCTAAAGCTGAATTTAGATGTCTTAACTGCCATGGATTCCTGGAAGGAGAAGATAATTACAAAGCAGATAGGAAGCATGTAAATAACAAACATAGCATAAGCAACGATATGTGCAATTACATTTGCAACAGGGTTGCGGAGTTTCTGTTTTCTCATCTTCGCTTTTGTCTTGGATACGGAGATGAAGTTACCTTTACTTTCCAACTTATTGAGGATAACAATAAGGAAGATAGTTGCAAGACCAAGTACCATAGCAAGAACTGCTGCAAGGTCACGGGAACCTGGAGAGTTAGCAAAAGATACGATCATTGGGTTGATTGTCTGGAATTCTCCACCTACCATAGCAGGACCGGATAAAGCACAAAGACCTGTTAAGAAAGTCATGATAGAGAGGGAATAAATTGTAGGTAACAGGGATGGAAGTACGATTTGGAATAAAATCTTCGCATCACTTGCACCCATGTTATGTGCTGCTTCAATAGTATGATAATCAAGACCATGAATTGCATTCTTTAAGAAGATTACATGGTTGGATGTACATGCAAATGTCATCATGAAAAGAACTGCCCAGAAACCGGTAAACCAGCCTGCGTCCATACCAGGATTAATAGACATAAGAAGCTGTGTAATAGCACCATTTTTACCATATACATAAAGGTATCCGGAAGCAAGTACTACACCACTGTATACTAAAGATGTCATATAAGCAGGACGTAAGAATTTTGCGCCTTTAATATCCCAGTAGTCAGTGATTAATACAGATAAGATACCTACAACGTTAACGGAGATAGTAAGTGCAACACCGAGAACAAAGGAGTTAATTACACATTTAACCGCACGTTTGGACTTCATAAGCTTTAAGAAAGGTGTTGCTGTAAATGCACCATCTTCAAAAAGAACCTGTGTAATAATATTAATGTTTGGATAGATAACAAAGCCGACAACAAGGGCAATGAGAATTACACGAAGTAAAATTCCGCCCGGAGTCAGTTTGGCTTTGTTAGGATTTGTTTTCTTTTTATTCTTTGCCATAACTGCCTCCTAGTACTGCATAATGTCTTTAGGGTTTACATATACTGTTAATGTCTGGCCTTCTTCGATAAATTTGTTACGACCGTCGTTCTTTTCAACGATGCGGATTGTTTCGCCGTTAATGTCTACTGTGTATTTTACAAGCATACCACTGTATTCGAGGTCAACGATCTTACCTTCTAATTTTGCACAGTTTGGTCTTTCATCAACTAAGAAACGCTCTAAACGTACGAAACCTGTCTTAGCTGTATCTAAAGAAGCACCTGTCTGTTTATTTACTTCTGCTAAGATACCTGCGCCCAAACGGTTGATGTCGCCGATGAAGTCACAAACGAATTCTGTACCGGAGTGGTTGTAGATTTCGTAAGGTGTGCCAACCTGTTCAAGATAACCGTTGTTGAATACTGCGATACGGTCGGATAATGTCATAGCTTCATCCTGATCGTGAGTTACATATAATGTAGTGATCTTTAATTCACGCTGAAGTCTCTTTAATTCCTGTCTTAAGCTTACACGAAGTTTTGCATCTAAGTTGGATAATGGTTCGTCAAGACAAAGGATCTTAGGTTCCTGAACGATAGCACGTGCAAGAGCGATTCTCTGCTGCTGTCCACCGGATAATTCAGATACGTTTTTCTTAAGCTGTTCATCTGTAATCTTAATCTTAGCAGCTACTTCTTTTACTTTTTTATCAATTTCTTCTTTGGATAATTTTTTGATTTTTAATGGGAAAGCGATATTTTCGTATACAGTCATAGTTGGGAACAGAGCGTAGCTCTGGAATACCATACCGATACCTCTTTTATCTACAGGTTCTTTTGTGATGTCCCTTCCGTCAGAAATGATCTGTCCGCCTGTAGGAATGTTGAAACCAACAAGGGCACGAAGTGTAGTTGTTTTACCGCATCCGGATGGTCCAAGGAAAGTGAAGAATTCACCTTCTTTGATATCAAGGTTTAAGTTGCTGATGGCTACGAAATCGCCATAACTAATCTCAACGTTTTTAAATTCAATCATTGTATTATCTCCTCAGTTTTTATTCCTCAAACAATATGTTTTTTCTAATCTGATTTATCATTTTCCTCTGGGAAAATTTTATAAAATATGTCACATGAAAATGATGAAAAAAACGGGAACAGCCTCGATACATTACTGCATTTAGCCTGCTCCCGTTCTTATCAATTCACGGCCTGTCCGGCCAAAGGTCGCTTTTTGAAATTATTATTTCAAATAATTATACAATTAAATTAATCAAGGTATTCTAACTGGATTTTTTCTACCCAATCTGTAACGTTTTCAGCTACGAAGCCCCAGTCAACATCCTGAACTTTAGTGTTGTTGATCATGTCAACGATCTTCTGATCTGTAACCTGAGCTAAAGCGTCTTTGTTAGCAGGGATAGCACCAGCGTTGTTAGACCAACCTAACATCTGTTCTGCTGCACCAAACCAGTTGATGAATTCTAATGCTAATTCTGCGTTCTTAGAACCATTGATGATAGCGAGCTGTTCTACTACGAAAGGAGCTCCTTCTTCAACTTCCATGATACCGAATTCTGTGTTGTATTCGTTTTCGTATTTAACTACACCAGCGCCCCATAATTCAGACATAGGAACTGTACCGTCGATAACGTTTGTGATGTAGTCTTCGCCGTCCTGCTGGTAATGGCAGTTAGCGTAGATGTTTTCGATGATCTTCCAGCCTTCTTCGGAAACGCCGTATTCGCCATTTTCATCTTTGTATTTCTGAAGGATAGAGGATGTGATCATTTTAGCTGTACCACCAGATAACTGGAACATGTTGAAGAGACCTTTGTATTCAGGGTTCTGAAGATCTTCCCAAGCTTTAGGTGGGTTTGTTACAACGTCTTTGTTGTAGATAAGGAATAATGGCTGAACGATGATTGGATAGTACATACCATCTTTAGCATCACCAAATGCCATGTCTACTTTGTCAACCCATTCTGGAGTGTATTTCATTAAAACGTTTTCAGCTTTAAGTCTTTCGTATTCAACTGCGTTCATACCGAAAGCTACGTCACATACAGGGTTGTTCTTTTCAGCGATAAGACGGTCTGCCATTTCGGAACCACCTACTGCTACACATTCAATGTTGAAACCAGCTTTTGTAGCTGCATCTAATAACCAAGCATCCTGGTCGTTAGAGAAAGAGTTGGAGTAGATTACTAATTTTGCACTTTTGTCAACTTCGCCATCAGCTACTACTTCGCCTGCAGGTTCTTCTGTTGTGTCAGCGCCACCGCCGCCGCATCCGATTAAGCCTACTGCCATAACAGCTGCTAAACCGAGTGCAATGAGTTTTTTGAATTTCATTGTTTTGTTCCTCCTTTGGAAAATTGTATAATTCGACCACGTGACAAACGCCTTAGAGTATGTAAGTAATATTATCCAAGGCATTTAATCCACTGATTGGATAATATCACATATTTGTCACATTTTCAATCCCATTTTATGATATTTTGTAAGTTTTTACACAAAATAATCCACCTTTTTATTTCTTCATTTTTGGATTCCATATAAGTGCCGAAATCCATCCGAAAATGAGTGCTCCGGATATTCCAACTGCCGACGCTTTAAAACCTCCGGTAAAAAGTCCTAAAACTCCTTTTTGGGCAACAGCGGTTTTTACGCCGTCCCATAGCCGGTAACCAAAGCCGCAAAGAGGTACGGTTGCTCCGCTTCCTGCCCATTTTGCAAAAGGTTCATAGACACCGATTGCTCCAAGCAAAACACCGGATACAACAAACATAACCATTACCCTTCCGGGAAGCATTTTTGTATGATCCATAAGAAACTGTCCAATGACGCAGATTGCTCCGCCTATTACAAATGCTTTTATATAATCCATATGCCCTCACTTTCTTACAAAAATCACTTTTATTTCTTCTATATAAAACATCCCGTTTCTCATTACTTAATCCTCTGTACTGAGCCAGACTGCGTGGGCAACTCCCGGCACAGCCTGTCCTTCATTAAAACTGGTCGGTGAAAACATGGCGCCTGTGGGAACAAATAATACATTATTCCACTCTCCTGCTTTCATCTTTTTCAAGATCATAGATGCTAGTACTACAGCGGAACAGGCACATCCGGAACCGCCGCTATGAGTGTCCTGTTCATTACTGTCAAAGATTTTCATGCCGCAGTCCATATGATTTTTACTAATATTTATTTTATTCTCTTTCAGCAGCTGTTCCAGCAGCTTTTTGCCAATCATGCCAAGATCCCCTGTTATGATCCGGTCAAACTCCTCCGGTTTCTTATTATAATCATTAAGAGCCTGATAAATAACATGAGCCGCAGCCGGGGCCATTGCCGCCCCCATATTCTGTGCATCTTTTATGTCATAATCAACGATTTTTCCTATGGTAGCTCCCTTTATTAAAATCATGTTATCTTCTTTTCCACCATTTCTATCGCCTGAATTATAATTCTTCTTTCCTGACAGAACAAAAGCTCCACAGCCGGTTACTGTCCAGGTAGATGATTGGGCTCTTTGATTGCCATATTCAAGGGGAAACCGAAACTGTTTCTCTGCACTTCCAAAATGGCTGGATGCGGCACATAACACATGATCTGCGTGTCCTCCACAAATTGTCATTGCTCCCATAGCAAGAGCAAGTGCTATATTGGAGCAGGCTCCGTAAAGACCCACAAAAGGGATCTCAAGATTTTTGATTCCAAACGAAGTGGCAATTAACTGTCCCAAAAGATCTCCTGCAAAGGCAAATCGAATCTGTTTTTTATCAAGACCTGCTTTTTCAATGGCAAGCAGAGAACTTTCTTCTACAAATTTGCTTTCTGCTTCTTCCCAGGTTTTCATTGCAAAAAAGGGATCCTCTACAACCTGATCAAATTGTTTTTTTAAAGGTCCTTCCCCTTCTTTCTTTCCTACGATGGATGCTGCAGATACAATATAAACTTTTTTGTCAAATACCATCGTCTGCTTTCCCTGATTTGTATTCATATTTCTTCCTTTCTACTATATTTAATGTAATAGTAGGATATGAATATTCTATTATTCTATACGTTTTATGTTGCATCGAAAATTCGGAGTGTTTTTTGTTCTATAGAAACGAAGTTTCTTATAGAATAAAAAAGTGTCCCGTTTTAGAGACACTCATGAAACATAACTCTATAGATTTCTTTTATTGTACAAATCTTCTTCTCAGACTTTCCAAAGCTCTTTTTTCAATTCGGGATACATAAGATCTGGATATTCCCATTATTTTCCCCACTTCTCTTTGTGGCAGTTCCTCGCCTCCGTATAAACCGTACCGTAATATCAATACCTTTTTTTCCTTTGCATCTGCCATCTGTGCCAGTTCTTCATACAATTTTTTCTTATTCATAGTATAAAGAAGTCTATGAAAAACAGATTCATCTTCGCATCCTATAATATCCATCAGGCTGATTTCGTTCCCCTCTTTATCTGTACCGATTGGTTCATAGATAGATACTTCTTTGGAACATTTTTTTTCTTTTCGAAACAGCATTAAAAGTTCATTTTCTATACATCTGGAAGCATAGGTCACAAGTTTATTCCCTTTGGATATATCATAAGTATCAACAGCTTTAATCAAACCAATGGTCCCTATGGATATTAAATCTTCCAAATCACGATCCATATTGTTGTATTTTTTGACAATATGGGCTACCAGTCTTAAATTATGCTCAATCAGTTTACTTCGTGCTTCTAAATCCCCTTCTTTCATCTGTTTCAAATACTGAGTTTCTTCTTCTGTAGTCAGAGGTTTTAGAAATGACCGCATGAAGCACTCCCGATAGACCTTTTCATCCATTATATGCGGAAGAGATTGTACTTGTGTGCTGTCTAAAATAAAACAGACCGGAAATTTATCTATCCTTAAAATTTCCGATCTATTTTATTTGATATGATTTTTAACAGAATCTGCCTTCTTTTACTGCAGGGCAGATAGAGTAGTCCACTTGGTAATATGGGATTAATGTAGCCTGCACTGCATGATAAAGGTCAGATTTTCCCGGCCACACTGTGCCAAGAAGGTTATTGTTATAGTCTAACTGATGGAACCAGGAACCGTGTACATGATCTAATACTTTTTCATCAAGATATACCATATATTCTGCATAGTTGTCTGCATATTTCTGTTTTCCTGTTACTCGGTAAAGAACAGCTGCTGTATTGATTGCTTCTGCTAAAGTCCAGTGCATTCTGTCTCTTACTACCGGTTTGCCGTTCCAGTCTGTTGTGTAACATACACCAGGAGCTCCGTCTGCATTCCATGCATCTTCTACTGCTCTATTGTATAATTTTTCAGCAAGATCAAGATAGAAAGCTCCATCTTCTAATTTTTCATATGTAGATGTAAACCACTGAGTAATCAGTCTTGCCCATTCTAAACCATGTCCTGGCGTTGCACCGTATGGTTTGAAAGGATCATCCGGTTTTTCTTTGTTGCAGTCAAGGTCAGCAATCCAGTCTTTGGAGAAGTGTTCCGGAATTCTGTATTCATTTTCAGATGCCCACTTTGCAACATTTTCAATGATCCTGCCAGCTCTTACACGGTATTTTTCATCTTTTGTTACGTCAGCTGCAGCAAGGAAAGCTTCTACTGTGTGCATGTTTGCATTAAGACCACGGTAATCATCTAATACTGTGAATTCTGTATTCCATGTGTCACAGGAAAGACCTTCTTCTTCATTCCAGAAGAATTTGTCATAAGTTGCTAATGCTTCGTCTAATAATTCCTGTGCTCCAGGTCTTCCTGCAAGTACTGCAGAAGATGCTGCAAGGATTACGAATGCGTGTGCATAGCACTGTTTTGTAGGAAGGATTTCTCCCTCTGCTGTTAATCCAGCATACCAGCCGCCGTTTTCCACATCGTGAAGTTCGCCTGTGGTAAGACCTTTCAGACCTGCGTCGATTAAGTCATCACATTCTTCCCAGCCGAGCATTTTGGCCATGCTGTATACATGTACCATACGGCTTGTAATCCATGTTTCACGGTTTCTGTCTTTCCACGGAGTACCGTCGTCGCCAAGGTAGTAGGCTCCACCGCCTGGAGATGGGAATCTTGTACCGAAGTTAAATAATCCGTTTCGAACATCTTCTAAAAACTTTTTATTTTCTTCTGTATCGATCTGATATTTTTTATCTGGTGCATTCATAGCTGGTTTCAACGCTTTCATCACCTTAGATACTCTGTCAGGATAGTTACTGATGATGATATCTGCACCCAGCTCGGCCATACGCCGGATATCTTCCTCTTCATCTACTGTCCATGTATGAATTGCAATATCGTGTTGTTTCAACTCTTTTACCACGTCTTCATTCAGGCTTAAATAGATCGGATGATATGCTTCTGCTCCTGTTTCTTTTGTATATCTGCCCGGATTACACATCCAGGTTGCTGTCAGCAGCCCGCATTTTATGTCCGGACAGATTTCCTTTACGCGCTTGATAGTATAATGATTGAAAGAGGAAATAATAATGCTGTCTTTTATACCATATTCTTCAATAAGAGCAATCACTTTTTCTTCAATGCCGCGAAACTCAAAAAAACTTGTTTTTAACTCAATATTTGTAACAATGTCATGGTCTTTTACAAGATCAAAATATTCCCTTAATGTAGGTATCTGCTGAGGTCCATACTGATCTTTGTAAATGTATGAAACATCAAACTTTTTTAATTCTTCTAATGTATAATCTTTTACCCATCCTTTTCCATTGTGACACAGTCGATCCAGTTCTTCGTCGTGGATAATTACACATTCTCCATCTTTTGTGAGCTGAACATCCAGTTCAATTCCATGGCAGCCCGGTAATTGACAGGCTTTTTCAAAGGCCAGCAATGTGTTTTCCGGGTACATGCCGCTAAATCCTCTGTGAGCAAAATTCTTAGCCATAATTCCCCCTGAGTTATCTTCCCTTTATCCTATTCATGTAATCTGTAATCATTTTTAAACAGTCTATTTATCATCAATGCTATTACTTCTTCCGAATCAGGCATTGCGCGGATTGCACCTTTTTTCGTTGTAACGATTGCTGCGGCAGCATTGGCAAAAGTAAGGATTTCTTTTAAGCTTTCTTCTGTAAGATTATCTAAACCTTTATCTAATACGCTGCTGATAGAACATCCACAGAATGTATCTCCTGCACCTGTTGTTTCAATTGTATTTACAACGAATCCTTCCGCCTCTATACGTTTTCCTTTATAATAAGCCCGGCTTCCGTCTTTTCCCATGGTAAGGAAAATTAATGGAATGCTGTATTTGTCAATTAGGTACTGAATGCCTTCGTCATAGTCTTCTTTTCCGGATACAAACTGGATTTCGTTGTCAGAGATTTTTAAAATATCACAGTAACCAAAGCCGTATTCCATCATTTCTTTTGCTGTGTCTAAAGATTTCCATAACGGAGGACGTAAGTTAGGGTCAAAGGAAATAATACAGCCTGCTTCTTTTGCCACATCAAGGCATCTCTTTGTTGCTGCTCTTGCAGGTTCATCTGTCATAGAAAGGGTTCCAAAGTGGAAAACTTCAGCCTGACGGATCATATCATAATCCACTTCATCTTCCCTAAGCATCATATCGGCACCCGGATTTCTGTAGAAAGAGAAATCTCTGTCTCCATTTGGGAATGTGTGTACAAAAGCAAGAGTAGTATTTACTTCTTCATCTAACAAAAGACCTTTGGAATCAATACCAATCTCATCGATTGTGCTTTTTAAAAGCTTTCCAAACTGATCATTTCCCACTTTGCCGATGAAAGCAGTTTTCTTTCCTAATTTGTTAAGCATGGCAAGTACGTTACAAGGTGCACCGCCAGGGCATGCTTCAAAAAACTGGTTTCCCTGTTCACTGTGTCCGGCCGGAGCGAAATCAATTAATAATTCTCCTAATGCAACAACGTCATACTTCTTCATTTTTATACCTCTTCTTTTCTTCTAAGAATCCAGCCTTCTTCCACATCACAGTCAAAGTCGACGTATAACATCTGTTTTGGATGAGGAGCAGATTCCATAGAATTGCCCTCCTCATCGTAAATGGCTTTTACTGTAGCAATCATGTTCTCTCCATTCGGATTCATGATCTCAATCTCTTCTCCAACAGAGAATTTATTTCTCTGCATCATATAAACATGTCCCTGTTCATTCTTTCCTTCCACGAGACCAATATAAGTATATTCTTTGACATAAGTATTGGCATCATAAATCTGGGAAGTCTCATCTGTCTTTCCAAAATAGAATCCTGTTGTGAAAAGACGGTAGGTACATTTTGCAATCTCAGATTTGTAGTAATCCATGCGTGACAGGTAAAGCTCCGGAGACTTTTTATAATCATCGATGGCCTGTCTGTAAGTGCGGGCAACTGTGGCAACGTAGAGGGCTGTCTTCATACGGCCTTCAATCTTGAAGCTGTCAATTCCCGCTTCAATCATCTTGTCCACGTGTTCAATCATACAGAGATCCTTGGAGTTAAAGATATAGGTTCCTCTCTCGTTTTCTTCTACAGGAAGATATTCTCCCGGTCTTGTTTCTTCTACCACATAGTATTTCCAGCGGCATGGATGCGTGCATGCTCCTAGGTTGGCACTTCTGTCTGTAAAATAACTGGAAAGAAGGCATCTGCCGGAATGGGAAATGCACATAGCACCATGAATGAAACATTCAATTTCCATATCTTCCGGAATATGAGCTCTCAATTCGCTGATTTCTTTCAAAGTCATCTCTCTTGCCGCAACTACTCGTGTGGCCCCAAGCTGATACCAGAAATTATAAGTTCCATAGTTAGAGCTGTTTGCCTGAGTACTGATATGGATATCAATCTCAGGTACTTCTTCTTTGGCAATGGCAAAAATTCCAGGATCAGAAATAATAAGTGCATCCGGCCCAATCTTTTTCAATTCACGGAAATATTCTCTTACCCCTTCTAAGTCCTCGTTTCTTGCGACAATATTGGCTGTTACAAATACTTTTACTCCTCTGGCATGGGCATATTCCACGCCTTTTTTCATTTCTTCTAATGTGAAGTTTCTTGCTTTGGCACGGAGACCGAACATCTCACCGCCGATATATACTGCATCCGCCCCGTATGTTACTGCAACTTTTAATACTTCCAGGCTGCTTGCAGGAATCAATAATTCTGTTTCTCTCATATGTTTCCTTTCTATTCTTTCAAATTCAGAATTCTTTCACACTCAGAGCGACTCCATCTCCAATTGGAATGATAGATGTTGTAAACTCCTTACTGTTTTTTAAGACATATAAATACTCCCGCATTCTGCTGTGAATGGTATGATTTCTTCTCTTAATGGCATAACGGGATTCAATAATATCTCCATCCTGTAACACATTGTCAGAGAGCAGGATGCCTCCCTGTTTTAACAATCTTATTATATCCGGAAGAAAGTGAATATACTGGCCTTTTGCCGCATCCATAAAGATAAAATCAAAGGGTTCTTCCAGTTCTTTGAGCACAAAAGCTGCATCTCCCGGTATTAAAGTAATCTTTTTATTTTTATCCCACTTTTGAAAATTAGAGGAGGCCTCCTCGATTCTTGGCGGATAATTTTCAATCGTAATTAGCTCTGTGTCCGGTGACACATGTTCTTTCATATAGAGTGCAGAATATCCCACTGCTGTTCCCACTTCCAGAATTCTCTTCGGCTGTTTGATGCGAAGAAGAGTTTTTAATAGCTCCTTTGTTTCTTTACGAATAATGGGAACATTGTCTTCTCTGGCTTTCGTCTCAATAGCAAACAGCCAGTCTGCATCTTCTTTATTCATAGAATTTATATAATCTGTTATTCTTTCATTTACAATCATTTCAGACTCTCTTTTCTTAGGTCATCACAGAATTTCAGCTCCCTGCTTTACACAACTTAACCCTTTCCCGCTGGGGAAAGGGTTAAAGGATAATGTCTGTACAACTTATGTCATTCTGCGAATTAAGGTATTCATTTCTATCAAAAATTATTCCGTTGTTCCCGACTGGGTAATTACTGCCAGAATATCATCAGTTCCCATGGTCTCATTCAGTTCATAGGTTCCGGCCTTCATTAAACCGTTGTATTCGGAGAATTTATAACGGAGCCAGAATGCATGCTTGGAAGCTATCATCTCTTTTTCTTCCAGTTTCTCTGCCACATCCATAATACCCTGTCCGGCTTCTATCACAAGTTCTATCTTCTTTTCAGGGTCATTCCCCACCGGTTCATTGGCGTAGGCGGTATACCCAAAATCCTGTGCAAGGAAGAAAATACCGACGATCGCTATCATAGCACATAACGCAACCACTGCCTCAATGATTATCATTTTTTTGTTGTCCATTGTAATTTTCTCCTTTGTATCTTATGTATCTTTATTCTTCCTAGGATAAAAAGCTGTAATCAAGAGTAAGTGTTTCTCCGATTTCTTTATAGATCATGCGCAGCATCTTTAGTGTCTCCTGTTCCCAGTACAGAAATTCATGAATGATATCTTCATCAAGAAAATCATGATATTGTTTTTCCAGATTGGCTTCATCTTTCAGGGTCTGTCTGTGATAATGCAGCTCCACGTTCTTTCTGCGGTATTGATTCAGTTTTTCATATAGCTCTTTATTCTGCTGAATCAGGACCAATGAGTTACGGTAGTTAACATAACACTCCTGCTTCTTCATTTGTTCTTTTAAAACATCCAGTTCTTTCTTCAGTTCTGCCATGTTTATACCTCAGTAATAATCGGCAGGATCATTGGATTACGTTTTGTTCTCTTCCAAAGGAATTCACTAAGAGCATCTTTAATTGACGCCTTAATACGACTCCAGTCTGTCACATGTCTTCTTAAACATCCATCTAAAGCTTCTGCTACAACCTGTCTCGCATCTTCGATTAAATTCTCTGACTCACGGACATATACAAAACCTCTGGATACAATATCCGGCCCTGCAAGACACATGCCGGAGTGTTTTTCCAATGTAACAACAACGATAAGAAGACCATTCTGAGACAGCTGCTGTCTGTCTTTTAATACAATATTTCCTACATCGCCGACACCAAGTCCATCAACCATAATACCGTGGGCTGGAACTTTTCCTGTTATTCTGGCTTCCTGTTCATTTAAGGACAACACATCGCCGGAAGTGAGAATGTGTACGTGGTCTTTTGGCAGCCCCATATTAAGGGCAAGTTCTCTGTGGGCAACCAGATGTCTGTATTCACCATGAACAGGAATAGCAAACTTCGGTTTGGTAAGGGCATAAAGAAGTTTAATCTCTTCCTGACAGGCGTGCCCGGACACGTGAGTATCCTGGAAAATAATATGAGCTCCCTTTCTTGTAAGTTCATTCATAATCTTGGATACGGCTTTTTCATTACCCGGAATCGGATGGGAACTGAATATAACCGCATCTCCCGGTTTAATGGAAATCTTTTTGTGAACAGAAGATGCCATTCTGGAAAGAGCCGCCATAGTTTCGCCCTGGCTTCCTGTCGTAATGAGAACAAGCTGCTCATCTACATAATTCTTCATCTGCTCTACATCAATTAAAGTATCTTTTGGAATATTTAAATACCCAAGTTCAGATGCTACCTGAATGGTATTCACCATACTTCGTCCTTCTACAACTACTTTCCTTCCAAACTGATAGGCTGTATTAATAATCTGCTGCACTCGGTCAACATTTGACGCAAAGGTAGCAATAATAATTCTCGATTTTTTGTGTTCCTGGAATAAATGTTCAAATGTCACTCTTACTTTCTGTTCGGACATAGTGTATCCAGGTCTTTCTGCATTGGTACTGTCTGCCATAAGGGCAAGAACACCTTTTTTGCCAAGTTCGGCAAATCTTGCAAGATCGATAGCTTCACCAAATAACGGCGTATGATCTACTTTAAAGTCGCCTGTATGAATAATGATTCCTGCAGGTGTATAGATTGCAAGGGCTGCAGCATCTGCAATGGAGTGATTTGTCTTAATAAATTCAATTCTGAAACATCCAAGATTAATGGACTGTCCATGTGTAACTACTTTTTTTCTTACGGAACGAGACAAATTATGTTCTTTTAATTTACCATCAATCAGACCCATTGTAAGTTTTGTGGCATAAATAGGCATATTCAATTCTTTGATCACATAAGGAATTGCTCCGATATGATCTTCGTGTCCATGTGTGATTACAAGGCCTTTCACCTTATCTGCATTCTCTTTCAGATAGGTAATATCAGGGATTACCAGGTCAATTCCCAACATATCATCTGTTGGAAATGCAAGGCCGCAGTCAACCACAATAATATTATCTTCATACTCGATAAGAGTAATGTTCATTCCGATCTGTTCCATTCCTCCTAAAGGAATGATCTTCACTGTATTCTTTACTTCTTTGTTCATGATTCCTCCAAAAAGTTCAACCTCTGATGTCTTTCTATCAATCGTAAAGGATTTCAATATCTACGTCTTCCATCAATTCAGAAAATACTTTGGAGATTGCATTCAGCTCATCATCATCCTCTACAAACTCATAGGAAGCAAATTCTCCGTCAGAATCAGGATTTTCTTTCATCATCATCACTTCTGCGTCTTCATCTTCCAAATCTTCCGTTACTAGCAGATAATTCACACCGCCGATCATGGTCTGTTCCATAATATAAAACTGAATCTCTTCTCCATCTTCTGTGAGAAATGGAATCGTTATATTCTTGCTCATAAAAATCTCCTTTCTATAGTGTATGTCCGTTTCTTAATGATTTATTCCTTTTTTACATAACTTTACATAACACAAAGAAAGCCTGTATAGTAATAATATCCAGACTTTCTATTATGACACCTATTATGACACCTTATATATGATACTTTATATCATATGACACCTTATATTACCCTTTATTCCGCACCGAATCCATATATGACTGTAAAATCAGGGATGCCGCCATCCAGTCAATTCGACTTTTTCTGTTTTCTCTTCTGATACCGCCATCCATTAATATTCTTTCTGATTCCATTGTGGTCAGTCTTTCATCCCAAAGAATAACCGGGAGTCCGCATCTTTTTTCCAAACGATCACGAAATTCTTCCGCCGCCTTGCCTCTTTCACCGATGGAGTTATCCATGTTCTTTGGATAGCCAAGAACAATCTCTTCCACACCGTACTCTTTGATCAATTCTTCAATTCTGGCCAAAGTCTTGCGAAGTTTATTCTCTTCTTTACGGGTTATTGTCTCAAGCCCCTGGGCAGTAATAAATAATTCATCGCTGACAGCAACACCTACCGTCTTCGTTCCGTAATCCAGTCCTAATACTCTTTTCATTATTTTAGCCTTTATTATTTCAGCCTTGTATCGATATAATTTTCTAAAAGAACTTCGATGATCTCATCACGTTCTACTTTCATAATCAGGCTGCGGGCATTCTTATAACTTGTAATATAAGTTGGATCTCCTGACATAATATAACCAACAATCTGGTTTACCGGATTATATCCTTTCTCATTGAGAGCTTCATAAACATCGCGCACAATAGATGCAACATCATATACAGGTTCTTTTACTACGTCAAAAAATTGTGTATTATTTCTGTTCATATATATCACGTCCTTTTCAAATATATCACTATTTTAATATAATTCACTGTAAATTTCAATCTATAATTTCACCAGCTAATACATTCTTGTCTAATTGTCCGATAATTCTGACTTTAACAAGCTGTCCTTCCAGATTCTTCGTTGTTTTGACAGCAACTTTCACATAACGTTTTGTATGACCGAGAAGATAACGTTCCTCTTCTATGTCAGCAAATTCTTCCGCCAGAATTTCCTCTTCCTGTCCGATCCATTGTTTTTCGTATGCTTCTTTATGACGTGCAGCCATCTCAAGAAGAATATTACTGCGCTGCGTTTTTATCTGTTCCGGCACCTGATTTGGCATTTTCTCCGCTCTAGTACCTTTTCTGACGGAATATTTAAAAATATGCATCTCATAAAGATTCATCCGTTTCAGCGCTTCCACCGTTTCGGCAAACTCCTCTTCTGTTTCACCGGCAAATCCGACGATAACATCTGTCGTAAGAGCAGGTTCGCGGAAAGCCTGGCGCAAAAGAGCAAGACTTCGTTCATATTCTTCGATAGAATAATGGCGGTTCATTCTTTTTAACGTCTCATCGCATCCGCTCTGCAAAGAAAGATGAAAATGAGGACATAGTTTTTCTACCTTTGACAGTCTCTTTGCAAATTCTTCTGTGACGATTCTTGGTTCCAAAGAACCAAGACGGATTCTTTCCACACCATCTATCTGATTGATCTGCTCAATTAATTCAATAAGAGAACCTTCTTCCAGATCTTTTCCATAAGAACTGAGATGAATGCCGGTAAGGACCATCTCTTTATATCCATTGCCAGCGAGATTTTTAACCTCCCGGATTACATGTTCCGGTTTACGGCTTCTAATACGTCCGCGGACATATGGAATAATACAATAAGAACAGAACTGATTACATCCATCCTGAATCTTAAGATAGGCTCTTGTATGTTCATTTACTGAATCAATGGATAACTCTTCATATTCGCTTGTATGATTAATATCGATTACAGTCTCTTCTGCCAGATTGTCTCTGTAATACTGATCCAGAATTGTAACAATATCCTTCTTTTTATTATTTCCGATAATTAAATCAATATGTTCGTCCAGTTCCGCTTTCTGATCAGCCTGGGCCTGAATATAACATCCTGCTGCCACAACAATACTATCCGGATTTTTCTTTTTTGCCCGATGAATCATCTGACGGCTTTTTTTATCTGCCATATTTGTTACAGAGCAGGTATTGATCAGGTAAATATCAGCACAGTCTTTAAAATCTACTTTTTCATAGCCAGCCCTAATCAGCATCTGCTCCATGGCATCTGTTTCATATTGGTTTACCTTACAGCCTAATGTACAAGTCGCAAATGTTCGAAACATAATCTATCCTTTCCATAGCTGATTTTTTATAAAGACAGGCTTATCCCATCTTTTCCATCAGCATTAATTTATATGTTGACTTTTCTATTTTAAAAAGGTACTATTTAACTGTCAATCAGAAAAATAAGGAGGACCCATTTAATGAAAACAGTTAAAATTTCTTTAAACTCTATCGATAAAGTAAAAACATTTGTAAACGAAATCAACCGTTTTGATTCTGAATTTGATTTAGTTTCCGGAAGATACGTTATCGACGCGAAATCTATCATGGGCATCTTCAGTCTTGATATTTCCAAACCGATCGACCTGAATATCCATGACGACAGTGAACAGTTAAATGAGATTCTTGCAAGACTGGAAGCTTATATTATTGAAGAATAATACATAAGATATCTCTGGATCTACACAGATTTTGAATCTATACAGACTTTGAATCTGTTCAGGATATACGTAGAAAAGTGCGGCAATTTATACGCAAACCGGCTTATGACACTTTGTTATGACGGTTTATGTATAAATCGCTGCACTTTTCTTATTGCATAGGAAATTATGTTTCCTATGCAGTAAAAATGCTCCGCATGGATCGTACTGCGGGACTTAAATATTATCTGATATGAATTACCTCATCTGTTGCATACGCTCTTTCAAGAAGTTCTTCAATAACACCTTCTAATTTTCTCTCAGATTTCTTTATTACATTTAAGTTTGGTTTTGTTACCGGATGCTTCGCCACAAAGATGGTACAGCAGTCTTCATATGGAAGAATGGATGTCTCAAATGTACCAATCTTTTCAGAGATTTCAACGATTTCCTGTTTATCAAGACCGATACATGGACGGAATACCGGAAGTGTACATACTTCATTTGTTACAGAAAGACTCTGTATGGTCTGGCTGGCAACCTGTCCAAGACTTTCTCCTGTAATCAGGGCTAGACCGTTGTTATTCTTTGCAATGTTCTCTGCCATCTGCATCATATATCTTCTCATAATGATAGTCAGTTCTTCATGAGGGCATTTCTCGTAGATTGCCATCTGAATATCTGTAAAATTGATTACATGAAGATCGATCGGACCGGAATATCTTGCAACAAGTCGTGCAAGTTCCACCACCTTCTCTTTTGCTCTTTCACTTGTATATGGAGGAGCATGGAAATAAGTTGCATCCAGACGAACGCCTCGTTTTGCAATCATATAACCGGCTACCGGACTGTCGATACCTCCGGAAAGAAGAAGCATTGCTTTACCATTGGTGCCCACAGGCATACCGCCAGGTCCCATAATCTCTTCAGAATAGATATATACTTTGTCTCGGATTTCTACATTTAACATAACATCCGGTGTATGAACATCAACTTTAATGTTCTTGTATACCTGTAATAATTCATGACCAAGCTGTGCAGCAAAAGGCATGGAAGACATAGGGAAGCGCTTGTCTGCTCTTCTTACAACTGCCTTAAAGGTAAGCGCCTGCTCACCATAGCAGTCATTCCAGTAATCAATAACCGCTTTCACCACGTCATCATATTCTTTACTGTCATGCATCACCATAGGGCAGATATGAGAGATGCCAAACACTCTCTTTAATGCTTCAATTACTTCATCCTGATCGAAGTCACATCCTTCTGCACCTTTTAAGAAAATTCGTCCGGATTCCTTCCAGATAATAAAATCGCCTGCTTCTTTTACAGCGAACTTCATTTGACGGATCAGGGCATCCTCAAACATGTATCGGTTTTTACCTTTAATACCGATTTCTGCGTATTTAATCAAAAAACACTGGTATTTCATCTTTCTTCCTCATTCTTTCTATGAACATCGATTTAGCTGTTATTTACGGACAAAACGCCGTAATACAACCAATAACTTTTCTAATTCTTCTATGACATAGTCTACTTCATCCTTCGTATTATAACAGGAAAATGTAAAGCGAAGGGTAGATTCATATTCTTCTTTCTTAAGACCGATTCCTTTCAATGTACCGCTCACAGCCGGTTTGTTGGAAGAACAGGCAGATCCTGCAGAAACACAGATTCCTTTCTCCTCCAATGCATGAAGTAGAACCTCACTTCTCACTTTTAAAAAGCTTACACTAGCAATGTGGGGTGCATCACCAGAATGATTCGTCACATCCGGAAGTTTCATTACTTTCTCAAGGAAATAGTCTTTGATTTCTCTTAAATAAGCAACCTTTTCTTCATGGTTTTCATAGATTTTCTCTGCTGCAACGCCTAATCCCGCAATGGCAGGTACATTCTCTGTGCCAGAACGAAGTGCCTGTTCCTGATTGCCTCCGTAAAGAATCGGTTTGATTTTTACGCCTTTTCGCACATATAAGGCACCGCTTCCTTTCGGTCCATGAATTTTATGACCACTGATGGAAACCATATCCATCTTCCACTTACGTGGAAATATCTTCATCTTGCCGTATGCCTGTACACAGTCTGCATGATAATAAGTATCCGGATTGGCTTCTTTAATAATCGCTCCTATCTCTTCCATAGGCATAACAGAACCGATCTCATTGTTTACTGCCATGACAGATACCAATACGGTATCCTTGCGGATTGCCTCTTTTAATAAATCCAAACGGATAATCCCCTTCTCGTCTACGGGAATAAATGTCACCTCAAAGCCCATCTCTTCTAAAAAGAAAAATGGGTTATACACAGAAGCATGTTCGATCGTACTAGTAATAATATGTTTCCCTCTTCGCTGATTGGCAAGTGCAGTTCCAATGATTGTAAGATTGTTGGATTCTGTTCCGCCGGAGGTAAAGGTAATCTCTTTTGGATCCACCTTCATGCTGGAAGCAAGAATCTCCCTTGTTTTCTTTAAATGGTGTTCCGCTATGAGACCTTTCCTGTGCATGGAAGAAGGATTGCCATATTCCTCTTCTAACACCTTTACCATTATATCCTTCACTTCCGGAAAAACCCTGGTAGTGGCACCGTTATCAAAATATATATCCATAAATTGTACTCCTGTTCTGCCTTTTACAAAGGAATCGATGTATTTGTTGGAATTCGTTTTTTTAATTATAGGTTATTTACACTATAAGTTTTTTGCACTATAAAATAGAGGCAGTTGGTATTCTGCCTCTACTTATAATTCAATCAAGTCTAACATCTGTTCTGTATCATAACACATTCATATCATTCTGTAAAGAAAAACTGCTTACATCTATATCAGGATAAAAAGATGCAGTGGTTGGAGATAAATACTCGTCTACTTTTGGATAGAAAGATGATGTAAGAGGATCTAAATATTCTTCAATATTATATCCGGTTTTCTCTGTCTTTCCAATCTGTTTCTTAACAGAATCCTCATCTTTTCTTGAATCAGCGAATTCTGTGTATGATGAATATGTTCCTGCTGCTCCATCTGTAAATTCATTATGTACACTGCAGCCTCTATCTGTGGCAACCTGACAATGTTCCAATAAAGCCTTCTCTTCCCGTTCTCTCTGTTCCCGTTCCAGAATTCTTCTTCGCTGTTCCGCTTCTTTTTTCTGAAGCTCCAGTTTTTTCTTCTGACGTTCTTCAAAATCTCTGCGTTTTCTCTCTTCTTCCTGTTTCTTGCGCCAGGCTTCCTGTTCTTTCTGATAGGAATCCTCTTCTTTTCTTTTGGCATGCTGAATACTTTTTCTTGTAAGATTGTTCACCATATCTTCAAGATCTCTCACGCCCTTTGTAATCTGCTCCCGTCTGGCACTTCCAACAAAATTCTTTAAATATTGGCTTCCGCCTTTATCCACCTGATCCCATACAGAATTCCCTCCGCCTTCTTTTCTGTTTTTGGCATTTTTAGAATTAGAAGTCACAATTGCAATAATTATAATAAAGATAATCAGTTCCATACATCAAGCCTCCCCTCTTTATATTAGAATTGAACTGTTCCGAACATTTTCTTATACTTATTTTATACGATAAAAGGAAATCCGACAAGACTGCCCCACAAATTTAAAGACAAGTGTAAGACTTTCGTAAGTTTTCAACTTCTATGCAATACAAAAAGGGATGTTTTACAACATCCCCTTATGTATTACAATATAAGTTTATTCTTCTACTGCTTCAACTGCTTCTTCTACAGGAGCTTCTACTGTTTCTTCTACTACTTCTTCAACTGCTTCTTCTTCAGCTGTTTCAAGTAAGTTGTTGTAAAGAGCTTCGTATTTCTTAGTAGATGCTTTCCAGGAGAAATCAGACTTCATAGCGCGTTCTGCAACTTTGTTCCAAACAGCTTTCTTATTAAAGAAGATCTCTTTGGAGTAGTTGATGATCTTAAGCATATCTCTTGCATCGTATGGTGCAAAGGAGAAACCATTACCTGTGTTGTTTGTTTCGTCAAGTGGAGCTACTGTATCTTTTAATCCGCCTGTTTCACGAACGATAGGAGCTGTACCATAACGAAGAGAGATTAACTGGGAAAGTCCACATGGTTCGAAGCGGGATGGCATTAAGAATGCATCGCATGCTGCATATACTTTGTGAGCTAATTCATCAGAGTATTTGATGTTTGCGGAGATTCTCTCTGGCCAGAGGCTTTCGTAGTAACGGAACATATCTTCGTACTGAGGATCGCCTGTACCAACGATAACGAGCTGTGTATCTTCATCAGCAATGTAGTCCATCATGTAAGAGATAAGGTCGAAACCTTTCTGGTCTGTAAGACGGGATACTACACCGATCATGTATTTCTTCTTGTCTACAGGAAGACCAAGTTCTTTCTGTAATGCTTCTTTGTTTTTGAATTTCTTCTTGCGGAAATCGTCAGCACTGTAGTTGTAGAAAATTGTACTGTCTGTTGCAGGATTCCATTCATCATAGTCGATACCGTTTACGATACCTACAAGGTCATTGCTTCTTGCACGTAAAAGACCATCAAGTCCTTCGCCGTATTCCCATGTTTTGATTTCTTCTGCGTATGTTTCACTAACTGTTGTAACCATGTCAGCATATACCATACCGCCTTTTAACATGTTCGCATTGCCGTTGCATTCTAACTTGTCATCTGTGAATAACCAGTCTGGCATGCCGGAAAGGCCTTTCATAGTTTCGATATCCCAAACACCCTGGAATTTTAAGTTATGGATTGTCATAACGGATTTGATTCCCTGATAGAATTCGCTGCCTGCAAATTCATTCTTTAAATATACAGGGATAAGACCTGTCTGCCAGTCGTGGCAGTGGATAACATCCGGTTTGAAATCGATGGATGGTAAAATGGATAAAACTGCTTTACAGAAGTATACGAACTTACGAATGTCGCCGTATGGATCTGTGTAAGGTTTTGCTCCGCCAAACATACTTTCATTGTCGATGAAGTAGTATTTGATACCATTGAGTTCCAATGTTTTGATACCAACGTATTCGTTAGGCATTAAATGACCAACACCTGTGTAAAAATGAGCTACGTCTTCCATCTGCTCTTTGTACTGAGCTTTGATGCATTCGTAGTTAGGCATTACTACACGAACATCCCATTCATTTTTATCAAATTCTTTTGGTAACGCACCTGCAACGTCCGCTAAACCGCCTGTTTTAATAAAAGGCACACATTCAGAAGCAGCGAAAAGGATTTTTTTCATTATTATGTTCCTCCCTTGTAAAAATTAAAATTAGTACTTGTAGTCTATTATATACCCGTTTGCACAAAAAGTCCAATCATTTAACATTTCCTGTCATATGAAAATTCACATTTTTCTGAATTCTAAATCACGTATTCTTTGTATTTTTCGTAATCTTTCACAGGACACTGCAAAGTGACTTTTGTCCCTTCCGGTTCATAGGAGATTTCTCTCACCATTCCTTCCTTCTGGAAGTAGGAAACCAGATTTCCCTTGTCATAGGGAATCAGCATAGTGCACTGAACATGATCATCAAATACCTGGTCATAAATCATCTGCACTAATTCTTCCAAACCTCTTCCATCTTTTGCGGACATGTAAATCTTGTCCTTTAAAAGCACAGGAAGGTCAGACAATTCTCTGTCTGCTTTATTGAAAATATAGATACAAGGAATATGATCCGCACCAAGATCTTTTAATGTTTCCCGTGTTACTTTAATCTGCTCCTGATATTCCGGATCAGAGTAATCTACTACATGAAGGAGAAGATCTGCATATTTTACTTCATCCAAAGTAGACTGGAATGCTTTTACCAGATGATGAGGAAGATTACTGATAAACCCTACTGTGTCTGACAGAAGAAAAGGCTGTCTGCCCGGCGGGGTAATCTTTCTTACCGTTGTATCAAGGGTAGCAAAAAGCATATCCTTAGCCATAACTTTTCGGCTTTCTTCTTTTACGTACTCATCCACCATAAGGTTAAGAAGGGTAGATTTCCCCGCATTGGTATATCCAACTAAAGATACCAGAGGAATACCGGATGACTGTCTTTGTTTTCTCTGAGTGGAACGTTCTGTCTCCACAGCTTTCAGTTCACGATTCAGTTCCGTAATACGGTGGTTGATTCTTCGTCTGTCCAGTTCCAGCTTTTTCTCACCGGCACCTTTATTACTCATGCCGCCTCCACTGGTACCTCCCTGACGGGAAAGCACTTCACCCATACCGATCAATCTTGGAAGGGCATACTGAAGGCTTGCAATCTCAACCTGCATCTTCGCTTCCTTTGTCTTGGCACGCTTGGAGAAAATCTCAAGAATCAGATTGGTTCTGTCCATAATGGTAAGTTCCAGTCTATTCTGCAAGTTGCGAAGCTGGGATGGAGTAAGAGAATTATCAAAAATCACAATATCTGCACCAAGCATAGATGCAGCAGCTTTTATTTCATCCACTTTTCCTGTTCCAACATAAAATGCCTGATTAACAGAAGGCAGGTTCTGTTCTGCTTTCCCCACTACTTCCATATGACAGGCTTTCGCAAGCTCGGAAAGTTCTGCCATGGAACGCTCATAATCAGGATCGCCATTGATATTTACGCCTACCAAAAAGGCTTTGTCTAATACTTCTAACTGTTCTTCCATATATACTCCATTTATATCATTTCATTATTTCATCGCTTCATTTTTTTATCATTTCATTTTTTCAAGTCATGACTGCAAAATTGCTTCTGCTCTGACTTATTGAAATTGAAAGCCGATATCCGCGAGAGAATATCGGCTCTTTAAATTAAAGTGACTTATAATATGTGTAAATCTTTTCTGCCATAGCTTTGCGGCGAAGGTATAAAAATTCTTCAAAATCAGCAACTGTCATATCGCTGGTCTCTGCCGGAATGGCATTGACTTCTAAGGATGCAAGGACTTCTTCTCTTGTAAGAAGAACCTTGCCAAGCTTTGTCTCCGCCTCCTCTTCCATCTTTAGAAGATATTCTACGGGCGCTTTTCTCTTAAGTGCAGTCTTTACTGCCTTATCCATGTATATGCAGTTGGCAACCTGGCCATAGAGATCTTTTGATGTAATCCCGTTCTTCTCAAGGAAAACTTTAGGGAAGAGCTGGCTGTTCTCAACCTGTTCTTCTACAAGATCTTTCATGGATTTCTCCTTGCTGAATAAAGCCATCTCGCCATTCTTAATCATAGCTGCAAGATATGCCCCATAACTGTTGCTACGGATCATTGTGGTTTTTAACTTTTCAGGGAGAGCTTCTGTAAAAAAGCTTTCATCAAGAAGTATTCTCTCTAATTCGGAAAGATATACCTTAACACCCTTTTCTTTGACTTCTCTAAAGTCTTTGGCAACTACATTCTCAAAGGATGTCTGGTATCTTCCTGTTAATGCATTGAGAATATACCAGCGCAGTGTCATAGAGGCAAGTTCGTCTCCTGTATATCCTTCTTCTTTCATCAGAAGGAACATACTATAGGCACCATTCATCAGCCCTTTGGAACCAATCATCTTCTCTTTGATATAGCCGCCATCTTCTAATATAGAAAGGAAAGTACGGAAATTATCTTCCGACATGAAATCCATAATACCTTCCCTGATTTTCCTAAAGTTCTGGTTTGCAAACTGAATGGTCACTTCCTTTGTCTCCGGATTCTTGCCGGATAAAAGATTCACCAAATCTGCAATCTTTACTTTGCCATATTTGTAGGCAAAAGCTGTTTTTAATACATCGCTGTATGTTGGAATATATAATTCCTGTTTATAATCTTTGAGCCATGCAATCTTTCTTCCGTATTCTGTAGAAGAAAAATCTGCATCTGCTTCGAATAATGCCGGACCATCTTCCGGACATAAACTCAAATGACAGAAATGATCGATTGCTTTTTGTAAAAGGTCACCGCCCAGTTCTTCGTTTACAGATATTCTGGACATGGCAAAATCTTCCTGATTAAGCGGTTTTCCCTGAGAATTGATACGAATAAAAATCTCAGTAACCACATCAATATCCAGACGGAAAGAAAGTTCCACTACGCCCACTTCGTTATTAGCAATCTCTTTGAGCTGGGAAACAGCCTGATCAAGAACCCGAAGATCCACATCCGGATTCATCATCTTATATTCAGATTCAAACTTGCGGTATGTAAAGTCCTTTTTAAAAAAAACAGAAATGTCAGGAATCCAGCGGTTGTCTGCTTCATGTTTTGCAGAATATACAGCAAATCGTTCTTCATCTTCCGTTGCGTATGGATTAAAGGCAATCTGGATTCTTCTCTTTTGATACTTATCATCCAGAATCTCTTTGCCCATAATAGCTGCCATCAAGGCAGTGATTCTCTGCTGTCCATCGATCAGAATCTTCTTACCAAAAGATTTGCCTCCAAACTTCAGACGCACATTAGAATTCTGCCAAACGATAAGATATCCGATAGGATAGCCCTGATATAAGGAATCAATCAGATCTCTGACCTGCTTTCCTTTCCAGACAAATGGTCTCTGGAGCTGTGGAATAGCAATCTGAGATGATTCTACGTACTTAAGTACCTGATTAATCGAATACTGAGTCAGCTTATAATTATCATTTCTCATGCTTTCACCTACTATTTTTTCATCTGTTTCAATTCATCAAAAATAACATCATTTAATACTTTAATGTAGGTTCCTTTCATACCAGAGGATCTGGATTCAATGACTCCTGCACTTTCAAACTTTCTCAATGCGTTAACAATAACAGAACGGGTAATTCCAACTCTGTCTGCAATCTTACTTGCAACGAGAATTCCCTCATTGCCATCAAGTTCATCAAAAATGTGGGTAATTGCTTCAAGTTCTGAAAATGACAATGTGCTGATAGCTGATTTCACGATAGAAATCTTACGGTTTTCTTCTGCGTTTTCTTCGTTTACGGAACGCATCATCTCAAGACCTACTACAGTTGTGCCGTATTCACTTAAAATGATGTCGTCAATTTCATACTGGCTGTTCTCTTTATACATAAAGAGAGTACCGAGTCTTTCGCCTGCAATATCAATCGGAGTAACCAGGGCCTGATAAGCTCCTACGTTCTCAATCTCAAATCCGAGAGTGGCAAGGTTAACATTCTCTTTTGTGGATAAAACACCTAACAGACGTTCGTTCAGCATATTATCGATATGGCTTCCCACATCGCTCTTAATGAGATCATGAATCTCTCCAATATCCGGACGGTTCTTAATACCAAGAAGCTTTCCTTTCTTGCTCAGTACCAGAATATTAGATACTAAAATCTCACTTAACACTTCACAGATATCATTAAACACTACTTTGTGTGAATTATTATTGTGAAGAAGTTTATTAATCTTTCTTGTCTTATCCAACAATTGAACGCTCATTGTCATCCCCCTTTATCACTTTTGTACAAGAAAACACAAAATTATTCCTATTCTTTTAGCATTGTTTTGATTGTAACATATTTGTAATATATCTACAAGGATTTTGTATGAAATTTTCTATAAAAATCGAAAATTTACAATTAATTATGAAATATCACAGACAAATCCACAGGAAGTATTGGAACAGGACAGTTTTTTACCTTTTTCCACCAAATATTCACCACATTCCGGACAGTTTCTGCCGGATGGCTTCTGCCAGGACATGAATTCACATTCCGGATTATTCGTACATCCATAAAATTTTCTGCCTTTTTTCGTCTTTTTAAGAACAACAGCACCGCCACAGCTTGGACATGGCACGCCAATCATCTCATAATGAGGCTTCGTATTCTTACAGGTCGGGAATCCCGGACAGGCAAGGAACTTACCATATGGCCCATATTTAATGACCATATTACGTCCGCATTCTTCACAGATAGTATCTGTCACTTCATCTTCGATTTTAATTTTATCTAATTGTTCTTCTGCATTTTCAATGGCTTCTTTTAAGTCAGGATAGAAATTTCTGACAATTGTCTTCCATTTTACGACTCCCTCTTCCACTCCATCGAGAAGCATCTCCATATTGGCCGTGAAATTCACATCCACAATACTTGGGAAACCTTTCTTCATAAAGAGATTGACTGCCTCTCCAAGTTCTGTTACATAGAGATTCTTATTCTCTTTTACAACATATCTTCTTGCAATAATGGTTGAGATGGTCGGAGCATAGGTACTTGGGCGGCCAATACCCAGTTCTTCTAATGTTTTTACAAGAAGGGCTTCCGTATAGTGTGCCGGCGGCTGGGTAAAATGCTGTTTTGCGTCGATATGATCTGCAGTCAAAACATTCCCAACCTCAAGACTTTTCACATTCTGTCCCGGATCTTCTTTTTCATCCAGGTTATATACGGCCATAAAACCATCAAAGATCATCTTCGTTGCAGATGCCTGGAACGGATGCTCCCCTGCTGTCATCTTCACGGATGTTGTCTCATATCTTGCCGGTTCCATACGGCTGGCAACAAAACGGTTCCAGATAAGCTGGTAAAGTCTGAACTGGTCTCTGCCAAGCTGATCTTTTACGACAGCCGGAGGGAGAGACATGTCTGTTGGACGAATCGCCTCATGGGCATCCTGAATCTTGCCTGTTTTGCCGCCTTTGTTCACATCATTAGGATTTACATAATGAAGGCCGTAATTGTCCTTAATGTATTCTCTTACATTTTTATCTGCTTCCTCAGAGATTCTGATAGAATCTGTACGAAGGTAGGTAATCAAACCAATGGTTCCTCTTCCCTTTATCTCTACACCTTCGTATAATTGCTGAGCCAGACGCATGGTTTTCTGAGTCGCAAAATTCAGTTTCTTGCTGGCATCCTGCTGCAAGGTACTGGTTGTAAATGGAAGGGGTGCTTTCTTACTGCGTTCCCCTTTTTTGATTTCGGAAACAATAAAATCCATGCCTTCCACTTCACTTTTGATTTTTTCTGCTTCTTCTTTTGTAATACGGTCTTTTTTTCCGATATATTTGGCTTCTAACAGTTTTTTAGAGCCATCCTGCTTTAAAAATGCCTCAATAGACCAGTATTCTTCTGTAATGAAAGAGTTAATCTCTTCCTCACGGTCACAGATTAAACGCAGGGCAACAGACTGAACACGACCTGCACTTAAGCCTCTTTTAATCTTCGCCCAGAGAAGAGGACTGATCTTGTAACCAACAATTCGGTCAAGAATACGTCTCGCCTGCTGTGCATCAACAAGATTTGTATCGATGGCTCTCGCAGACTTGATGGATGCTTTAACTGCATTTTTAGTAATTTCGTTAAATGTAATTCTTCTGGCATCCTTGTTCTCTAATTTTAATGTATGATAAAGGTGCCAGGAAATAGCTTCTCCCTCACGGTCCGGGTCAGTTGCGAGATACACTTTATCAGCCTTCTTTACTTCTTTACGAAGGGCAGCAAGAATTTCTCCTTTCCCGCGGATTGTGATATATTTTGGTTCATAGTCATTGTCTACGTCAATGCCAAGAGTACTCTTAGGCAGATCTCTCACATGACCATTGGAAGCGATAACTTGATAATTACTTCCCAGGAATTTTTTAATTGTCTTGGCTTTTGCAGGTGATTCCACAATTACCAGATATTTTGCCATAGTAACACTCCCTTTTATATCAGCTGTCTGATATAATGATTTCTTATAACTTGTCTGACATATCCATTCAGTTCTAGTCGAAATAATATACTAATTACCTCAGATACGGTAAAATTCGTCGCATTTATAATGTCTTCTACTGTTTTGGGGTCTAAACTCAAACAATCATACACTATTTTTTCTCTGTTATCAAGTGAATTATTCTGAACTTTGTTATTTTTTTCATTATTTTCACACAACTGAAACAATTCCTCCAATATATGGGATGGTTCTGTAACAATTCTTGCGCCTTCCCGGATGAGCCAGTTGCATCCTTCACTCAACAGATCCGTTGTTCTGCCCGGAAGTGCAAATACGTCTTTTCCCTGTTCCAATGCCTGATCTGCTGTAATCAAAGAACCGCTTTTCGCCTTTGCCTCCACTACAAGAACCCCGTCAGATAGTCCGCTGATGATACGATTCCGTTCCGGGAAACGATAACTCATAGGAAGCTCCCCCGGTTTATATTCCGATATGATTCCTCCTTGTTTCAGTATCTGCTCATAGACGAAGAAATTTTCTTTGGGATATACAACATCCGGACCACATCCCAGAATTCCATAGGTATACCCATTCACACCTAAAGCTCCTTTATGTGCGGCCACATCAATTCCAAAAGCCATTCCGCTAATAATAGATACTCCCCTTTCTGCCAGTTCCTTTGCAAAATAAGCAGCCATCTCAACACCATAGGCTGTCGGTATACGGGAACCGACAATGGCTATGGTTTTTTCCTTCCCCGGAAGTCTGCCTTTATAAAAAAGTGCAAGAGGACAATCGGATGTCTGTTTTAATCTGTCAGGAAATCCTAAATCACTATGATATATAAAATGTATTCCTTTTTCTTTTAAAACTTGCCATTCTTTTTGTATTTCTTCTATATTATATAGGGGTTTATAACGCTCATAGTTTGACCATTCTTTCGGTGCCAGAATCTGTTTCATCTCTTTCTCTGTAAAAGAGAGTATTTCTTCTTCTGAAAATGTCTTTAGGAGACGCTGTTTTGTCCTTCGGCTTAAGCCATACATAGTTGCAAAAGCATACTGCATTTCCCTTTGTCTGTTCTTTTCCATCCAAAACACCTCCTCTATTCTTCCTGTAAGCCCATTCGAAGCATTACTGCTTCTATCAGATGCCTTTCTTTAATCTGTTCTGATTCTTCCATATCGGCAATGGTACGAGCAAGTTTCAAAATCCTTACGTAACTTCGATAGGACATCTCATTTTTATCAATCAGCTGTTCCAGCCAGTCTTTTTCTTTCTCGTCAAGCCTGCAGTACTTTTCAATTCCCTGTTCATTGAGATGAGCATTCACACAAAAAGATTCTTCCTCATAACGTCTTCTTTGTATCGCACGTGTTCTTTCCACGCGCTTTTGAATCACATAAGAACCTTCTTCTTTGGAATCCGCCCGAATCATTTTCATGGAGACCGGCATGACAGATACCAGCATATCAATCCGATCAAGCAATGGACCGCTTAATCTATCCTGATATTTCTTTCTCATACGGTCAGTACAGGAACACTTCTGACGGTTAGGAAAATAACCACAGGGACATGGATTCATAGCTGCCACCAACATAAAATCCGCAGGATAAGTATGCACCCTTTTGTTTCTTGCCACAGTAACCTGCCTGTCTTCCAAGGGCTGCCGCATCATATCAAGAATGTCTCTCTTAAATTCAGGCAGCTCATCTAAAAACAGAACCGATTTGTGTGCAAGAGAAATCTCACCCGGTTCTGCATTCCTTCCTCCTCCTATTAATGCTGCCATACTGATACTGTGATGGGGCGCCCGATAAGGCCTCTTTGTTATCAAAGTACCCGTGTCAGTTAGTTTGCCGCTCACACTATAGATTTTTGTGATTTCCAGCTGTTCTTCATAAGTTAACTCCGGCATAATAGATGGAACCCTTTTGGCAAGGGCACTTTTGCCGCTGCCGGGACTGCCGGATAAAAGAATATTGTGATGACCGCTTACAGCTATTTCTAGAGCACGTTTTACAAGCTTTTGACCTCTAATGTCTGCGAAATCCAGATGTTGTTCTGATTCTTTATTCTTTCTGCTGCGAGTGCCTTGCATATGCGTTTTTTCAAAATCAAAACAATCGCTTTCTTCGTTTCTTTTTTCGCGAAAATAGTCAATCATCTCATAGTAATTATCTTCTTTTGACCACCGGTTCAAGATACTTACGATTTCATCCAGCGTAGAAACACCGATACAGCAAATGTCCTTTACAAGATCTGCTTCTTTTTGATTTTCTTTCGGAACAAAACAGATTGATAAATCCTCTTCCTTTGCTTTGAGAATCACAGGAAGTACTCCCTGCACACCGTTAATACTTCCATCTAACCCTACTTCTCCAATAAATAGAATCGGCTGCTGTAATTCTTCCAGATACCTGCCTGCAATTAGAACAGATACTGCTATAGCAACATCATACATGGTACCGGATTTCCTCATGTGAGCAGGTGCCAGATTCACTGTAATTCTCCTAGGCGGCAGCAGAAAACCCTGATTTTTCAGAGCCGTTCTTACTCTTTCCTTTGCTTCCTTTACTTCAGAAGACAAATATCCTATCATATCAAAAACCGGAAGCCCATTGCTGATATCTGTCTCGACCTGAATAAGAATTCCCTCAATTCCTTCCCACGTTCCACTGTAAACTTTACTGTACATACTCCTCCTTTCTCTCCGTTTTGCGCACACATACATTATTATACATATATTTCCATTTATTTCAATATTCCCTTCTTATTTACATTGAGATAATTCATTGAGACATCATGAAAAATACAGGGTAATACAAAATAATATTAAAAAAAATATGCAACAACTTGCTTAAAACCCAATGTAGGTTTCCATGCAAATTGCTGCATATTTCTTATTTGATTCTTTTTTCTACCATTACAGTACCTTCACGCCTCCATATTTGCGAACTTTTAATACGTAACAGCTTCCAGGTCCAAAGACATGCTCTATCTTTTCTTTGTATTCCTGTACCATATCATTTGGAACAAATGCCTGAATTGTACCTGCAAAACCGCCGCCATGTACTCGGCATACCCCTGCGGAACCAAGAATAGTTTCACTAACGGCAAGTCCTATGGATACACTCTGATTGTTCCAGTCTTTGTTAACATAGATATTTTGTAAGAATTTATAAGAGGAATTGCCGGATGCTTTGATCAGCTCTTTAAAGGATTCGAAATCACCTTTTTCCAGTGCTTCTACCTGCGCAGCAACCCGCTTGTTTTCTTCAAAAAGATGAATGGTACGAAGAACACCTCTATCTCCATATCTTTCTCTGATTTCAGGAAGCTTCTCATAGAACGCGGCTTCATCTACCTGGCGGAGAACCGGTTTGTCAAAAAATACCGCGACTTCTTTCATCTCGCGAGGAATTGCCGCATATTCGTCTGTCAGATCAGCATGAGAACCTTTTGTATCTACAATACAGAGACTGTATCCGTATTTTTCGAAATCGACTTTTACCTGGTTTACAATCGGCTTCTTAGGATCCTCAAAATCAATATGAATCAATCCGCCAACAGAACAGGCTGTCTGATCCATTAATCCACACGGTTTTCCAAAGTATACATTCTCTGCAAACTGTCCGATCTGAGCAATCAGTACAGGAGAAACTTTCATATCATTGTAGAGACCGGATAAAATAGTTCCAATCAATACTTCAAATGCTGCTGAAGAAGACAATCCGGCACCATTTAACACATTACTTGTAATATAGGCATCAAAACCACCCACCTGATAACCTGCATCTATAAATCCGGCAAGGACACCTTTTACAAGAGCATACGATGTGCCAAAGACTTTCTCATCCGGTTTCAGTTCTGTAATCTCTACTGCCATGGAAGGATATCCTTCTGATTTGATTCGAATGATATTGTCATCCCGCTTTGCTATTACAGCAATGGCATCTAAGTTAACAGATGTGGCAAGTACCATTCCATATTGATGGTCTGTATGATTGCCGCCCACTTCGCTTCGTCCCGGTGCGGAATAAATCTCAACCGGTTTGTCGCCGTACAGTTTTTTAAATTCATTTAAAGCTTTTGCATAACGTTCCTGCTGCCAGGAAATCATGGATTCATCTAAGTAAATGTCTCTAAGCCAATCAGAATGCACACCATTTTCAAAAGCTTTTATCATTGCATCTATTGTCATAGTCTGGTCCTTTCTTTTATCCATATCATTATCTCATCCAATCACTCTCTTATTCGGAACATGGTCTTATCCGGATCATCGTCTTGTTTATTAAATTGCAAATGGAGCATTGCAGCGGCAATGCTCCATCTATTAAAGTTCATTATTCTTCTGTTTCTTCTTCTGCCGGAAGATCAACTGCCAAGAAAAGTTCTTCCAACTGTTTGTCATCTACCTGTCCAGGAGCTTCTGTCATAAGACAGGAAGCATCTTTTACCTTAGGGAATGCGATTACGTCACGGATAGAATCTTCCTGTGCCATAAGCATTACAAGACGGTCAAGGCCGTAAGCAAGTCCTGCATGAGGAGGAACACCGTATTTGAATGCATTTAAGAGGAAACCAAATCTGTCGTAAGCTTCTTCTTTTGTGAATCCTAAACATTCAAACATTTTTTCCTGAACATCGTCCTGGAAGATTCGAACGGAGCCGCCGCCGATTTCTGTACCGTTTAATACGATATCGTAAGCTTTGGCACGTACTTTACCTGGATCTGTATCAAGAAGAGGTAAGTCTTCGTCCATAGGCATTGTGAATGGATGATGCATAGCAACGTATCTTCCTGCATCTTCGTTCCACTCAAGGAGTGGGAATTCTGTTACCCATACAAAGTTATAGTCATCCTTGTTGATGAGTTCCATCTGTTTTGCTATATCAAGACGGATATTGCCAAGAACATCCCATACAACAGAGTTTTTATCTGCAGCAAATAAGAGTAAGTCTCCTGTTTCACCGCCCATAGCTTCAATTAAAGCAACCGTTTCTTCTTCTGTCATGAATTTTGCGAAGCTCGATTTAACAGTGCCGTCTGCTTTCATCTGGATATAAGCAAGACCCTTTGCACCGAATTCTTTTGCACGATTTACAATTGCATCGATTTTTTTACGAGGCATGTCTCCCTGACCTTTTACATTAAGGCCGCGAACTGTACCGCCGGCTTCGATAGCACTCTTAAACACAACAAAATCACAGTCTTTTACTGTTTCTGTTACGTTAATTAATTCCATGCCGAAACGTGTATCAGGCTTATCAGAACCAAAACGGTCCATTGCTTCCTGCCATGTCATACGTGGAATTGGAAGAGGAATGTCGATTCCGATTGCTTCTTTGAACATTCTGTGGAGAAGTTTTTCATTTACTGCGATTACATCGTCAACGTCAACGAAAGATAATTCCATATCTACCTGTGTAAATTCAGGCTGACGGTCTGCACGTAAGTCTTCATCACGGAAACATTTTGCGATCTGGAAGTATCTGTCGTATCCGGAACACATTAAAAGCTGTTTGAAGATCTGTGGAGACTGTGGAAGAGCATAAAAATTACCTGGGTGTACACGGCTTGGTACAAGGTAGTCACGGGCACCTTCCGGTGTACTCTTGCAAAGGATTGGTGTTTCGATTTCTAAGAATCCTTCTTCTGTTAAGCATGCACGGATTGTTGTAGCAACTTTACTTCTTAACATAAGGTTTTTCTGGATGTTAGGTCTTCTTAAATCGAGATAACGGTATTTTAAACGCAATTCATCTTTTACACTGATATCTGCATCGATTGGGAATGGAGGTGTCTGCGCTTCGGATAAGATGCGAAGTTCTGTCACTTTAATCTCAATATCTCCTGTTTTTAAGTTTTCATTTACCGCACCGCTTCTTTTTTCTACAGTACCAACTGCTGCGATAACAAATTCACTTCTTAACTTACCGGCTTTTTCAAAACCTTCTGTTCCGATGGTATCTTCATCAAAGATAAGCTGTACAAGACCGCTTCTGTCACGAAGGTCAACGAAGATAAGACTTCCTAAGTTTCTTCTTTTCTGTACCCAGCCCATTAAAGTAACCTGCTCGCCAATGTTGGCGGAAGATACTTCTGTACATCTGTGGGATCTCTTTAATCCCTTCATAGATTCTGCCATGATTTATTCCTCTTTCTTAATAAAAATAATCTAAATGTTGCAAATTATCTATAAATTTGAACAACTGAATAATTTGTGTTTAACCTTTATACAGAGTGAATGAATGTATCTCTGCCACTGTCTCAATTAATTCTTGAAGAATTCTTTAAACTCCGTATATCCTTCCGCCATCATCTGGTCTTTCTGGAACTTCTTATTCTTCTTCATCATAGTCACACATACTGTGCTTCCATCTTTTCTCGCTTCTGCTGCTTCCTTAAAAATAGCAGGAAGTCTGTCCTGAGATACACCTTTTTCAATTAAATAAGCAATCTTGCCGCCAGTCTGCGGCACCTGATAATCTCTCTCTAAAAGAAGAAGAACGATACGTTCAAATCCGATAGAGAAACCGCAGGCCGGTGTCTGCTGTCCTGTGAACTTGCCTACCATCTCATCATAACGTCCGCCGCCGCCAACAGAGCCGCCAAAACCATCGATTGCGATTTCGAAAATCGGACCTGTATAGTAAGACATGCCGCGCACTAAAGTAGGGTCGAATTCAATCTTGAAGTTTGCTGTCTTAACCGCATTAACACTTTCAATGATAGTCTGCATGTCTTTTGCAACTTTATCATCTAGATAATCGCCTAAAAGTTCTTTTAAACGGATAACACCTGCAAGGTCATTTGTAAGTTCTTCAAATAAATGAAGGTATTTTTCCACGCTTTCTTTTGCAAATCCTTCTTTTTCAAGTTCTGCTGCTACCCCTTCTGCACCGATCTTGTCCATCTTGTCAAGAATGATGAATACAAGGTCATAGCTTTCTTCAGGAAAACCGCTGTATGCTGCCATAGCTTTTAAGATTTTACGGTCGTTAATACGAATCGTGAAGTCTTCAAAGTCAAGCTTTCCAACTAATGTGGATGTGGCAAGGATCAGTTCAATCTCCGCTAAAATGGATGGTTCGCCTAAAATGTCGATGTCACACTGCATGAACTGGCGGTAACGTCCTCTCTGAGGTCTGTCTGCACGCCATACATTACCCATCTGAAGGGCTTTGAAAGGCTGTGGAAGGTTGTTTGCATTGTTGGAATAGTATCTTGTTAAAGGTACGGTCAAGTCATAACGGAGTCCACCGTCTACTAAATCCATCTCTTCCTTCGCAGATTCTAATTTGAGCTTTTCGCCTCGTTTTAAAATTTTGAAAATCAGTTTCTCGTTCTCACCGCCCTGCTTGGAGAACAGGTTCTCAATGTGTTCCACACATGGTGTCTCGATGGATGAGAATCCGAAACTGCCATAAGTATCTTTGATCATACGGATAACATAGTCACGAATCTCCATCTCACGAGGTGTGATGTCCTTCATGCCTGTTACCGGCTTTTTCTTTAATGCCATAAGTTCCTCCTATATAAAATATGCCAAAAAACATACTTTTTTCTAACACACCTGTCTTAGGGCATAGTAAACCCATAGACATAGTTTCTGCTTATACTATACTATTCAGATATACCAAAAATGTCAAGTATTTTACCAATTTCTTCAGAGTGGGACACCCTCTGAAAAGCCAGATAAACCCTCATATCAAAATACTTGGCTTCCTCCACCATAATCTCCAATGCAGTGTCTTTATCAAAGGCTTCCCTGCAGGGACGGTTGGATATGAGAGCCCCGAAAGCATCGCAGACTCTTAAGATTCTTCCACCCAGGGGAATCTCTTCTCCTGACAGATTCTTTGGATATCCGGATCCGTCGAAATTTTCATGATGGTAAAGAACCGCTTCCAGAATCTCCTCATCGTATTCCCGTTCTTTTAAAATGGCATATCCAAGAGAAGGATGAAGACGCATGTATCGCATTTCATCAATGGTAAATGTCTTCTCTCTGTCATACACATAGGTATTCAGTTTTATCTTTCCTATATCATGTAAAAACCCTGCAATGGCCAGTTTGTGACACTCTTCTTCCGTCAGTCCCAGTTCTTTCGCAACGGCATAAGCTAAATTACTCACGCAAATCCCATGACTGATATGTTCATCCATGGAAAGATGAATCGGTGTTTCAACGGCATAGGCATCATATATTCGTTTTGTCATTTGTATTTACCTAAATATTTTAAAATCTCTCTTTAAATAAAGTACGTTTCCGTTCAATCATCTCATCGATTCGTTCAATGTAATGATCTACGTTTTTTACATTTTCACTTCTCTCAATTCTGTTCTCCGGAAGATAAACACATTTGGTAGATGCGCCGGCACCCATAGCGATAATATCCTGCTTTTCTTCCATGATCAGAATATTGTAAAGGCTTTCCTTCCCTTCTTTAGCGTAACCGATATTCTCAAGATTGCCCGGAATGTTCTTCTGACGATAGAGATAATATGGATTCATGCCCATCTCCTGGGCGGTTTTGTCAACAAGCCTAAGCATCTCATCTGTGCTTCCCTTTACCTGGGAGCGGTACTGCTCCATCTCACGGTTTAAAATAGCTGCACGTTTGATTGCAAGGGAATGAACCGTAAGACTCTCCGGATTTAATTTAAAGATATCTTCAAGAGTCTTCTCAACATGAGTAATATCTTCTCCCGGAAGCCCTGTAATAATGTCCATGTTGATATTGTCAAAACCAACCTCTCTTGCCATACGAAAGGCCTGGATGGTCTCTTCTGTCGTATGCGCCCTTCCAATCAGCTTCAGAGTCTCATCATTCATAGTCTGCGGATTAATACTGATTCTTGTCACAGGATGAGCCTTAATGGCTTCTAATTTATCATAGGTAATACTGTCCGGTCTTCCTGCTTCCACAGTAAACTCTCTGACATAGGAAAGGTCAAATGTCTCTTCCACCTTTGTAAGAAGTTCATCCATCTGTAGTGCAGTAAGGGAAGTAGGTGTTCCGCCTCCAATATAGACTGTTGTTAATTTTCTCTCTTTATAGGCTTCGGCTACGTAAGCCATCTCTTTATAGAGGGCTTTTAAATAATTTTCCACTCTGTCAGAAAACTTGGCAAGTGGAAAAGATGTAAAAGAACAGTAAAGGCAGGTGGTCGGACAGAAAGGAATTCCAATATAAATACTGTACTCATCTTCGTAAGTGATTCTTCCAAGAACCTCCTGTTCTTTCTTGGCCACCTGAATGCACACTCTTGCTTTCTGCTCTGTTGCAAGGTAAGTATCACAAAATCTTTTTTGAACTTCTTCATCAGAAAGCCCCTCTAACAGCCACTGAAATACAATCTTTGTCGGGCGGATTCCTGTAAGAGTTCCCCAGGGCAGAGTCCTTCCTGTATAATCGGATAGGAGCTGGTAAATGAATTTATCAACCACTCTTCTTCCGGGACCATGGTCTTCATATTCACACTCTATGGTGCGCTCTGCTTTTAAAATGCCCTCTTCTTCAATCTTTCCATGAATGGTGCCGTCGCCAAAATCAAACGCAATAAGGAACCTGGGATTTTCTATCCCCGGTTCCTTCTCTGTTACATCAACGATTTTCTCCCGTTCAAAGAAAGCAAGAAGAATGGCACGAATATCGTAATCATATTCTTTCTTATTCTGAACTAAATAAATCATATTCTTCTCTTATTCTTTTCATTAAAATAGTAAAATAGTCAATTATCTTCTAACGTATGGGTTGTGCTTTCTCTCTTCCCCGATGGTGGTCGCAGGACCATGTCCCGGGAACACTCTGATCTCGTCAGGGAAAGTCATAAGGATATTATTAAGAGATGCATCTAACTCCGCTGCATTACCTGTAGGAAGATCTGTACGTCCGATGCTGCCCTGGAATAATGTATCTCCAGAGAACAGCCATCCATATTCAGGGAAATAATAACAGCAGCTTCCCTTTGTATGACCCGGAGTCAAAACAAACCACATCTTCTCGCCAAGGATTTCATACTGTTCTTTCTTCTGTTTGAACAGACAGTTGGCATGTGTCGTATAAGGTGTTCCTGTCCAGCCTGTCAGGTTATAATCTGCAACCATTAATACTTCCTGTTCAATAGCTGATGCAAATACTTTCAGATTCGTTACACCAACCTCTTCTCTAAGATCTGCCAGGGCACCTATGTGATCCACATGACCATGTGTGAGTAACACTGCTGTCAGCTTCAGTTCACGTTCCTTTAAAATTTCTAATATTACATCTGCTTCTGCACCCGGATCAACGACAACTGCTTCTTTTGTCTTTGGACTATAAATAATGTAACAGTTGGTCTCTAATGCTCCAAGCTGTCCGCAGATCACTTCCAATGGAATCTTTGGTTCTGCCGGTTTTCTCTCTAATACTGCCATGTTATCCTCCTACTATATTCCATGACCGGAGCACATAGCTCCGGTCTTTTGATTCTTTTGATTTTAGCCGGATTATCCCGCTGTTCTTTCAATATCGATCACGCCATCGATATTACGTAACTTAGCAATAATCTTATTGAGCTGGTCAATACCACAAATGTCAAAGCAGAGATTGATTGTTGCAACCCCTTGCTTACTCATACGGGTCGTCACTGTTGTAATATCCATCTTCATTTCAAGGAAGACTTTTGTCACCTCATTGAGAATACCCATACGGCTGTTGGCATAGATGGAAATCTCTGTCGGATAACATCCGCCGTTATCTAAGCAGTCTGCCTGCCATTCTGCTTCGATGAGACGTGCTCTGTCATCATCAGACATACCAAGAACATTGACACAGTCTGTTCTGTGGATGGAAATTCCTCGGCCGCGGGTAATAAATCCTACAATCTCATCTCCCGGTACTGGTGAACAGCATCTGGAAAAGCGGACTGCCATGTCATCGATGCCTTTTACAATAATCCCGCTTCTGGTTCCTGCTGTATTGACTTTCTTGCTCTTTTCTTTCATCTCCTTTAGAATCTCTTCCGCGGAGATTTCTTTTTTGTGAACTCTTTGATATTCATCAATAAGACGGTTCACAACCTGGCCTTCCTTTAAGCCGCCATGTCCGATGGAAGCCAGAATATTATCCCAGTCACGGCAGTTATAACGCTGCTGGACTTTTTTCATAAACTCCGGTTTCATATACGGAGTGATGGTAATTCCTTTGGATTTACAATATTTTTCAATAAGTTCCTTACCCTTTTGGATATTGTCTTCTTTAAATTCGGCTTTGAACCACTGGTTAATTTTATTTCTCGCCTGAGTACTCTTAACAATGGATAACCAGTCACGGCTTGGTCCTTTGGAGTTCTGTGAAGTAACAATCTCCACACGATCCCCGTTCTGCAGCTGATATTCAAATGGTACCTGACGTCCGTTTACACGGGCACCAACCATCTTGTTCCCAACCGCACTGTGAATACTGTAGGCAAAGTCCACCGGTGTAGAACCGCTTGGAAGGTTCTTCACGTCACCTGCCGGAGTGAAACAGTATACGTCATCAGCGAACAAATCAAGGTCTGTCTTTAACAGGCTTAAGAATTCCTTATTATCGGACATATCCTGCTGCCATTCCAAAATCTGACGTAGCCAGCTTAATTTTTCTTCTTCCTTGTTCACTTCGCCGCCCTTACCTTCTTTGTACTTCCAGTGGGCTGCAATACCGTACTCAGCTGTACGATGCATGTCAAAAGTACGAATCTGAATCTCAAAAGGCTGGCCATTCGGACCGATCAGGGTCGTATGAAGAGATTGGTACATGTTCTTCTTCGGCATAGCAATGTAATCTTTAAAACGTCCCGGAATCGGTTTATACATCTCATGGATTACGCCAAGAGCCGCATAACAGTCCTTCACACTATCAACTTTGATTCGTACTGCAAATAAATCATAGATCTGGTCGATAGTCTTATCCTGTTTGACCATCTTTTTATAAATACTGAAGAAATGTTTTACCCTTCCGTCAATCTCAGCTTTAATGCCTGCATTGTCAATGTGGCTCTTTACCTCTTTTACGATAGAACCAATGAATTCTTCACGTTCGCTCTTCTTAGAGGCAATCTGCACTGCCAAATCCTGATATACATCCGGCTGTAAATATTTTAAGGAAAGGTCATCTAATTCTATCTTAATCTTGGAGATACCAAGTCTGTGGGCAAGAGGTGCATAGATATCCATGGTCTCTCTTGCTTTCTCCTTTTGTTTCTCCGGTCTCATGTACTGGAGCGTACGCATATTGTGAAGTCGGTCCGCAAGTTTGATCAAAATAACACGAATATCCTTGGCCATGGCGAGAAACATCTTACGAAGATTCTCTGCCTGAACATCTAACTTATCAGTAGAATAGCTTAACTGACCCAATTTGGTAACACCGTCAACCAAAAGTGCTACTTCACCGCCAAACATATTGGTAATATCTTCATAAGAATACTCTGTATCCTCGATCACATCATGAAGAATACCGGAAACAATAGTCTCCTTGTCAAGTTCCAACTCTGCAAGAATCAGTGCAACACAGAGAGGATGAATAATATAAGGTTCCCCTGACTTTCTGCACTGGCTTCCATGAGCTTCATCTGCCAGTTTGTAAGCTTTTTCTACCAGACTTAAATCTGTAGAAGGATGATATTTTTTTATTGCTGCTATAATCTTCTCAAATAAAACATCGGGCGAGGTAAAATCATCAGGCTTGCTGATCTGCTTACTGCCCAGTTTCGAAGATGAGTTTTGTCTGTCCATCGTCTTATCACCACATTTCTTCATTCTTAAACTGCTTGATATAAAATCGCTAGTCTATATATTACACCATTTTTCGATTTTTGTAAACATGAAGCAGTTTTTTTCCATTAACGCTTTTATTTACAAAAATGCTGCCGTGTCAAGAACTGCAAAAAAACAGGACAGTATTTTAAGGAAACCGAATCGTCACATACCTTGTGACCTAAGGCTTACGAAAATACTGTCCTGCTTTTTTAGAAACAATGCTGACGCAACTGCTTCTTTTAAAACATGATTATTTACGTTTAATGTATTTGGACTGCTTCGCTTCACAGTACTGGCAGCGGTATACACGTTCTTCTCTGTCAGATAATACAAATACATGATCCAATTCCTGCTCGATGGATGTGATACAGCGAGGATTGATGCATTTTACAACATTTGTAATCTTCTCAGGCAGTTCCACCTTCTTCTTTTCTACGATCTCACCGTCTCTGATGATTACAACGGAAACGTCCGGATCCATGTAGCCGATAACGTCAAAATCAATGTCAAAATAATCGGCAATTTTTAAGATGTCTTTCTTGCCCATCTTTTTACTAGGAACTCTCTGAAGGACTGCAACAGAGCATTCCATGTTGGCAAGACCTAATGCGTTGTATATCTTCATGCTGTTGCCGGCTTTGATGTGGTCTAAAACAATACCATTCTTAATGCTGTCGATTTTCATTATGCGCTCACTCCTAACATCTTCATAATCAGAGCCATTCTAACAAATTTGCCGTTTAAGGCCTGTCTGAAATAACATGCTCTTGGGTCATCATCTACTTTTACAGAGATTTCATTTACTCGAGGAAGCGGATGAAGGATAGATAAGTCTTTCTTCGCTGTCTGTAATTTCTCCATATCTAAAATAAAGCTGTCTTTTAAACGGATATAGTCAGCTTCGTTGAAGAAACGCTCTCTCTGTACACGTGTCATGTATAAAATATCAAGTCTTGGCATGACTTCTTCCATGGTTCTTACTTCTTCATAAGGAATGTTCTTTTTCTCGAATACTTCTTTCTTGATGTATTCAGGAATCTGTAATTCTTCCGGAGAGATCATGATAAATTCAATATTATCGTAACGGGACATAGCCTTGATTAAGGAATGTACAGTGCGTCCGAATTTTAAGTCACCGCAGAGGCCAATGGTCAGTTTATCAAGACGGCCTTTCTCTCTTCTGATGGTGAGAAGGTCGGTTAAAGTCTGAGTTGGGTGGTTGTGTCCGCCGTCACCTGCGTTAATAATAGGCACTGTTGAGTGGAGTCCTGCCACAAATGGTGCACCTTCTTTTGGGTGTCTCATGGCGATAATGTCAGCATAGCATCCAACAGTACGGATGGTATCTGCAACGCTTTCTCCCTTTGCTGCGGAAGAGGAATCGGCAGAAGAAAAACCAAGTACATTGCCTCCAAGCTCCATCATGGCAGCTTCGAAACTTAAACGTGTTCTTGTACTTGGTTCAAAAAATAAAGTGGCTAATTTTTTATGTCTGCATACTTCCTGATATTTCTCTCTATTAAGAATAATATCATCGGCTAAATCAAGAATTTCATCGATTTCTTTTACGGATAAATCCATTGGGTCAATTAAATGTCTCATTGCTTTCCTCCTGTAAATCTAGTAATTTTGCATATGGCAAACGGTAAGAACTATGGTTCTTATGTCACCCATAAATTTCTTACCGTTTATTGTACCTTTT
>SVDY01000047.1 GCA_015057665.1 Lachnospiraceae bacterium | reverse complement strand
GTTAAAAAAATAACTATCATAACTAAAGAGAGGAATTTAAAAATGAAGAAAAACAACATGTATTTCGTCCACATCCTGATTGGTCTTGCAATCATGTTTGTATTCCGCTTCATTCCGGTTGGTATTTTACCACACGTAACTGAAGTTGGTATGCAGATCCTTGGTATCTTTATTGGTACTATCTACCTGTGGACAACAATCGACCCTACTGTATCCAGTTTGATTTCTATTTCTATGATCGCATATTCTGACTACGCAGCAGCAGGAGCAGTACTTTCTGCATGGTTTGGTAACCCTGTATTAGTACAGATGATGTTCCTTATGATCTTCACAGGCGGT
Organism: Lachnospiraceae bacterium; assembly: GCA_015057665.1. Lineage (GTDB taxonomy): Bacteria > Bacillota > Clostridia > Lachnospirales > Lachnospiraceae > SIG292. The sequence goes on along the minus strand of SVDY01000047.1, from coordinate 9,911 downwards.
CTTACAAACAGAAGACTTACAGCTTATATTGGACGTTGGATTATGACACGTAAATTCATCGAAGGCAAACCTTGGGTATTTACAACAGTAATCTGTTTCGGAACATATATCATGTCTTCCTTCATCGGATGTTTCGCACCAATTTTCTTATTCTGGCCTATTCTTACAGATGTATTTGAAGAAATTGGTTTCACAAAAGAAGACAAATATCCAAAGCAGATGCTTATGGCAGTTGTAATGTCTGCTTTAGTTGGTTTCCCTGTACCACCATGGATGGCAAACGGCCTTGCACTTCTTTCTAACTTCCGTGGTATCGTTACAAACTTTGGACCAATTGCAGATGCAACAATCAGCAACGGATCTTATTTCATTTTCACATTTACAATGGGTTGTATCTTAGTTGCATCCCTCGTTCTTGTTATGAAATTTATCTTCAGACCTGATGTAACTCCACTTAAGAAAGTTACAATTGAAATGCTTAACAAGAACCCATTACCACCAATGAACAAAGCACAGAAAATCTATGGTGTAGCACTTATCGCATTTATCTGTTTAATGCTCTTCCCAAGCTTACTTCCAACACTTCCAGTGTTAAGCTTTATCAATGCTAATTCTTATGTAACATGTACAGTATTAGTAGTGGTACTTCTTGCATTAAAAGATGATGAAGGCAAACCAGTTCTTAACTTCTCAGCAGTTATGGCAAAAGACTTTGCTTGGCCTACATTCTGGCTCTGTGCAGTAGCTATCTTAATTGGTTCTGTGCTTACTAACGAATCCACAGGTATTACACCATTCTTAAATGCAATCCTTGGACCAGTATTCAACGGTATGTCCGGTGTAATGTTTGCTGTTGTATTCCTTTTATTAGCAATTGTACTTACAAATATCTGTAACTCCCTTGTTATCGGTATGATTATGCAGCCAGTTATTCTTACATACTGTGCAAGTTCCGGAACAAATCCTGCACCATATATCACACTGTTAATTTTCACAGTGTTATTATCCGCAGCATGCACACCTGCAGCATCTCCATTTGCTGCTATGATGTTCGGTAATGACAGAATCGGAGCAGGCGAAATTTACAAACGCAGCCTTGTATGGGTAGCAGTAGAAGCAGTTCTTATCATCGTTATTGGTATTCCATTTGCTACAATGTTATTAGGATAATCTATGATAAAAAATTAAAATCCGTCGGCTTTTCAGCCGACGGATTTTTTTGCATACGAGGAAATTACTCCAAATTTACTATGAAAAAAGCACTACCGTGCAGGATGCGCATGCCGCTCTAGTGGAAGTTTGCCTGCCATGAGACCTTACCCAAGACTACTTAAAAACGGAACAACATAATTTGTCCAAAAGGCGCTGAGAGGCATAACAATAATCATAGCAGGTATCATATCCGCAGTCGGGAACATTTTAACTTTAATCATTCGGAAGCCCGTTGCGAGTAAAAGGATTCCGCCTACGGCTTTGAAATCGTTGATCATAGCCGGTGTAGTAAGTGGATAAATGAGTCCACCACAGAGGAATAACAGCATAAAGATGATGAACTGGGGAATGGCAATCGTAATTGTAACCGGACCTAAAGTAGTAGCAAAAATAATAAAAGTAAATAGATCGAGAATAGACTTCGTGATTAGCATAGTATGATCTCCGCTCATTCCGGATACGATGGATCCATAGATTCCGGTACCACTTGCACAGGCGAGAACGATAATGGTGATTAAGCTGTTTGTAAATTCTGTCTCCGGCATGGTAGAATTACTGGATTTGATGAAACGGGAGATGAAATCCTGCATGGCAGCCCCGCCTTTGTTGATCCATTGTCCAAGATGAATTGCCATTCCGATTATGGTGCCGATAATAACAGAGAGGATTACGGCAGGAAGGTTGGCAATTAATACAATAGAGCTGATACCCATAGCCATAGCACAACAGCCGAAAATGTTGGTTAGATTTTCTTTAAAATCGTCTTTTAATCTGGGACCTAAAATAACGCCGATGATACTACCGGCAATAATACATAAAGTGTTAAAAATTACTCCAATTGGCATAGTATTTCTCCTTTGTTATGATAATTTTATTTTAACAGAGAGGAAGGGAAAAGAGAATAAGTAATATAAGGAACATACTTTAAATGTGCCATAAATTGCAAAACAAACGTGCATTTTTTAACAATTTATGTTATACTATTGACAAATTGAGATGTAGTTTGGAAGACAACTTTCGTTTCAATGAGATAATAACGTTCGTAACAAAAAGGAGTAAAAACATGGCAGCATTTTTCACAAAAATTGAACATGTAATTGAAGCTCAGTACAATGCAGAGCAGGCATTTCTTGCTGAATATGCAGCAGAAAAGCACACAATTGAGAATCCTTATGTGAAACTCAATCCTTATTTAGTAGCACCTCTTACAGCTCTTGTAATGTTCGAAACAGAAAAACCAGCATTTGCAAAAGTTACAGTAAAAGGCAAAGAAGCAGGCGGCGACATCATGTACCGTCCAACAACAGACAGCAAGAAGATGGTTCTTCCTATTCTTGGTCTCTATGCTGATTATGAAAACACAGTAGTGATCGAACTTTCTACAGGTGAAACAGCTACTCTTACCATTAAGACAGAAGATGCAGGTCCAAAGCTTAAAAAACCTACAGTGATGGAAACAACTGCAGAATACATGGACGGCAATGTAATGTTCGTATCCCCAACATCTCCTGCATTCACAGCAGCTTATGACTACGCAGGTGATGCAAGATGGTACACACCTATGAACCTTGCTTTCGATATCAAGAGAGTAAGAAACGGACGTCTCTTAATCGGTACAGACCGTCTTGTTCTTCCTCCATACCATACAACAGGTCTCTACGAGCTTGGTATGATCGGTAAGATCTACAAAGAATTCCGTATTCCTGGCGGTTACCACCACGACCAGTTCGAGATGGAAAACGGCAACTTACTCATCCTTTCCCAGATTCCACAGCGTGGTACAGTAGAAGACTATTGTGTACTCGTTGACAGAAATACCGGTGAAATCTTAAAAACATGGGATCATCAGGCAGTTCTTCCTCAGCATCCAGTTGGAGGATCCGGATCTCAGGACGGCCATGACTGGTTCCACAACAACGCAGTATGGTACGACAAGAAAACAAACACACTTACATTCTCCGGACGTCATCAGGATATCATCATCAACCGTGACTTCGAAACAGGCGAACTTAACTGGATCATCGGTGACCCAGAAGGATGGCCTGAAGATATGCAGAAATACTTCTTCAAACCGGTTGGCGACGGCGATTTCGACTGGCAGTACGAACAGCATGCATGTATGGTACTTCCTAACGGCGATATCATGTGCTTCGACAACGGACACTGGAGATCCAAAATCAAAGAAAACTATCTTCCAGCAGACAAAAACTTCTCTCGTGGCGTAATTTACAGAATCGACACAGAAAAGATGGAAATCGAACAGGTATGGCAGTATGGTAAAGAAAGAGGAGCAGAATTCTTCTCTACATATATCTGTAACTGTGAATACTACGGCGAAGGACATTACCTTGTACACTCCGGCGGTATCGGCAAATTAGACGGCGAATATGTAAACCGTCCTGCAGCTTCCATGACAGCAGAAATCGAAAACGGAAGAGCACAGCTTAACTCCATTACAGTAGAATTAAAAGACGATGTGAAGATGTATGAAATGCAGCTTCCTGCAAACTACTACCGTGCAGAAAAGATGTTCCTTTACGATGAAGCAGATGTTCTTACATTCGGCAAAGGCGAAATCCTTGGAACACTTGGCGAGGCGGAAGAATTCTTAACAGATGTTCCTGCAGAAGACGCTGGCTTAATCCCGGATCAGTACAAAGCTAAACTCGCTCAGGAAGCAGACCGTCTTGTATTCAAAGCATCCTTCGAAAAAGGTACTCTTGTAATGCTTCATTTAGAAGGCGAAGAAAAAACATATCAGTACTTCGTACCAACAACAAAACGTCCATTCCTTGCTATGTGCGTAGGTACATTCCTTGAACATGACGACCGTGCAGTAGAATTCCCTGTTCCTACAGATAACATGAGCGGAACATACAAAGTTACTGTAACAATCGACGACAAGAAATATGACACAGGCGTTGTAGTTGAATTATAAGAATCAGCGTAATAATCTTTGTACATATTAATTAAATAAAATGTAGTCAATAAGAAGCGGTATCGGATTTATCCGGTGCCGCTTTTTTTCATTAAAATAGCAATCTCTACAACAAAGATACACAAATATATGTTATTCTAAAAGTTAAGAGAATTTGTCATAAAACAAATAAAAGAAATAGAAGAAAAGAATGAAACGCCATTCTTATGAAACAAAAAAGTGTACGAGGTGCCTGTATGGACAAATACGTTGAATTAAGAGATGTGAGAAAAATTTATAAAATGGGTGAAGTGGAGATTGCGGCCGCCAACGGCATTAATTTTCATGTAAATAAAGGCGAATTCGCTGTTATTGTCGGTGCCAGTGGCGCAGGTAAGACCACGGTATTGAATATTCTTGGAGGAATGGATACTGCCACAAGCGGTAAAGTGCTGGTGGATGGGGAGAACATTGCCAAATTCAACAATCGAAACCTGACTGCATATCGAAGAGATGATATCGGGTTTGTATTTCAGTTTTATAATCTGATTCCAAACCTTACAGCCCTTGAAAATGTGGAACTTGCCCTTCAGATTTGTAAAGAACCTCTTGATGCGGCAGCAGTTCTGGAAGAAGTGGGACTTGGTGACCGCAAAGATAATTTCCCGGCTCAATTATCCGGCGGAGAGCAGCAGCGTGTGTCTATTGCCAGAGCCCTTGCAAAAAATCCGAAACTTTTGTTGTGTGATGAACCGACAGGCGCCCTTGACTACAACACAGGAAAGGCCATTCTGAAACTCCTTCAGGATACCTGTAGAAAACAGGGCATGACTGTAATCCTGATTACTCATAATTCGGCCATTGCACCCATGGCAGACCGGGTGATTCATATAAAAAGCGGCAAGGTTTCAAAAATGATCGAAAACGAGAATCCGGTACCGGTAGAGACGATTGAGTGGTAGGTGAATGATGAAAAAGAAGAAGAATGTATTAAGAAAAGATTTCCTTATGGAAATCCGAGGGAGTCTTGGCCGTTTTCTCTCTATTATGTGTATTGTAGCACTTGGAACTTCTCTTTTTGTGGGACTTACAGCGACTGAACCGGATATGATCTCTTCCGGTGATACCTATGCAGATGAGAGCCGGTTGATGGATATAAAAGTGGTCAGTACTTATGGATTGACGGAGGATGACCTTGCTTCCATCGAGCGACTTCCTTCTATTGAGGCGGCGGAAGGTTCTTATAGTGTGGATGTGCTTTCCCGTGTCGGAGAGAACATGGAAGTACTTCATGTTATGTCGGATCTTGAGGAGATGAATCAGGTTGCGGTGACAGAAGGACGCCTTCCAAAGAATGAGAATGAATGCCTGATAGATGAAGTATTTCTGGCTGCTACAGACTATAAGATTGGTGATGTGGTAAAACTGCATTCCGGAACAGACGCAGAATTGTCAGATTCCCTTAAGACAGATGAGTTTAAGATTGTCGGAACCGGTAATTCGCCGCTTTATTTTGGAGAGGCCAGAGGAAGCAGTACTATAGGAAAAGGTACAGTAGCCGGATTTTTAGTTGTGCAGCCGGAAGCATTTGCCATGGACGTATATACAGAAGTATTTGCGGCTGTAAAAAATGCTGAAGATGCAGTGGCATATACGCAGGAGTATGAGATTCTTCTGGAGGATGCCCTGGAACATCTTCAGCTGATTCAGGATGTGCGTTGCGAGATTCGAAGAGATAATCTGGCAGAAGAAGCAATGCTTCAGATTAATGATGCAAGAAATGAACTAAATGAGAAGAAGAAGGAAGCAGAAGAACTGCTTCAGGAAAATGAAGATAAGTTAGATGCGGCTTCCTTAGAGCTGGAGATGGGCAAGCTTCAGATTGATATGGGCAAGATCGGAATCGAAAGCGGCAAAGCCCAGATTGAAAGTGGAAAAGCCCAGATAGAAGCGGGCAAAGCGGAACTGGAAACAGGCAAAGAAGAACTTGCCAAGTATAAGGAAATCTACCAGCAGGTGATGAATCCGCTAAAAGAAGAAAAGGCACACATGGAGAGTGAGCTTGCAGAGCTTGAGAACAGTCTTTCCGAGCTTATGCCGGAACAGCAGGAGAATGTACAGGCCTCCATAACTGCCTTAAAGGATGCTATCGGTGAGCTGGAAGGAGAAATCACAAAAGTAACTTCAGAATTTGAAGCGGAGATGTCGGCTGGAGAACAGCAGATTCTTGATGCAGAAAAGCTCTTAAAAGAAAAAGAGGCGGAACTTGCCGCGGCAGAGAAAGAGATAAAAGCCTCCGAACATCAATTAAAGACTTCCGAATCCCAGATTTCTGCAGGAAGACACGAAATTGAAGACGGAAGAGCCGATCTTAATGATGCAAGACAGGAGATGGAAGAACAGATTGCAGAGGGTGAAGCGGAGATCGCCGATGCGGAAAAAGAAATCGCCGATTTGGAACTTCCGGTCTGGTATATTTTTGATCGAAGCTCAATTCCGGAATATGAAAGCTTTGGCGATAATGCGGCAAGAATCGGTGCTCTTTCCATTGTATTCCCGGGCATGTTCTTCCTGGTAGCAGCCCTGATCAGTCTGACAACCATGACCCGAATGGTAGAAGAACAGAGGGTTCAGATAGGAACATTGAAGGCCCTTGGATTCAGCGATTTTGCGATTGTTAAGAAATATCTTTACTATGCATTGGCAGCCACCTTGAGCGGCAGCCTTGCGGGGGTATTAATCGGGGAAAAATTATTCCCATATGTGATTATTCTTGCTTATAAAATAACCGTTTATAAACATTTACCATATATTTTGATTCCTTATCGGTGGGGTTATGCTATTATCGCAACATTGATTGCGGCGGCCTGTACAGGCGGGGCGACAATCCTTTCCTGTTATAAAGAACTCCTTTCCCAGGCGGCAATCCTTATGCGTCCGGAACCGCCAAAGGTCGGAAAACGTACTTTGATAGAGCGGATTCCGTTTGTCTGGAAACATCTGAATTTTACATGGAAGTCTTCCCTTCGTAATCTTTTCCGGTATAAGAAGAGATTCTTTATGACCCTATTTGGCATAGGAAGCTGTATGGGACTTCTGATGGTCGGATTTGGACTTCGTGATTCTATCACATGTATTGCGGATTACCAGTATGGGGAACTGCAGCTTTACGGCAGCAGTGTGTATCTGTCTGATGATATGGAAAAAGAACAGCGGGATGAGATTGAAAGCTTTTTGGATAATCATAAGAAAATCAGTCATTATACCAATGCACATATGTCGAATCTGAGTCTTGCCAATGATGAAGAAGAGATTGATGGATATTTGATGGTCCTGGAAGATTTGACAGAGATTGATGAATTCTTCATTTATCGAGACAGAAGAACAAAAGCACGTTATACGCTCAATGATGATGGCGTTATCCTGACGGAGAAGGCAGCGAAGCTGCTTGGCGTAAAAGCCGGTGACCAGATTATCATCTCCGAAGAGGGACGAAATGAACAAAAAGTAAGGGTGGCTGCAGTCAGCGAAAACTACGCGGGACATTTCCTTTACATGACTTCTTCTTATTATAAAGAACTCTATGAAGAGGAAGCATTTTATAATAATATTTTAATAAAAGTAAAAGACGGTGTGACAGACGATGAACTGGGCAGAATCGGAGAAGAGATTCTGGAATTTGAGGACATTTTAAATGTTCAGTATACGAAAGACCAGAGTGCCCAGTTAAACGGCATGATCGTAGCCCTTGATAAGATCATGATACTTCTGATCATTGTTGCCGGCATGCTTTCCTTTGTGGTTCTTTATAATCTGAATAATATTAACATTACGGAGAGAAGAAGAGAGCTGGCGACTTTAAAAGTATTAGGTTTCTATAATAAGGAAGTGGCAAAGTATGTTTACCGCGAGAATGTTCTTTTGACTTTCTTAGGCGTATTAGTTGGATGCGTTGCAGGAAGGCTGCTTCATTACTTTACCATTATCACAGTAGAAGTGGATGTGGCCATGTTTGGCAGGGAAGTCTCCCTGTTCAGTTATGGAATCTGCGCCCTTTTCACCATTGGTTTTTCTGTCCTGGTAAATGGAATGATGTATTTTAAGTTAAAGAAGATTGATATGGTGGAATCCTTAAAGAGTGTGGAATAGCCCTTCAAAGAACAAGGAATGTTAAGGTGAAAGAATTCCAAAAGCTTTATGAAAGCCGGATGCAGGAAAGAGGATGATGCTTTATGACGGAGGCACAGTGGGACAAATTACTACATATTAAAACAACGGGCAGGGATGATTCCAGAGCAGATCAATACCGCTATCCTTACGAGCCGACTCCATATTCTGTACTGGAACGGCTTGCAAATGAAGGCTATATAGGAAAAAAGAATTGCCTGATTGACTATGGCTGCGGGAAAGGAAGAGTTGACTTTTTCCTTTCCTATCAGACCAGATGCCAAAGCATTGGGATTGAATATGATGACCGAATCTATGCTGTCTGTGAAGAAAACAAAAAGACAGCTGTTTCCGGCGGCAGGACTACATTTTATATGGAGAATGCAGAGGAATATGAGATTCTTAAGGAAGTGGATCGATTTTACTTTTTCAATCCTTTTTCTGTTACTATTTTAAGAAGTGTGATGGGGAGAGTGATGGAGTCGTATTATGAGAATCCCAGGGAGATGTATCTGTTTTTCTATTACCCGTCCGATGAGTATGTATCTTATTTGATGACCGTGGATGGTGTGATGTTTACAGATGAAATCAGCTGTCAGGATTTGTTTGATGGTGAGAATGAGCGGGAACGGATTCTGGTGTTTGAAGTGTGCGGGTAGGCATATGGAAGACCTAGGATACAATGCATGAAACCTGGAAAGAACCGGGATGCGAAAGATAGACAAAATGAAAAGAGGATGTAGAAAATGACAAGCAACATTACAAGAGAAGCAGCTTATGAATTATTGAAGCAATACAACAAAGAGCCATTTCATATTCAGCATGCCCTTACGGTAGAAGGTGTGCTCCGATGGTATGCAAAGGAACTGGGGTACGGTGAAGAAGAGGAATACTGGGGGATTACAGGCCTTCTTCATGATATCGATTATGAATTATATCCGGAAGAACATTGTAAAAAAGCACCGGAACTTTTGAGCACCGGAGGAGTAGGAGAAGATATGATTTATTCCATCTGTTCTCACGCCTATGGAATCTGCAGTGATGTAGAACCGAAACATCAGATGGAAAAAGTGCTCTTTGCAGCAGATGAACTTACAGGTCTCATCTGGTCTGCTGCCCTTATGCGTCCTTCCAAGAGTACCATGGATATGGAATTAAAGAGTCTTAAGAAAAAATTCAAGGATAAACGTTTTGCAGCGGGCTGTTCCAGAGATGTTATTAAAGAAGGCGCGGACAGACTTGGATGGGAACTTGATGAGCTTCTTGAGAAGACTTTAGAAGCCATGCGTTCCTGTGAAGAAGCGGTTGCAGAGGCGATGAATAATATTTAATGAAAAAATGAGACTGATATACTGGCTGCAAAAGCATGAAAGTATATCAATCTCATTTTTTTATTATATGAAATGAGAAAAAGAAAAAACACAAAATATCTTGTAAAATAATGGAAATAATGTATAATGTTTATAAGGCGTAATCGGAGGAAGAAAAAAACTGGTAAGGAGCCTTTTCCATTTGAAATTTTGAAGGACTACCGCTATGAGAAGGATAAGTCTATTTCTCATATTATGAATCAAATCAGAGATATGGTGGATAATCCGAATATAAAGATGATTGG
>SVDY01000017.1 GCA_015057665.1 Lachnospiraceae bacterium | reverse complement strand
AGATTGGCTGCATGGAAGCATTGTTGATAATAATGTTCATATGGGGCCTCACTGGTTGATATCATTGGTTTTTAATGAATCCGGATATGTAATCCAGTTGTAATATTACTGTATAAACAGTATACAACAGTGAGAAACAGTTGTCAACTGTTATATACTGTTTGTTGCAATGTATGATGTGGAACAAATAATTCCCTGCATCCAAGTTAAAGTGATAAAGAAAAGCAAAAAAATGAATGTGAGTATAGGGGAATCCTTGTTTCAAAAGGGTAAAAGTTTATCTTTTTTATGGTAACATAACGTGGTATAATCAAAAAGCTGAATGCCTAAAGCGGCAATGGAAGCACATGAATATATTCATATCAGGTTTCACTTAGGAGGATTCATTATGAAACTGTTTTTATTTACATTAGGATTTATGACCCGCATTCCAATCCCGTTTCAGATGGAGATGAAGGAGGGAGATATGGAGAAAGGATTTGTGACTTTTCCTCTTGTTGGACTGGTGATCGGGCTTGTAGATATGGTTGTTTATCTGCTTTTTTCAAAGCTTTTGCCGGAACCGATGGCAGTGGTGATGGCAATTCTTGCCAATTTATTTGTGACAGGTGCTTTTCATTTGGATGGCCTTTGTGACACAGCAGACGGAATTTATTCTGCCAGAACACCGGAACGTATGCTTGAAATCATGAAAGACAGTCGTATTGGAACAAACGGCGGCATTGCCATGGTTGCAGACCTGGCTCTTAAGTTTTTCGGTATTTATTATTGTGATTGCAAATGGCTGATTATCCTTCTCATGCCTGTGATGGGAAAGATGATTCAGGGAGTAGTAGCTTATAAAGCCATCTATCCTAGAAAGAACGGAATCGGCATCTATGTTGGAACCATTCCATTCTGGGGTGCTATTGGTGCGGCGGTTATGGGTCTTGTAACACTTGTTGCGGCATTTTCCTGGCATGGAATCATTATGTGGGCAGTATTAGTACTGATGGCATATTTATTCCGCTGTTATATTACAAATATTATCGGGGGAGTGACCGGCGACGTTATGGGAGCGGCTTCTGAATTGTCAGAAATTTGGTTCCTGTGGCTGGTATTAATTCTGACCCGTTACGCAGGACTTGCTATATTACCTTGGTAAAAAGACTATTATTTAACCTATAAAGGAGACATACATATGAACTTAGAACAATTTATTGACGGAATCAAACCTTTGGACGAAAGAGCCATGGAACTTTGTGCACAGCGCTGGAATACTCTTGGCAAACCTCTTTACAGCCTTGGACGTTTGGAAGAAATGTCCATCCGTATGGCAGGTATTTACCGCCATCCAATGGCCTATCCTAAGAAAAAAGTTGTAGTGGTAATGGCCGGCGATAACGGCGTGGTTGCAGAAGGCGTAACTCAGACAGGACAGGAAGTAACAAAAATCGTTACGGAAAACATGACAAAGGAAAATGCCAGCGTATGTATTCTCTCCTCTATCAGTGGTGCAGATGTTGTTCCTGTTGATGTGGGAATTGTAACAGACTGCGATAATCCGAAAGTAATAAATAAAAAAGTAAAATACGGAACCGACAACATGCTTCATGGTCCGGCTATGTCCCGCGATGAAGCGGTTCAGGCTATCATGGCCGGTATCGAAGTGACCAAAGACCTGGTAAATCAGGGCTATGAGCTCTTTGCCACAGGGGAAATGGGCATCGGGAATACAACAACAAGCAGTGCCATTTGTGCTGTTATGTTAGATGCAACGGTTGAGAAAGTAACAGGAAAAGGCGCAGGCCTTTCCAGTGCAGGCCTCCTTCGTAAGATTGAAGTAATCAAAGAAAGTATCGCATTAAATAAACCGGACAAGAACGATCCTCTTGATGTGTTATCTAAGGTGGGCGGTCTTGACATTGCAGGCTTAGTCGGAGTGTATATTGGCTGTGCATATTATAAGAAAGCTGTATTTGTGGATGGATTTATTTCTTCTGTGGCAGCATTAGTGGCAACACGCCTTGCTCCTGCATGTAAGGACTATATTTTCCCATCCCACTGTTCCAATGAACCTGCCGGACATATGGTATTAGATGCCATGGATATGCAGCCATATATCCTTTGCAACATGTGTCTTGGAGAAGGAACCGGTGCGGTTATGGGATTTACGATCTGTGATTATGCCATGACAGCTTATCATAAACTTCCGAGCTTTGAAGATACCAAGTTTGGTACATATACTCCACTTGATTAGTATGAGAAGAGGAACAAGAGTAATATGAAATTGTTAACTGCATTCTTTGCTGATCTGGCTATAGGAGATCCGGAGTGGATTCCTACGCCTCATCCCGTTGTCCTGATTGGTAAAGCAATTACAAAAACAAAAAATACAATTATAAAAGTCATATATGAAGACCGTTTTCAGGATGTTCTTGAGAAAAGAAAGCTTCGTGAACCGGACAAAGAAGTGATAGGCGGCGGTTTACTTCATCTTGCTGTTGTTGGAGGAGCATATTTAGTGACAGACTGGATCGTAAAAGGGGCCAAAGCCATTCATCCCCGTCTTGGGGATTTGACAGAAACATTTCTTTTATACCAGTGTCTTGCCAGTAAATGTCTGGCTGAGGAGTCTGAGAAAGTCTGTGTGAAACTGGAAGAAGGGGATCTTCCCGGTGCCAGAACTCAGATTGGTTATCTGGTGGGAAGAGATACAGCCTGCCTGAATGAAGAGGAAATTGCCAAAGCAGCCATTGAGACAGTGGCAGAGAATACATCTGACGGCGTCATCGCTCCTATGTTTTATGGGGCAATCGGTGGTGCGCCTCTTGCCATGGCTTATAAGGCAGTGAACACGCTGGATTCCATGGTGGGCTATAAAAATGATGAAAATATCTATCTTGGCAGAGTGTCTGCTAAAGCAGATGATATCTGGAATCTGATTCCGGCCCGTATTAGTGCATTTGCCATGATGGCAGCTGCAAAACTTTCTGATCTGGATGCTTCTAATGCATTCCGAATTTTTAAACGGGACCGCTATAATCATTTAAGCCCGAACAGTGCGCAGACAGAATCTGTGGCAGCGGGAGCACTTCATATCCAGCTTGGAGGTACTCATGATTATTTCGGTAAGCCGGTGGAGAAGCCGACCATCGGAGATAAAGACCGGGAAGCGGAGCCGGAAGACATTCGTAAGGCGAACAAGCTTATGTATGGGGCAGCAGTGGTCACTATGGGCGTGATTGTGCTGATGAAGCTGATTGGATGGCTTAGAAATTCTGACAAATAAAAGATAGGTTACAGTATACGATTTATGAAGACAAAACAGACAGCCGCTCATGGCGGCAATATTTATAAAAAAGCCAGAGAACTGGGGATTCCGGAATCAGATATTCTTGATTTTTCAGCCAACCTAAGTCCTCTTGGCATTCCGGAAGGGGTCAAAAAGAGCATGATGGATGCCATAGAAGGCCTGATCAACTATCCGGATCCGGATTGTACTGTTCTTACGGAAGCCATAGCAGCATTTGATGGTGTGGAAACAAGTCAGATTCTCTGCGGTAACGGCGGGGCGGATTTATTGTTCCGTCTTGCACTGGCATTAAAACCGAAGCGGGTTCTTCTTCCTGTTCCTGCATTTGTGGAATATGAAGAGGCGCTAAAATCCGTTGATGCACAGGTGGAACATTTTTATCTGGAACAGGATTTCCTTATAAAAGAAAACCTTTTGGATGCCATGAAAGCAGCCCATGACTTTATGGTAATCTGTAATCCCAACAATCCTACAGGACTTTTGGTGGAACGGGAATTGCTGCTTCGCATTCTTGACAAAGCAAAGAAACTGAACATAACAGTGCTGGTGGATGAGTGTTTCCTTGAAATCTATCCGAAAGAGCAGGACTATACGTTAAAAGGATATCTGAGACAGTATCCAAACCTGATTATTTTAAAGTCATTTACGAAAATGTATGCTATTCCGGGAGTCCGTCTTGGCTATGTTTTCTGTGGGGACGAGGAATTGCTTTATAAAATGAAAGCAAGCGGCCAGGCATGGTCTGTCAGTCATTTTGCACAGGCGGCGGGGGTGGCTGCCCTAAAAGAGTCAGATTACAGAAAAGAGACAATCGCGTTGATTGCAACAGAGAATGCCTTTTTAAAAGAAGAACTTGCCAAACTTCCAATTGTGCTCTATGAAGGAGTGGTAAATTATTTCTTCTTCCGGGCACCGGGTATCACTGATTTGGATAAACGGATGGAGAAGCACGGCATTATGATTCGCAACTGCAGCAATTATGTGAATCTGGGTCCGGATTACTTCCGTGTGGCAGTGAGAAACCGGGAAGACAATGTGCGGCTATTAGAAGCTTTAAAGAAGAGTTTATAAAAGGAGAATGTTATGGAGCAAAATAAAAAAGAGGGATTGAATCCGGTCATGACCTTTTTTCATCAAAACGTACTGGATCAGTATACCTATTACATGAAAAGACAGTTAGAGGTGATTTATGAAGGAATGGGAGGAAGCCTTTATGACCTGTATAGCAGCGATGCTCCTTTCTGTGACCTGACACCATATTCAGAAAATCGAATGGACGCAGTTTGTATTATGGATGCGGCAATTTCAGGTCTTTTTCTCAATCATTATATGGCATTCTATCTTCAGGAAGAATTAAGCGAGCAAGAGATGGAATGGCTGAAACCTATCTTTATGTCTTATTTGTCCGAAAAGAATGAACAGAATTATTATACAAGAGAGCAGATAGGTTATCTGTTATGGTTATATGAATATAAAAGACTGCCTGTTGACTGGGCAATCCGGCTGTTTTATGCCATGGCACAGGAATATAATGATTCTTTGGTTGGCGATTTGATGCATATTGACAATCTGGAAGAGATGGTAAGGCTGTACGGCGAAGCTTATGGAACATTGATTGAAGAATACAGAGCCGAAGCAAAAGAAAATTGGGCTGAGAAAAAAGAAAAATGGAAGAAAAAACAGGAAGAGGAACAGGCCGCTTTAAAGGAATCAGAGCGGATCCTTGCCCTTCTTAAATCATATGAAAAAAATAAAGAAGCAGTAAATGAAAAATTTACTCTTCTGGAGCAGGGGACAGAAAAAGAAGGGGTATATCGTTATCGGAAAATCAAGGGAATGATAGATTCTGACAATATTCTGTGGATTGCAGGAAAAGGAATTTTTAAACCGGAACTTTTGAATCTGCTTCCGCCTGGATTTTTGGAAACCTGTAAAGCTATCTATATAGGGGAAGGAATTACGGAAATCGATGTGGAAAGTTTTTCAGGATGTGAAACTCTTGTTGGAGTACACCTTCCAGACACCATAAAAAATATTAAAAAATACGCATTTTACAAATGCAGAGAACTGGTATATGTACGTACTTCCAAACAGCTTCGCTATATTGGGGCAAAGGCATTTGCGGAATGCAAAAAGTTAAGAAATTTCAAATTGTCAAAAAGGATGGAATATCTTCACAAAGATGCCTTTGATAATACAGAGGTTGACTGGAGAGGAGAGCTTTCTCCGAATTGTAAGGTGCTTGTTCCTGTCCGGGTACTGACAGATAATGAAGGCAATTATTATTATTTGGAAGACTAAAAACCGGGAAAGATAGATGGAGGAAAAGAATATGTTTGGTAAATCGATCATGATTCAAGGTACCACATCTAATGCAGGAAAAACTTTTGTCACAGCCGGATTATGCAGAGTATTTGCACAGGATGGATATAAGACAGCTCCTTTTAAATCCCAGAATATGTCCAATTATGGCTTTATTACAAAAGGGGGAAAAGAAATCAGCCGTGCCCAGGCGGTACAGGCAGAGGCAGCAAAGACAGAACCGTCAGAGCTTATGAATCCTATTCTTTTAAAGCCTGTTAATCTGACAGAATCCCGGTTCGTTCTCCATGGAGAAGATAAAGGCATCATTCCGGCAGCGGATTATTATAAACAGAAAGAACAGATGCGTGTAGAAGTGGAAAAAGCACATGTTCAGTTATCAAAACAGTATGACCGCATTGTCATAGAGGGTGCGGGAAGTCCGGCAGAGATTAATCTTTCCGATGGCGATTTTGTTAATATGGGAATGGCTGAGATGGCAGATGCACCGGTACTTCTTGTGGCAGACATTGACAGAGGAGGTATGATTGCTTCTGTATATGGAACAATCAAACTTCTTCCTTCTGAACAGCAGAAGCGGATAAAAGGAATTATCATTAATAAGTTCCGCGGAGACAAAGCTTTGCTGGAATCTGGGATAAAAATGCTTACAGACCTGACAGGAGTGCCTGTTGTGGGAGTTCTTCCTATGGCGAAGATAGAGATTGAAGATGAGGACAGCTTATCCGGTCAGGAGGGATATGGAGACAAGTGGAATGTTTGTGAAGCAGAGAATAACAAGCTGAAGCTCCGAGGTATGAAACAAGATCAAATTCATCCTATACAGGACAAGAGCAGGAAATTCCGTGAAACACAGTACGATCTGCTGGCTGATCTGATTCGTGAACATCTGGACATGGAATATATCAATTCTTTATTCGAGACAGAAGGCTATGTGGACCTTCCTGCAACATGCAGAAGCTGTACAGTAACAGGCTGCGGCGGTCAGACGGAAGATGCAATGGGAAGTAATTATATCTATTACGGTACAGGAAAAGGGAAGCTCAATATGTCTCTTGGTGTGGCACTTCATGCAGCAGATCAGGGATATAAAGTTTTAATGTATCAGTTTGTAAAAAGGAGTCAAGGTATTGTATACGGAAAGGCAGAACAGTCAAAAGACGGGGATGCTTTAAGACAGCTTACCGGTATTACAAAGATTGAAACAATGCCTATGAGACGTTTTCTGTTCATGCTCAGTGAAGAGGAAAAAGAAGAAGTAAAAGTACGAAATGATAAGAAACTTGATGAGTTGATGGAATTGTCCAAATTCTATGATCTGCTTGTTCTTGACGAAGCATTATATGCTGTGGAGATGGGTGTTTTAAGTGAGGAGAAATTAGTTTCCTGGATGAGAAGAAAGCCTTGTCATCTGGAATTTGTTTTAACAGGAAGAAAGCCGACGGATAAAATCCTTACCATGGCTGAATTTGTAACAGAGATAAAAAAAGAAAAAGATAATTTTGAAACAGGAGCAGGGAGCAGGTTAGGGATAGAGTAGCTTATGTCGATGGAGAAAGCCGGTTTCCGGGAATGGCGGTTCATTTCTTACGAATTATAGGGTGGAAAATTAAGAAATCATTAAGATATTTTAAGCAAAAATCGCCTATTTTTTCGGAAACCATCTGTTATACTAACATCATAACAAAGCTATTCATATATTTGAATCCTCTCCCCTCAAATGAAATAGTAACAAAAAGTGGAATGCAGCGATGCATTCCACTTTTTTGTCATATAGGCTGTTGAAGCTTGGTTGTTGTTTTTATAAAATTTATAAATATAAATCTCTGCGTCTTTTGGAAGGATAATATCTTGCGGACATTTTATCGCTTCCTTCATGATACTTTGCCACATTATCTTTATCTAAAGAAAAACAGAGAAGTTTTTCATCTTCATCAAAATAAGAAGTGATCACTTCTCCCGCAGGATCGGTGACGAAACATCCGCCCCATTGATTGCAGCAGGCCATATAGACTCTGTTGTCGTAGCTTCTGGCAGGTATGAATTTGGACCAGATTTTCTCCCGGTCTCCGGCAATACGGGGTACAGCATGGGGAGCAAATACGATGTGAGCTCCTTTTAAAGAATAAGTTCTTGTTATATCAGGATAATGGTTTTCCACACAGAGCTGGATGGCTGCGGTAATGCCGCAGGAAAGAGGGAAGACGTCTAAGGAGTTCCCTTCTGTAAAGACTTTTTTCTCTCTGTCGCCAAGATGAGTCTTTCTGTAGGAGTAACGCTGACCGTCTGGCGTAAAGATATCGTGGGTGATGTAGAGCCGCTCGGATTTTTCCACAGAGAGCTGTACATCCTTTTCTTTTGTATCAGGATTATCTATGGAAAGGGATTCTTTTTCCAGATATCCGATTAGGATATCCATGTCATGCTCCATAGAAAGTCCGGCAATAATTTTAAATACCCGGTTTTCTCTTGTAATTGCCAGTTCTTTGGCATTTTTAGAAGAGTAACCCGTAAGAAAAGCTTCCGGGAAACAGAGGACGTTACAGTTTTGTTCCTCCGCCTCTTTTGCAATTGTTTTTATTCTGTATACATTTTCAAAAAGGCTGTCAGAAGATGCAGCCTGGACGAGTCCGCAGATGATCATATGGTTGGTCTCCTTTTCATTGATGGGAATTCTGTGTCAGTCCCCAAGACGGGACTTGATGGAAGAAAGATGCCGTTTTGTTTTCTTTTATCATAGCACAAATTTCGTGAAAATTTTACTCAATTTCGAAAAGTATAAATTGTTATTAAGGCCATTTTATAGTATGATAAAACGGAGCAGGGAAACAGCATTTTTATTCTATAAGAAACTTCGTTTTTATAGAATAATGCTTTGCAAGGATCGTAGATCGCAAAGTGGAAAGTTTTGCTTATGCAAACTGCTCGCGCGGCAACGCAGTGTCTCGCAAGCGAGACACTTTGTTCTTGGAAATATAGAACTTCAAATAAAATATTTGTTTGAATAAAGCCCAGATAATAAAAAGGAAAAGGAGATGAATTACGTATGAAAAAATTACTTATGTTGTGCATGGTTCTTACTATGATGGTACTGGCAGGATGCCAGGGAGAACCGGCAGATAAGACAGAAGCCGGTGATGATATAAAAACAGAAGGCTTTACATTTACGGATGACCTTGACCGTCAGGTGACCGTGAATAATCCACAACGTGTTGTATGTCTGCTTGGCAGTTTTGCAGAGATGTGGCAGTTAGCAGGGGGCGATGTGGTTGCAACTGCAGATGATGCATGGGACGATCTTGGGTTGACTCTTGCAGAGGATACAGTAAATATCGGTAATACCAAGAGTGTCAGCGTAGAGAAAATCTTTGCAGCAGATCCTGACTTTATCATTGCAAGTTCCAATACAAGAATTAATATGGAACTTCTTGATACTTTTGAATCTACAGGAATTCCAACTGCATATTTTGAAGTGTCCGGATTTGATGATTATCTCCGTGTACTGAAGACAATGACTGACATTACAGGCAGAGAAGACATGTATGAGAAGAATGGTCTTGGTATTCAGAACCAGATCGAAGATGTTATCGCGGCAAGTAAAGAAAGATTAGAAGGAAAAGAAGCACCAACTGTTCTTTATCTTCGTGTATCAGCATCTGCTCTTTATGCGAAGAACAGTAAAGACAGCGTTCTTGGGGAAATGCTGGCAGCACTTGGATGCCACAATATTGCTGATGACGATGATACCATGCTTGAAAATGTCAGCATCGAGCATGTATTAAAAGTAGATCCTGATTATGTATTTACCGTTCAGCTTGGAAGTGATACAGAAGGAACAAAGCAGCATATCGAAACTCTTTTTGCGGAAGGTACTTTATGGTCAACTCTTACTGCAGTAAAAGAGGGAAGATGGCATCATCTTGATAAACGACTTTATAATTTGAAACCAAACGCACTTTGGGGAGACGCATATGAAGGTTTGGAAGCGATTCTGGCAGCAGAATAAAGAGAAAAAGATAATAGTAATTGGGATTGTGCTCTGTGTCATATCCATGTTTGCAAGTTTCTGCCTGGGGGCTGTCAATCTTGGGTTTGGCGGCATGTGGGAAGCCTTGACTCATTTTGGGGAGCAGTCCCTTGCGGGTAATATTTTGTGGAAATACAGAGTGCCAAGAACATTTGCCTGTATGGTATCTGGCGCGGCTCTTGCCGTATCCGGCTGTGTTATCCAGGGAGTTCTTGCCAATAAGCTTGCTTCTCCTAGTACCATCGGTGTCAATGCGGGAGCAGGACTTGCCTTTACCATCTGCTGTGCATTTGACGTAATCAATGGATGGGCAATTGCTGTTTCTACATTTGCAGGGTCATTGCTTATCGTAATGATCGTATCCATCACAGCGCAGAAGATGAATGCTTCAAGAACGACAGTAATTCTTGCCGGTGTGGCAATCAACAGTTTTTTGAATGCGGCGACGGAAGCCATTACTTCTGTATATAAGGATGCAGCGGTGATGAGTGCGGATTTCCGCGTGGGTGGTTTTCAGTCAGTATCCACTGTCCGTCTTATTCCGGCGGCAGTTTTGATTGTGGCCGCATTAATTGTTGTCATGACCCTTCACAATGAACTGGATTTAATGACCTTAGGGGAAGAGATGGCGCAGGGACTTGGACTATCTGTTAAGAAGATGAGAACGATCTTTCTTGTGCTGGCAGCACTTCTTGCCGGAGCAAGCGTAAGCTTTGCAGGGCTTTTAGGCTTTGTCGGTCTTATTGTTCCCCATATGATGCGCTTTTTTGTAGGAGGCGAGAACAGATACCTGATTCCTATGTGTGCCCTTGGCGGTGCGATTTTTGTTACCTTGTGTGACATCCCGGCCCGTATGATGTTTGGCCAGTTTGAAGTTCCCGTAGGTGTTATCATATCCTTTATCGGCGGTCCGTTCTTTATCTGGATGCTCCTTAAGAAGAGAGGAGGACGTTACTAATGATACAGATTAAAAATGTATGTGCCGGTTATGACGGAGAAGACGTTCTTCACAATGTGACTATGGAGTTTCAGCCCGGAAAGGTAACGATCCTTGTAGGACCCAACGGATGCGGCAAGAGTACCTTATTAAAATCTATCGTCCGCTTGAATCCCCATTCTTCCGGACAGATTATTATAAACGGAGAAGATATTGAATCCTATACATCTGCAACCCTGGCACAGCAGGTGGCATTTCTTCCCCAGAGCAGAAATGTACCGGATATTCCGGCACTTCGCATGGTGCTTCACGGAAGATTTCCATATCTGAAATATCCGAGACGTTACAGGGAAGAAGATTTTGCCAAGGCAAGGGAAGCTCTTAAATGGGTTGGAATGGAAGCTCACGAAGAGACCAACGTGAATCATCTCTCCGGAGGAAATCAGCAAAAAATCTACATTGCCATGGCTTTGGCACAGGATACGCCCATTGTACTCATGGACGAGCCGACTACTTATCTGGATATCTCCTATCAGATGCGGCTGATGCGTCAGGCGAGAGCTCTGGCGGATCAGGGGAAAGCTGTTGTGATGGTTCTTCACGATCTGGTGATGGCGCTGAAAACAGCGGATTATGTAGGAGTTATCTCTGACGGACATCTGGTAACCTATGGTACACCGGAAGAAATCTATGAAAAGAAAGTATTAGATGATGTATTTGGAGTCCGTGTCTGCCGAGTTGAGACAGAACATGGATGGCAGTATTATCATGAACAATGAACAATAAGAATGCAGAGGATGGAAGTCCTCTGCATTTTTGTTGTTCATGATTTTGTTGAGGCGAAAAAGCCTGTCAATCTTTGTACTTCGTCAGCACATGCACCGCAGATGGTAGCAGCGCCTGTAGCCTCCATGACCTCTTCTAAAGTTGTTGCGCCATTGTCAACCGCTTCTTTTATCATACCTTTTGTAATGCTCATACAGTTACATACCATATTGTCTAAATCCATGTTTACTACTTCCCTTTCAGATTTCTTTGAGATTATTTTAGAAGTAGTATATGTCAGATGATTTAAAAATATTAACTGTTCTGGATTTTTTGTAAAAGTGCCTCTTGCAGAACCTGGGAGAAATTTAAACCAAGTGCCATAGCCGATTCATTCATCCATTCCGGAATGCTTAAGGTTTTTTTACTGATTTTGAAAAAGAAGAGGCATTTGTGATATGCCTCCCTGTAGATAATAAAATAATTAGTTCTCAACATGCGCCTGCCAGTGTTTTTCAATCTGACCGTAGCAATATTTTAAAATTTCCTTTCTTGTTACAATTCCAATAAAGATACCCTGGTCATCTACAACGGGAACAAAATTCTGGTCCTTCGCAATCTCAAGCATATTCTCCATTCGTTCGTCTACATAGACAGCTTTGTGATTGACCTTTAAAGGAAGTTCGCCGACAGCTTTGGTATGCAGGTTCTCGTAAGTAATCTCGTTGCCGCCGTAAAGTCCCCAGAGAAAATCACCTTCTGTTACTGTTCCCATATAGATGCCGTTTCGATCAATCATAGGAATTGCTGAGTAGTGACAGTCTTGAAAAACTTTCAGTGCTTTGCCGATGGTATAGTCGTTATATAAAAATGCCACGTCGGTCTTTGGGGTTAAGAAAAATAATATATTCATGTGTGTTCCGCTCTCTTTCGTAAATAAGATGCTGCTGGGCGGGGAACCAAATACGCCTTGGCATATTTGAGTGAGGTGCATATGATGCATGCACAATATGTTTCCCATAGAAACTGCATCGGATTGTTTTATCATACGATTAAATTATACCATGTGGATTGTGAACAATCCTTGAGATAACCTTGAAGAAATCTTAAATTTTCTTAAGAAAGAAAAAAGGGTCTCATTTGCGAGACCCTGTATATCCTGTACAGTAATGCTTTTTAATGGTTCAGCATCATATAAAGTTTATTTTGCAGATTCACATCATTTTTGAATCTTCCGGTAAACGTGGTCGTTACTGTAGAAGCCTGTTCTTTCTTGATTCCACGGGCACTCATACAGCTGTGGCATCCTTTGATGATGACTGCGATATCATCGGATCCGGAAGCAATCGTCATAATCTCTGCAATATCGGCGCCGATTCGTTCCTGAAGCTGAAGTCGTTTTGCTGCCATGTCTGCAATTCGTGCAATCTTGCTAAGGCCAAGCACACGGCCTTTCGGAATGTATGCAACGGACACCTGCATGTCGTACATGAGAGCCAGATGGTGTTCACAGTAACTGAATATATCGATATCCTTTACTAATACGATGTCGTCGCTGTCATTTGCAGCAGAGAAATCATCGGTAAAGGATTTGGCAAACATGTGAGCAATCTCTTCGTTGGAATAGTTCATTCCCGCAAAGACTTCTTCATACATGCGAGCCACACGGTCAGGAGTTTCTTTTAGCCCTTCTCTGTCCGGGTCGTCCCCGAGGGCAATTAAAAGACCGCGAATGTGTTCCTTAATTGCATTTTTATCTATAGCCATTATAATTCCTCACTTTCGTAGGTTCCCAAAGGGAATACTTATCGATAGTATAGCATAAAGAAAGAGTTCTGCAAATCCACTTTTTTATTCTGTAAGAAACTTCGTTTTTATAGAACAAAACACTTTGTTCTCAGATGGAGAGGAGTCTGTTTTCAGATGGATGGGAGTAGTGGACATATCCGGGGAATATGTCAGCAGATTACTTTGACTTTTATTAAAGGGTTCAGTAAAATAAAAAGTAGAATTTCCACACTTCAAAGGAGAATTAAGAAGAGATATGACATTAAAAGAACGAAGAGAAGCCACAGGATTAAGTGTACAGGAGGCGGCCAAAGTCTTAGGCTTTCCAGTAAAAACCTGGGAGAACTGGGAGAACGGAGAGAAAAGTCCGGCTCCTTTTATCGAAAAGCAGATTATAGATAAGTTGGATAAAATAAAGAAATAAACAGGGAATCAAAGGAGAATTTTATGGAAGAAACAAAGCGATCTGTCGCGAACAGTTTGACAGAAGGCTCGGTAGCCAAAACGCTGATTACTTTCAGCATCCCGCTGATTGGAGCATTTTTGCTGCAATCTCTTTACAGCATTGTAGATATGCTGATTGTAAGTCATTTTGCAGGGACTTACAGTGTTTCCGCGGTAAATATTGTGGGCCAGGTCATGCAGGTCGTCCTGGGCGTGGCGACCGGCTTTTTAAGTGCATCGACGGTTGCCATTGCCCAGTTTCTAGGTGCAGGAGAAGATGGCAGATTGGATAAAGCTATTGAGACAGCTTTTTCCTTTACGATGATGCTTTCTATTTTGTTTACGTCAGGTATGCTTTTGCTTACAGAACCTGTTTTAAAACTTCTTCAGACGCCGGCAGAGTGTTATGAGGAAGCCTGGATATATTATGTGATCTATACAGCAGGCACCGTGTTTGTATTTTTCTACAATGCAATTTCCTCTGTTCTTCGCGGCATGGGGGATTCCAAAAATCCCCTTCTTTTTGTAGTGATATCCACCTTGATTAATATTGTACTTGATATTCTGTTTGTAGGTCCTCTGGGATGGGGTGCAGGCGGAGCTGCTCTTGCCACAATTATAGCGCAGGCAGCCAGCGTTCTGATTGCGGTTTTCCATTTGAAAAAAATTCATTTTTCCTTCAAATTCCACTGGAAACGCTTCTTCCGAATGGATAAAGAACAGATTGGCATTATCTTTAGAGTGGGAACACCGGCAGCCCTTCAGGAAACACTGCTCAATGCATCTTTAGTCGTTCTCATTGCAGTTGCAAACACATTGGGTGTCTACGCCTCTGCTGCAGTAGGATTTGGGGCGAAGATTAACGTTATCTTCATCCTGCCGGTGATTGCTTTAAATGTTGCCCTTTCTACAATGGTGGGACAGAATATTGGTGCCGGTAAGATGGATCGAGCCATGGAGGCAACGAAACTGAATCTGCTATACAGTTCCCTTTATAGTATTGTCGTATGTGCAATTATGTGGGTCTTCTCAAAAGAACTCTTGATGATTTTTACCAACGATCCACAGACTCTTGCCGTAGGAGCCAATTACTTTAAAGGACATTGCTGGGATTATTTTCTGCTTATGCCGCTTGGATATTGTTTTGGCGGTCTCTTTCTGGGGGCAGGGCGTTCTTCTTATATTGCCATTGCCAATGGGGCCGGAGCATTGATTTCCCGAATTCCCCTATCTATCTTCCTTGCCCATAAAATGGGACTTGGAGTTCTGGGAATCGGAATTGCCTATCCGGTCAGCACCCTTGTGACAGATATTTTTTATTTCGCTTTGTTCTTAAAAGGTGATTGGAAAAAGTCTACGATTGTGAATCGGGAATAGGAGATAAAACATGACAAAACAGGAACTTGCACTGGAAATCATTGATCGATTAAAAAAAGAATACCCGGATGCAGACTGTACATTGGATTATGATCAGGCGTGGAAGCTTTTAGTAAGTGTTCGCCTTGCTGCCCAGTGTACAGATGCCCGTGTAAATGTAGTAGTAGAAAAATTATATGAAAAATATCCGGATGTGAATGCTCTTGCAGAAGCTACACCGGAAGAAATCGAAGAGATTGTCCGTCCCTGCGGTCTTGGTAAAAGCAAGGCGCGGGATATTAGTGCCTGCATGCGTATCATCAGAGACGAATACAATGGCGGCGTGCCGGAGACCTTCGATGAACTCATGAAGCTTCCCGGTGTGGGAAGAAAGAGTGCCAATCTGATTATGGGGGATGTGTTTGGCAAACCGGCCATCGTAACAGATACCCATTGTATCCGTCTGACAAACCGTATGGGACTTGTGGATGGAATGAAAGATCCGAAACGGGTAGAGATGGCACTTTGGAAGATTATACCTCCGGAGGAAGGGAATGATTTCTGCCATCGTCTGGTGCTTCATGGAAGAGAAGTGTGTACGGCAAGGACGAAACCATATTGTGACAGATGTGTCCTGTGGGATATCTGTGGGAAACATGGAGTAGAATAAACAGGAAAAGAAGCACTTTCGTGCAGGATGTAAAGGGTCTCGTAAGCGGGATCCTTTTTTGTAACGTTTTTTTAGGTATAAGTACTAACAGACAGAACATTTCATGAAATGAAAAAGAAAGGAGAAATTATGGATATACTGGAACAACTATATGAAAAATACAGCCTGCCCCTGTACCGTTTTCTCCTTTCGCTGACAGGTTCTGCTCAGGATGCAGAAGAACTTCTGCAGGAAACTTTTTATCAGGCATTAAAGGGAATAGATCGTTTTGAAGGACGGTGCAGTTCATATACCTGGCTTTGTCAGATTGGAAAAAATATCTGGTGTAAAGAGCTGAATAAGAGAAAACGTTTTTACAAACAGCCCATTGAAGAAATGGAACTTTCCAAAGAAGAAAGGCTGCTGGAGCAGATGGTTAAACAGGAAGAACGGCAGCATTTGCGTAAGGCAGTCTGGAACCTGAAAGAACCTTACCGGGAAATTGTGATGCTTCATATCTATGGGGAGAACAGTTTAAAAGAAATCGGGGTTTCTTTTGGGAAGAGTGAAAGCTGGGCAAGGGTGACATTTTACAGGGCAAAGCAGATGCTGACAGAACAGATGAGAAGGGAGGAAACAGAATGAAAATATCATGTGATGTGATAAAAGATTTGATGCTTTTGTATGAAAATGGAGAAGTATCGGAAGCAACGAAAAAACTGGTGGAGGAACATATAAAGAGTTGTCCTTCCTGTAAAGCACTGTTAAGTACAGGAACAGGGGTTTTGGAACAAGTACAGGAACTGTCTGACGCACATCATGTATGTGACAATGAGCGGGATGAATTAAAAGAACGGGAAGCAAAAGCTTTAAAAAAAGGACTTGGAAAAATAAAACGCAGATGGCACTTCTCTGTTGGTGCAGCACTTATGCTCCTTCCGCTTTTGTTGGCTGCTGTCCTGACCTTTGACCAATGCACCGGATCCGGAATCGCCTTTACCAATATGGACGAAATTTATACAGCAAAGAAATTCATGAATCTGTTGGAAAAACAGGAATTTGAAAAGGCTGCCGATATGCTTGATTATACAGATGCCTACAGCAGTATTATGGAAGTGATTCGAGGCCTTGGACTGCCAGATTTGATTGCTGCATACGGAGAGAATCCTACGATGGAAGAATACAAGGAAAAGCGGACGGAGAAACTTTTGGAATTTTTAGAAAAAATGAAAACGGCCGGATACTCCATATCTGATATCCGTTTTAACCATGTTTACCGGGAAGAAAACTATGATAAGGGAGAATGGACAGTTCAGATGGCCTTTACAGAGTATGGACCGGATTCTTTTAATCAGAAGGTGATTGGCGAGTTTTATTGTAAGGGAAGTAAGATCACTTATCAGGGTGCGATGAACGAAAGGCAGCTGTCAGCCTTCGAGTATGCCATGGGATTTCATGGTTTATGGAATCTTGAGCGGATTCCGGAATATGAAGAGTATCTAGAGATGGAGAATGGAAGGCAGGAAAAGTTTCATTAAATACGGCTGATGCTTGAAAATGATGTATGGGAGGCGTTTTACGGCGCCTTCTCTTTGATTCTTACGGTTTTCTTAATGTGCCTCAAATTGGTTGACGATAAATAGAAAAAGGTAGATAATTTAACTAGAATAAATTATTGGAAAGAAATATTTTATATTTTCTCCTAATGAAATAAAATGTTTTCAAAGGAAATCAAAGATTTCCGGAAACGGAGGCAGTCATGGCAGAAAAACGATTAAACATTTATAAAAAGCTACATTGGTTATCTATTCTGATTGGTGTGCTCACGGTTATACTACCTCTTGTATTCTGGAGTAAAATTCCGGACCGGCTTCCAATGCATTATAATGCTCTGGGCGAAGTCGATAACTGGAGCGATAAGTCTTCTCTGATTCTGTTATTCTTCGTTGTCATTATGCTGATAGGACTTATGAGTATCTGTGTATACTTTGTAAAATCCAATATGGAATCCCAACATACGGCACCGGCAGAGAAATCCAGTATGGAGATTGTATACCCAATGTTGATTATTATGAATCTGATTATCCAGATTATGCTCGCTTATATGACATTCTGTGTTGCAACCTGCAGACAGCTTGGTCTATGGTTTCTTCCAGTATTTTTAGTGGGGATTTTTGTGCCAATTATTTTCATGGTATATAAAAGTGTTAAATTACAGACTCCGGATAAAGCAAAGAATGCCCGCTATGCCGAGATAGAAAAATCCCGTCCTGGGGTTGTATACCGCTCCAGAGTTGACTGGTGGCTTGGCGGTCTTCTTCTTGGAACAGAAGCGATGCTGTTCTGGTTTTGTATTGCACCGATACTTCAGGGAGAAAAGCCGGACTGGTTTGTCATTGGAACTACCGTCTTTACTTCCGTTATCATCCTTCCTTTATTTGCGATGAAGTATGTCTTGTATGACCATCATCTGCTCATCTCCATGTCAATCTATGGTAAAGTTCGGATTCCTTATGAAAACATTCAAAAGATGACCAAGACAATGAATCCGATTTCCTCTGCAGCTTTGTCCCTTAGACGCCTCCAGATTGACTATGTGGAAAATGGAGTCCGCCAGATGGCGTTGATTTCGCCAAAAGACAGAGACGGATTTATGGCAGAGATTGAAAGACGAAAGTTATAACAATGGAATATGTTTATGACAAGAAGCCGTTTTCATAAGCGGCTTCTTTTTTTATGATGAAAAAGAATCATGTACTTGTAAAAAAAGGAAATCTGTGTTAATATAAAACCACACAATGAGTGGGAAAGGGTGTAATATGGATAAGAATGGAAAGATGCAACATCAAATAGAAGTAATGAAAAAAAATCGAGAATTAGTTGGAATGAATAGGAGAGAGTTCTCTGAATATATGAATATTCCGCTTCGAACATTGGAAGAATGGGAAGCCGGAAGGAGAAAAATGCCGGATTATGTTCTGCGTTTGATTACTTATTATATTAGTATGGAGCAGTTAATGAAAAACAGAGGAATAAAAGTGGAGGAGGATTTGTATGAGCAGAATGAATGAAGAAAAATTGCAGTTGTTTGAGGATCAAACTATTCGGACAGCATGGGATGAAGAGAATGAAGAGTGGTATTTCTCCATTGTTGATGTAGTTGGGGTACTGACGGAAGCGAATACTTTTGATCAAGCTAGAAAATACTGGAACAAATTGAAACAAAGACTTAACAGTGAAGGATCTGAGTTGGTGACAAATTGTCACCAACTGAAAATGAAGTCACCTAAAGATGGAAAAAAATATAAAACAGATGTCGCTAACACAGAACAGCTTCTTCGCCTGATTCAATCTATACCATCTAAAAAAGCAGAACCATTTAAATTATGGCTGGCACAAGTCGGACGGGAAAGAATGGAAGAAACCATGGATCCGGAGTTGATGGTAGATCGTCTGGTAACTTCCTATGAGCGTAAAGGATATACAAAGGAATGGATTAACCAAAGGCTGCAGGCAATCAGTGCACGAAAAGAACTGACAGATGAATGGAAAAGCCGGGGGATTACTGCGGGAAGAGAATTTGCAATACTGACAGACGAGATTACACATGCCTGGAGTGGCATGACAACAAGAGAGTATAAAAATCATAAAGGATTAAAGAAGGAAAGCCTCAGAGACAATATGAGTACAACAGAATTGATTCTGAATATGTTGGCTGAAACCGCAACAAAAGAAATCTCACAGGTGACAAAGCCGGAAGGGTTGGAACAGAACCAGCGTGTAGCGAATCGTGGTGGTAAGATTGCCGGTAATGCAAGAAGGGAATTGGAAGAGGAATTAGGTCATTCCGTAATCACATCTAAGAATGCTGCTCAGTTGAATCATGTCGTGGAAGCGATGATAGAAACAAGCGCCTCTATAAGTGAAGAATAGATTGATCCTAAGAAACCGAACATGTTTTGTGCCGTGATATAGTATATCAGATGCACAAGCAAACTAAAGGAGGAAGCAGCATGAAACGAAAACTTATGGCAATTACTCTAATCATAACGATTCTTTTCTCATTTACAGGGTGCAGCAGTGGAACATCGAAAAAGATATCAGGAACTTCAGGCGGTAATTCTATTCAGGTATCTCACCTGAAAGAAAGCGATGTAAAAACCAATAATTTTGCATTAGAACTTCTTAAAAATTCTTTCAATGAAGACGGGAACACGATCATTTCTCCAATGTCTGTTCTCTGTGCTCTTGCTATGACAGCCAATGGTGCAAAAGGTGAAACACTGGCTCAGATGGAAAAAGTTCTCGGAATGTCAGTGGATGAGTTAAACCAAAGTGTATATACTTACCGAAATAGTCTTCCGAGTGGAGATAAATGTAAGATGACTCTGGCGAATTCTATTTGGTTTACAGAACATGCAAGATTTACTGTGAATGAAGAGTTTCTTAAGACTAATGCGGATTATTATGGGGCAGAGGTGTTTGAAGCACCCTTTGACCAGTCTACGGTGAAGGATATCAACAACTGGATCCGAAAGAATACACATGGAATGATCGATCAGATGATCAGTGAAATTTCTCCATCTGCGATTATGTTTTTAATCAATGCCCTGACTTTTGATGGGGAGTGGGGCAGGATATATGAAGATTTTCAAGTGAGGGAAGATAAATTTACGAGAGAAGATGGAAAGACAAGAGTCATCGATTATATGAATTCAGAAGAGAATTACTATCTGGAGAATGAATATGGAACCGGCGTGATGAAACATTATTATGGCGGCAAAACAGCATTTGTTGCTCTTCTTCCAAAGGAAGGAATGACGGTGAAAGAGTACCTTGCAGCTATGAACGGACCGGAACTTTATGCGCTGTTTGAAAATGTACAGAATACGCCGGTCATTACAAAGATTCCAAAGTTTGAGATGGAATACGAACTTTCCATGGCAGAGGTCTTAAAGCAGATGGGCATGACAGATGCCTTTGATGTGGAACAGGCTGACCTGACAGGTCTTGGTATTTCAGAGGCCGGGAATATCTTTGTCAGCGATGTACTTCATAAAGCCTATATTACCGTAGATGAGAAGGGGACACAAGCTGGTGCGTCCACCGTGGTGGTTACGGCGGACGGGGCTTCTTCTGTTGGAGATGGACCGGAGCCAAAGCAGGTAATTCTTGACAGGCCGTTTGTGTATATGATTCTGGATCTTGAGAATCAGGTGCCATTGTTTATGGGGACTTATATGCAGCCAGAGGGAAACGAATAGAATAGAGACATTTTGAACCCGGATAGGACAATCCGGGTCTTTTTGTTGTATAATGTAAATAATATTTGGAATGGATACGAAACGGATACATTCTTTTTGTATATTAAAATTATGAAAGGAGAGTGGCTGGAATGAAAAAGAAAAAATCGACATATAGAACCTCAATCATAGCAGGATTTACAGCACTCTATGTTACATCCATGCTTTTGTCAACGTACCTTTTGAAGAATAATTATGCCGAAGAGTATGGAAATTACCTGTTGGAACAAAGGGACGCTTATGTCAGCGAGTTTGAATCGGAGGATTTGTATCTTGGCTCCGGTGATGAGGAACGGGTTCGCAACATAAGTTCTTATGCTGCCATGAGGCTTTCCGAAATCAAGGGAAAGGACGAATATCAACAAATATCAGGAGCTCTTTATGATGCGAGCGGGAATCTGCGTGCAGTTACAACAGACATCATTGGTACAAACCGCTACCAGAAACAGTATGTGACCGACGAAGAATACCAAAATCAGAAACAGGATATTTCTGCTGAATATTTTCTAAGAGGTCCCATCTATGAATTCTTTCCGGTAGAAGACTATTTATCAG
Source organism: Lachnospiraceae bacterium (assembly GCA_015057665.1). Lineage (GTDB taxonomy): Bacteria > Bacillota > Clostridia > Lachnospirales > Lachnospiraceae > SIG292. The sequence continues at coordinate 22,248 of SVDY01000017.1, read as the reverse complement.
AAACGCAGATTCAAAATCTTTTGAAATATAGAGAGACACTGAATAAAAACATGATTTATGAAGAGGCGGAAAAGATATATGGAGAGAATTTCAGGCAAATGACGGATGCTGTCTATGCAAAGCATTATATGAATCTTATTCTGAATGACTTTTTTGAACTGACGGGAATAGAAATAGAAGAAGAATGGATGAATTTATCTATTCAGAAGCCGGTAAACGGAAAAGAACGGGAAGTTGTATGGGAATGGAAGAAGGAGCAAGAAATAGTTGAAACAGGAAAAACTGTGGCTGAAACAGGGAAAGCCTATACTGGTATTATGATTTTTCCATATATGACGCAGGGAGAAAAGGAAAGAGAAAGATGGATGCAGGATCAGTGGCTTCAGGGATATGCAGACAAAGTGGATAACCTTGAGGAAGTAATGGAAGAGTACGGGAAAGAGTCCCAGCGCCAAATAATGTATATGCTCTTTTTTAGAAAAAATCTGGATGCCAATTATGACGACGCTTATCGATTTCTTCTTGTATTAAGAGAAACATCCCATCCATGGCTTGCTGCCATGAACGATATGAAATACGTCTATCTGATGGGAGCCATTCTTACACTGGCATGTATGATAAAAGTTATTTACAGTACCCATAAGAATTATCGAGAGAGAGAAAAACTGGAGTCCATGAGGCGTGATTTTACAAATGCTGCTGCCCATGAACTGAAAACACCGCTTAGTGTAATCCGTGGATTTGCTGAAAATCTAAAAGAGGACACGGTAAAAGAAAAAAGAGAATACTATTTGGATCAGATTATTAACCAGACAGAACAGATAGATGAGCTGGTAAAAGAAATGATACATATATCTAAGTTGGATTCAGATGAGATTGTCTTGAACCGGCAGCAGTATTCTTTGGTTGAATTGGTAAAAGAGCAGATGAGTAAATTTGATGCTCAGATGGAAGAAAAAAATCTTCATGTGCTCTATGAAGTGGAGCAGGATTTTATTCTGGAAGCGGATCTGGATAAGATGGGACGTGCAATATGGAATCTGTTATCCAATGCAGTGGAATACAACAGAGCAGACGGAAGCATTTGGATTTTCAGTGAGAAAGATAAACTGTCCATTGAAAATACAGGGACAGCCATTCCTGCCGAAGTACTGTCTCATGTTTTTGAAATGTTCTACACAGGAGATGAAAGCCGCCATGAACGTTCCAGACATATGGGATTAGGACTTTATCTTGCCAAAAGAATCTGTGAGATTCATGGATTAAAGATTGAGATCTGTAATACAGATGCAGGTGTAAGGACAACTATTTATCGATAGACATAGATGTAAGTGATTTATGAGAAATTAGCATTGCTTAGACAAGGAGACAGAATATATGGGACTGGATATTTTAATTGTAGAGGATGATGCCCTTCTTGCAGAGGCGGTCAGCGACTATTTTGGCAGTAAAGAATGGAATGTGACCATAGCATCAGATGGAGATGTGGCTTTGGAACTATTTGCAGAGCATTCCTATCAGTTGATTCTGCTTGATATTATGCTTCCAAAACAGAATGGATTCTCTGTATGCAGAAAAATCCGTGAAGTAAGTGATGTGCCTATCTTTTTTATAACGGCACGGGTCATGGAAGAAGATGAATTAAATGGATATGCACTTGGTGCAGACGATTATATTACAAAACCATTTTCCCTGCCTGTGTTATATGCAAAAGCCATGGCGGTTATGAACCGGACCAGAGGAACGGGAACATTTCGCAGGATCAGACGAGGTGCCATCGAAGTCGATATTAGAACTCACGAAGTGACCATTTTAGGAAAAAAATGCAGGCTGGCGCCGCTGGAATACAAAATTCTATTATTCTTTTTAGAAAATCCAAACCGGACATTCACAAGAGAACAATTACTCATCCGTTTCTGGGGATATGATTTTGATGGAACGGAGCGGGTTGTGGATAATCATATCAAAAAAATAAGAAAAATTATCGGTAACAGCGGATGCAGGATTCAGACAGTTAGAGGGAGCGGCTATCGTCTGGAGGTGAAGTAGTTGAGACGGAAGCAGAAGAAAAGTAAATACTTAAGCATGATTGCAGGCACCTTTTTTCTTTTGTATATTACAGTCATGTTTTTCTCTACCTACATGGTAAAAGAAGATTATGAAAAGGATTATGATGAATATCTGATCCGGCTTTGTTCTGATATGAAGGATACACTGGAGGCGGATAATGCAACTGTAATGGAAATGATGGTGCCGGGAGACGACAGGGTAGAACTGGCACATTTTCATCAGTATATTTCATTGCGGAATCAGGGATTGAATCAATATCAAAAGTTGTCTGTTGGAATTTACGATGAAGGGGGAAAGCTTATCGCAAAGACGGGAAATCTCTTTGGAGATTACTGGCATATGCATCAGGTGGATCATTATTTTACCAAAGATGACATGGAAAAAATCATTGGATTCTATAAAGAGGCACCAGTTGTTGACAAGTGGCTGACGGGTTCGGAACATATGATGATTCAGTCTTACTATATAGGGAATCCGGAAGAATTAATCGGTGTTCAATTTCGGGATTTTGAGACGGGTGATATTTTATGGAATTGGAAAAAAGATAACAGTATTACGGATTTCATAAGTGAATCGGAGAATACAGCGACTGGCTACGTTTTTCTTCCATATCTTTATTACGGAAGGGATGCCTGGGAGGAATGGAAGCAGGATGCCTGGCTTCAGGGTTTTCCTGAAGTGGAAGATAAGGAAAGACTGGAAGAAAGAGAGATTCATTATAACGGTATCATTCATCATATAGAGGAAACTGCTGTTAATGCAGGGACTCTGAAAGGAGTATACGGACTTTTTGTATGGGAAAATCTTGCTTCAGCTCATATGGACAGCGATGAAGACCAGCTTTCTCAGAAATATTCCATCGAGATAAGACAGCGGATCCATCCATGGATGGCTGCTATGGATTATATGAAGTATGTTTATATTGGCAGTTTTCTCCTTGTTTTTTTCTGTATGTTTCTTGTCTTATATGCAATGAGGAAGATTCGTTTGCAGCAGGAATGTTTGGAACAGGACAGAAGAGATTTTATCAATGCAGCAGCCCATGAATTAAAAACACCTCTTGGAATTATCCGTGGTTTTGCCGAGAATGTAAAAGAAAATACGGTGGAAGAGAAAAGGGATTATTATCTGGAACAGATTATCGCTCAAACAGAAAGTATGGATGAACTGGTAAAAGAGATGATTGGACTTTCTAAAATAGATTCTATGAATCAGGCATTGGGGCAGGAAAAGATATGTGTAAAAGATTTGCTGGAAGAACAGATAGAGAAACTTACTCCTCTTTTGGAAAACACCCGGATTTCATTGGAAAAACAGATTGCAGATTCTTTTATGATAACGGGAGACAGCCATCTTTTAGGAAAAGCCTTCTGGAACCTTCTCGAAAATGCGGTTCTTCATAACATTCCAAATGGCTGGATCCGGATTACTCTGACAGATAGTTTCTGTATGATTGAGAATTCCGGTAAGGTAATTGGAGAGGAAGATTTAAAACATATCAAAGATATGTTTTATACCGGAGATGAGAGCCGTCATGACAGCAGCAATCATAGAGGATTGGGGCTTTATCTTGCCGACCGGATTTTTATGATGCATGGCTTGCATCTGGAGATTGCCAATCGGGAAGATGGTGTGATGGTGACAGTGAGTCATCGGCTGATGCCATAAAGTGTGTCAAGGGGAATTAGTCGTGCCGGCACGATAGCTACGTGTTCCAATATGCAGAGGCTTGTCTGGAGAATAAAATAAATGGGAGAGTCTGAGTCTTGGTACATAGAGAAAAAGAAATGTGTAAGACCCGCAAAAGTAGGAAAATGACCTGTTTTTGGCGGGAAAAATGAAGTGAAAATCTACTGACAAAAAAATTACACTATAGTACCCACATTTTGAAAAAAGTACGGGTACCATGGTGTATTTTTTTTACCAGTAGAAAATAGCCAGATTAAAATATTAGGTAATAACATTAGAAAGGTAAATATTTATCGTAACACGATAAAAAAGAATTGACACACAATAAATATATATGTATTATAAAATTGTAAGGCTAATTGAGGTCAATTGGAGTTTATTGTATGGTCTGTACTGGTTCAGACTACAGATCTTTGAGAATCAAGAATCAATCGTGAGGCGAATGGAAAACAGAAGCACCCGAAAGGAGGAGCCCATATGAAGAAATGGAAGAAAAGATTCGTGATAATAGCTATTTTACTTCTTGCAGGAAGTTTGTTGCGATTGTATTTTTTGCCTGAGAGGAAAATTACCCGCTTTGTGAATACCAACGAAGAAGCGCTTAAGGAGCTTGCTCTGGATTACTTGTCAGGTGAGAAATATTATTTAGGGGAACCTGTCTTTTGTAAAAATGTGGAAATGAAAGGGGTAAAAAATGGGGATCATCCTATTGTAGAATTTTATCACAGCGGTTTTGGAATTGCTCCTTCCGGCGTTTATTATGGATTTTATTATTCTCCGGATAATGTGCCTGTGGCCATTCTGGATTATGACAGTCTTTTGAAACCTTCCGGTTATGAGGAATGGATGTGGAGCGGAGCTGGAGATAACGGTGGAATGACAAAACGGATCAAAGAGAACTGGTTTTATTATGAAGCCTGGTTTTAAAAGAAATAATTTATAGGAGGAACAATATGAAACTGACAACAATTGAAAAATATTTAAAACTAATCATTATCGGGTTTGCCATCTGCGGACTTCTTGTCTATGCATTTATCCTTCCAGGATTTGGACAGTCTCTGGCAGACAGCTATCCAGAATTTGCACACTGGTATTATCCATGGCTTATCTTTCTTTGGATTACTGTCATTCCATGTTATCTGGTGCTGATCTCTGCATGGAAGGTGGCAGCCAATATTGGAGCAGATAAATCCTTTTCCTATGAGAATGGCAGATATTTTAAGCAGATTGCTCTTTATGCAGGTGGCGATTCTATCTTCTTCTTTGTAGGAAATATTGCTTTATGGCTTGCAGGATACAATCATCCGGGAATCATAATTGCATCTATGATTCTTGTGTTTTTCGGCTGTGCCATTGCTCTTGCTTCCAAATCCCTTGCCCAGCTGGTAGATAATGCGGCGCAGCTTCAGGAAGAAAGTGATTGGACGATTTAGGGGAGGTCAGCATGGAACAGGATAAATTAAATGGAGAAATTATTTTCAATATTGATGTGATGCTGGCAAAACGGAAGATGAGTGTGACGGAGCTGGCTGACCGTGTGGGAATTACCATTGCCAACATGTCCGTTTTGAAAAATGGAAAGGCGAAGGCGTTAAAGATATCCACTTTGCTAAAATTATGTGAGGCGCTTGACTGCCAGCCAGGAGATATTTTGGAATATCGAAAAGCGGAATAGCAGATTTTAGGGTGAACTTAGGATAACGTGTTTGAAATATAGAAAGGAGAGACAGGAATGAAAGAAAGAATAAAAACATTTGCAAAGAAATACCCTTTATCTTCTATGTGTATTTTTTCTGTGATAAGCGGAGGCTTGTTGGTTTTTCTTTTGTGTCTGTCTTTTGAGTTTACAAAGGATATAACGATTGCATCTTTTTTGGCATTTATGGCAGAATCTCTTATTTTTTGCGTTGTAGGCGGAGTTGCTATAGGGATGTGTGTGGTACTGCCGATTATACTTACTCTTACTCAGATGATGAGTTTATGGCGGGAGATAAAAGGAAAAGAACACAGGATGGAAATGAGACATATAGATCTGGTTACGATTGTTCTTGGCATTTTATATAATATTCTGGTTCTTTCCGTGCTGGATGCGGTAATGTTTGATGTCAATTGGAATGAAGTGCTTTACAATGCTCAAAAGCATACGCCGATTTTTACAGACAGCTATCCAACGATTTGGACTATTATTCTTGTGTCTATTGCAGGTTATTGTATTGTAAACTTTACTTCTATTCGTAAAATACCGCCCCTTTGGATTGTACTGGGACTTGCAGCCATGTATCTTGGGACAGGACTTTCCATTGTGTGGTGCATACAAGTGATGAAAGGAAGGGCATTGGTGGAAGTGTGCCTGTTGCTTCTTCCAATCTGCTGCATTTGCATTACGGCAAGAACCGTAATGAGAAAAATGAGGGAATGGAAGGAGAGATATATAGCAGATGAGAATGATGCCGGCATCAAAAGGAAAGTACAAGAAGATATAAGCTGCCCAAATAGCAAATCAATGAAACAAGGAATCTTGTTTCGCTGTAATTCTCTATTGGATAATTCCGACCACTGGCCGGTGGCGGCTTTTCTTCTTATGTGGCCGCTTCTTGGAATGGCAATCGGCATCCTTGCCTTATTCGGTCAGGAACCGGATGCAATTATCAAAGCTTTTACAGAGACATCAGACTGGAATTTGTCTAAAAGGGTTGCACCACAGAACCTCTACATGGATGAACATTATCTTTGTACGGTGGCAGCAGGCGGGCATGAAAAGATTGTAAAGCCGATTCGCCTTGGTGTACGCCATGGGCATGAAGTGATTGTGAACCGTCAGCTCTGCATAGCCAATGCTTTTGAACAGATATTAGAAGAGAAAACGCCGAAGTTTCATAGAATGGTTCGGAACTTTTATGATACATATGGCTTTCCAATCGGAAGGTGGATTATGAAGTCTAAAGCGGCAGCAGATGTGACTTATTTTGTGATGAAGCCTTTGGAATGGATGTTTTTGATTGTGCTTTATCTGATAGATGTGAATCCGGAGAACCGGATTGTGATTCAGTATACAGGGAAGCGGCTGGATGACTTTTTGATTCGATAGATAGGGTGTATGAAAAGAACGGAGAAACAGCAAGGTTTCACGAATCGAAAGAAATAGAAACAACAAGGATTAGAAATTGGAATGGGTATATAAAAGAAAAAAAGAGTCTGGTACCAAATAAAAGTGAAAAAACAAAGAAAAAAGGCGGGAAATTTGGGATCGTAATCTACAGGTAGAAAAAACAGCTCACAGTACCCGCTTTTCATGAAGAATGCTGGTACCACGAGCTGATTTTTTTGCCTGTAGATTATTTGTCTAATTATGATGAATTATGTAAACGAAATTTGACTATAAGTGGGTACAGGGGAGAAGGTTTTCTGTCTGTACCCGGATTCCTATTTAAAACAAGAAAACAGGACTTGAGTTTATGAAAAACGAGAGAAAGTCCAGCTCAGTCGAGGGTAATCCCAACATTACCTTTCTTTTTACATCTCAATCAATTCATATTCTCTGCTTCCAAGACCAATCTTCTCTGCATGAGCAAGGCAGGATTTCCATTCGGATTCCGGTGTGGAGTTTGTGAAATGGTCATGATGATCACAGAAATGTGGATCTGCAAGTCTTTCTGCTAACTGGCTTCCAGGAAGGGGAGTTGCAGCCAGACATGCATCTACACAAGCCTGATCAAGGGCAAGAGGATCCATGGATGCAAACATACCGATGTTTGGAAGGATTGGGACATCATTTTCGCGATGACAGTCGCAGTTTGGAGATACATCTACGATTAAAGAGATGTGGAACTGAGGACGTCCATCTACAACAGCTTTTGTGTATTCTGCCATTTTGCAGTTTAATACGGCTACCGCGTTGTCTTCGCGGAAGCGGATGGCATCAAAGTTACATGCACCTAAACATCTGCCGCAGCCAACGCACCCATCCATATTTACAGTCATTTTCTTTGTTTCTTCGTCGAAGATGAGACCGTTATTTGCACATTCACGCTGACATTTCTTACATCCTACACATTTTCTTGTGGAGATTGTAGGAACACCATTGCTGTGCTGTTCTGTTTTGCCGGCACGGGAACCACATCCCATACCGATATTTTTGATGGTACCGCCAAAACCGGCCTGTTCATGTCCTTTAAAATGAGTCAGACTAATGAATACATCTGCATCCATAACGGCACGGCCGATTTTGGCTGCTTTTACATATTCGCCGCCTTCAACAGGAACTTCGATGTCATCTGTTCCTTTTAAACCATCGCCGATTAAGATAGGACATCCAACAGTGAGAGGGGTAAAACCATTCTGCCATGCACATTCCAGATGTTCTAAGGCATTCTTTCTTTTGCCTGGATACATGGTGTTACAGTCTGTAAGATAAGGCTTGCCGCCCAGTTCTTTTACCACGTCTACAACGGCGCGGGCATAGTTTGGACGGAGATAGCTGATATTGCCAAGTTCTCCAAAGTGCATCTTGATGGCTACGAATTTATTTTCCAAGTCAAGGTCTGCAAGACCGGCTTTTTTGATCAGTTTCTGAAGCTTGGTTGGAAGACCGTCGCCGTGTGCCTTGGTTCTGAAATTCGTGAAATATACGTTTGATTTGCTCATGAATAGGTTCCTTTCGATTCATTAATATTATATTTGCATAAGTTCCCTTTTTATTTTCAGTGGGTGCAATACCACATTTGCTATCATTATAATAGCATGATTCTGTGTTAGACAACACGAACATAAAAAAATGTGGAGGAAACATGACACTTTAGCACAAAAAAGTTTAAAACTACTTGATTTTATACATTAAAGTGGTATAATCAAAAACATATCAGCCCTGAGAAAGAGACAATTATACTCGGACAAAGCAGACAGAAGCACAGGGCAAAACGGAGGACAAGATTATGGCAAAAAAAGATTTAGACTGGGCAAATATTGGATTTGGATATAGAACAACAGAATTTAGATATGTGGCAAACTATAAAGACGGTCAGTGGCAGGATGGCTTCTTAACAGAAGACGCCAATGTTACAGTAAATGAATGTGCCGGCATTTTACAGTACTGCCAGGAAGTGTTTGAAGGATTAAAAGCTTATACAACCAAAGACGGACATATTGTAACATTCCGTCCTGATTTAAATGCAACACGTATGATGGATTCTGCACTTCGTCTGGAGATGCCTCCATTCCCTGCAGAGAGATTCTTAGAAGCCATTGATGAAGTAGTAAAAGCAAATGCTGACTGGGTTCCACCTTATGGCAGCGGTGCAACACTTTATATCAGACCTTATATGTTCGCATCAAGCCCTGTAATCGGTGTAAAACCGGCTCAGGAATATCAGTTCCGTGTATTTGTAACACCGGTAGGACCATATTTTAAAGGCGGTGCAAAACCTCTTACATTATGCGTAAGTGACTTTGACCGTGCAGCACCAAACGGAACAGGCCATGTAAAAGCTGGTCTTAACTATGCCATGAGTTTACATGCCAACGTTACAGCCCATGCCAACGGATATGATGAGAACGTATTCTTAGATCCTGCTACAAGAACATATGTAGAAGAAACAGGCGGTGCAAACTTTATCTTCATCGATAAAGAAGGAAACCTTGTTACACCTAAGTCTGAGTCTATCCTTCCATCCATCACAAGACGTTCTTTACTCTATGTAGCAGAACACTATCTTGGAATGAAAGTGACAGAAAGACCAGTTCGTCTCGATGAATTAGAAAACTTTGCAGAATGCGGACTTTGCGGAACAGCAGCAGTTATTTCTCCTGTTGGTAAGATTGTTGATCACGGCAAAGATATCTGTTTCCCAAGCGGCATGGATGCCATGGGACCGGTAACACAGAAATTATACGATACATTAACAGGAATTCAGATGGGAACCATTGAAGCTCCTGAAGGATGGATTCGCAAGATTATGTAAGAAAACCTGAAAGATTTGTTGCGTCGAAAGCGCAACTATAAATAAGAAAAAGCAGCAGTGATATAAAGCTGGCGACTTCGAATCGTGCATGAGGGAGCCGGATTTATATCACTGCTGTTTTTTTATTGCCTAGGAAATTGTATTTTAACAAAATAGAAACAATTCGTGAACAAAACAGCAATCATTCTCCTGTAAGATTGGCAACTGTAAAGAGAAAACAGGTACACATCGATACATTTATGTCGATTCAACAGTTCAGAAGTGAGTTTAATATCCTTCCAGAATGTAGATTATACAGTATAAGAATAAAAGGAGAATGAAAATGAGCAATACAATCTATTTAGTAACAGGAGCAGCAGGATTTTTAGGCAGCACAATCTGCCGTCAGTTAGTAGAAAGAGGAGATAAGGTAAGAGGTCTTGTACTTCCAACGGACAAATCCGCAAAATACCTTCCGGAAGAAGTGGAAGTATGCAGAGGAGATGTATGCGACATGTCTTCTTTACAGGAATTCTTTACTGTGCCGGAAGGATATGAAACCATCGTACTTCATATTGCAAGTATTGTTACAGTAACACCGGATTACAATCCAGTGGTTATGAACGTAAACGTTGGCGGAACAAAGAACATCATCCGTTGCTGTCTGACTCACCCGGAATGTAAGAAGCTTGTATACTGCAGCAGTACAGGTGCGATTCCTGAAGTAAAAAAAGGCAAAAAGATCAAAGAAGTAATCTACTTCGACGAAGACGAAGTGTTAGGATGCTACAGCCGTTCCAAAGCTTTAGCAACTCAGGCTGTATTAAATGCTGTAAAATTAGAAGATTTAAATGCTTGTGTTGTTCATCCGAGCGGTATTTTAGGACCGGAAGATTATGCAGTGGGAGAAACAACAAAGACAACCATCGACATTATCAACGGTGAAATGCCGATGGGCATTGACGGATCCTTTAATCTCTGTGACGTACGTGACCTGGCAGCAGGTACCATTGCAGCAGCAGATAAGGGTAAGATCGGACACTGCTATATTCTTGCAAATGAAGAAGTATCTTTTAAAGACTTCTCCAAGTTGTTAGTAAAAGAAGCAGGATGCAAACCAATCAAATCTTTCCTTCCAATTAAAGTTGCCAACTTCCTTGCAAAAATTATGGAAAAACAGGCAGAGAAGAAAGATACAGAAGCAATGATGACAACATTCTCTGTTTACAATCTTGCAAGAAATAATACATTTGATTACAGCAAAGCAAAAAATGAACTTGGATATACAACACGTCCTTATGAAGAAACCATCCGCGATATGGTGAAATGGTTAAAGAAGGAAGGAAAAATTAAATAGATTATATTATAGATGGAGGAAAAAGAAGATGTCCAATTTTGAACAGGAAAAAATAGATTATGAAGGAAAAAGAGAGTTAGTAGAAGAAGGCGTGAAATTCCTAAAACATGCTATGGAAGATATGAAAGAAAGTGCAAAAGCACAACACGAAATTGATAAAGCGAACTTTGAAAAAATCAAAGAAGAGTCTAAGAAGAGACATGAAGCAGCAATTCAATCAGGCAAAGATGCAGCCAAATTAGGTAGATTATAAAAAATAAGTTATAAGAAACAATCAAAAGGAGAAAAAACAATGAGCAAAAACGATCATGAATTTCTCGTACAGAAAATTCGCACTCAATATACAGAAAAACAGAACACTCAGTTAGATGCATTAAAAGCATTGGATTCCAAAGTAAAACGTCCGGCCAACGTTTTTGCCTACCTCTTTGGTAGTTTAGGGGCAATCGTAATGGGAAGCGGCATGAGTCTTGTCATGACTGATATCGGAACAGTTCTTGGAATGGAAAATACAATGGTTCCAGGAATCCTCATTGGAGTGATTGGTATGATTATGGCAATTGTAAATTATCCAATTTATAAAAAAATTCTTTCGTCACGAAAGAAAAAATATGCAGATGAAATCCTGAAGCTTAGCGATGAGCTGATGAGTGAATAATCGAATTATACATTTGAAGGGGGAGTCATCCTACATCTGGTATAATATTGAAAAGGCACGGTTCTCCCATTCCGTGCCTTTTTCTTGAGTTCACAATTTGAACACAAAACTGCAACAAAACATAAACATAACCATAGTATTATCTTTGTAATAATTGGGAGAGGATGGACTTTATGGAGAAAGAAAAGAAGAAGCTTCCTATCAAGGTACCTCCATGGCCTTTTCGAATCGGAATTTATCTTTTAATGATTCTCTTTGCAGCTCTTGCTCTGTATCAGGTGGCTGCAAACAGATTTCATGTAGGAATCGGAATTATCTTTTATAGTTTGGCAGGCGTTATGATTTTTCCGGGAATTCTGTATTTGACATTAGACATCATTCACTTAGTAAAAAGAGGAAAAGGACGGGAGCATACAGTATCGTCTAATCGATATATTGCCTGTCTGCAGACAGATGCCAGAAGAAGAGCCATGATTTTTGCAGTTCCGGGCACGATGAGTAATATTATATTTGCACTTTTTAATATTACGATTGGAATTTACAGCTGGTCAGCCTGGTTTATCTGTCTTGCGGCATACTATATTCTGCTGGCGGTCATGCGGGGGTTGATTTTTGCCCAGGAGAGGGAACTTATTAAAATTAAAGAGCCGAAACGCCGATGGGGAAGAGAATGTGATGTTTACCGTCGGAACAGCATTTTACTTATTCTCATGTCCTTTGTACTGGTGGCTATGGTCTTTATGATGTCATCTTCCATGAGAGGAAAACAGTATCCGGGAATTGCTATTTACGTTGTTGCGGCTTATACCTTTTATAAAATAATAAAATCCACAATTCATGTTATCCGAGCAAGACGGCAGAAGTCGCCATTATTAGAAACATTAAGACGAATTGGACATGTGGATTCCTGTGTTTCAATTTTGAACCTGCAGACTGCCTTGTTTGCAGCTTTTGGCGCGGGACAGGATCAATTGATTCATCTTATGAATATTCTGACTGGAACAGCCGTTTGTCTGATTGTTTTGTTTATCGGAATTGATGGGACAAGGCAGGCAGTTTGGAAAAAGAAACATGAGATGCCGGAAGAATAGGAGAAAACGAATGATTCATATTTTAGTAGTAGAGGATGATAAAAAACTAAATCAAGTTGTCTGCACCTATCTCAACGATAACGGTTTTGAGACAAAAGGATGTTTCAATGCCAGTGAAGCATATGACGAGATGTACAATAACCTATATGATTTGATTATTTCCGATATTATGATGCCGGAAATTGATGGTTTCGAATTTGCAGAGACAGTAAGAAGAGTGAATAAGACCATTCCTATTCTTTTTATGTCTGCCAAAGATGATCTGACCTCCAAGCAGAGAGGATTCCGTCTTGGTATCGATGATTATATGGCGAAACCCATTGAACTGGATGAGCTTCTTCTTCGTGTCAGGGCACTTCTCCGAAGAGCTAACATCGAAGTAGAACGTAAGATTACTGTTGGGAATCTGACCCTTGATGCGGATGCTATGACAGCAGAAATCGATGGGGAGGAAGTGGCTCTTACGACGAGAGAATTTAATCTGATCTATAAGATGCTTTCTTATCCGAAAAAGACATTTTCCAGAGCCCAGCTGATGGATGAATTCTGGGGCATAGACAGTAATACCAGTTTGAGGGCAGTAGACGTCTACGTGACAAAATTAAGAGACAAGCTTTCGTCATGTGATGGATTTAAGATTGTGACTGTGAGAGGACTTGGATATAAGGCGGTGCTTCAGTAATGGACATGAATCAGCAATTTCAGGATGTAATAAAAAAGGATCGTTTCCCTGTATCTTTATTCGGTATATATCTTGTTGTCATGCTGCTTATGTCAGGGGTGCATACAGGAATTATTGTGTTTATGGGATATGCCCATTGGAGCAAACTTGCACAAACCTTCGTTCCGATTGTTTACTGGAGTTTGGTGGCAATCGGTCTTACGCTTTTTACGAAAAAAAGGGTAAGGGAGACCTATGAGGAACCGATGATCCGTCTTTCAGAAGCAGCAAAGCAAGTGGCTGAGGGAGATTTTTCCGTTTATGTGCCGACGATTCATACAATGGAAAAAATCGATTATCTGGATATGATGATTTTGAATTTTAATAAGCTGGTAGAAGAGCTTGGTAGCGTGGAAACTTTGAAAACAGACTTCGTATCCAATGTTTCCCATGAGATGAAAACTCCCATTGCCATTATAAAAAATTATGCGGAGCTGTTGCGCCAGGATAATCTTTCGGAAGAAAAACGAAAGGAATATGGAGAGATTATTGAACATGCCGCAGTCAAATTATCTGCCCTGATTACGAATATCCTCCGTCTGAATAAACTGGAAAATCAGACGATTACGCCGGAGCGGAAAGATTATGATGTGAGCCGGCAGCTATGCGAGTGTATTCTCCAGTTTGAAGAACTCTGGGAAGAGAAAGAGCTGGAAATCGATGTGGATATAGAAGACAGCGCAGTTGCATTTGCCGATGAGAATCTGATGGAGATTGTATGGAATAATCTTTTGTCCAATGCAATTAAATTTACAGAATCGGGCGGCAGTATCCGTGTCTCACAGGAGACCGAGGAAAGATATCTTGTGATACGGATTTCGGATACGGGATGCGGTATGAGCGAAACAAACATGAAACATATCTTTGATAAATTCTATCAGGGAGATACTTCTCATTCAAAAGAAGGTAATGGTCTTGGCCTTGCTCTTGTCAAACGTGTTTTGGAACTGATGGACGGAAAGATTGAGATTGAGAGTGTCCTTGGCAAGGGAAGTACTTTTATTGTTAAGATTCCGGTTAGAAAAGAGGATTAAATGGAAACGAAAGAAACAACATTTTTAACATTTGATTATAAAGAAGTAGAAACAGAAGCGGAACAGGTCTCTTTTTTGATAGATGCCTACGGAAGTTTCGGATGGAAACTGGATGAGAATCTTCTTGGACAGGATTATGAAAGCCAGTATGCAAAGCGGATCGTCAAAGGTGGCGACGTAAAGCTTTATTTTAAAAGGGACAGAAAGATTATAAATAAAGCGGAGCTGACAAGACTTCAGAGGAATTTTGAAGCATGCAGGGAAGAAATTAAAGAACTGGAACAATCTAAAAGTTCCGGAGCTTCTGCCTGTGCTCTCACCGTTGGTATTATCGGCACAGCTTTTATGGCAGGTTCTGTATTTGCTGTCACAGCTTCGCCGCCACAGATTCTGTTATGTATTCTTTTGGCTGTGCCGGCATTTGTCGGCTGGATTATGCCGTACTTTCTATATAAGAAGATGAAAGCAGACAGAGTGAAAAAGATTGTTCCGATGATAGAGGCAAAGTACGAAGAAATGTATGTGCTTTGTGAGAAAGGAAGTAAGTTATGTTTCGAATATTAGTCCTGGAAGACGATTTGGAATTAAATAAAACCGTATGTGCCTATCTTCGTCAGAACTTCTATGAGGTGTCGGGCTGTACCTCTGCATATGATGCCTATCAGGAGTTATATAGAAAAAATCATAATCTTATTATTACGGATATCATGATGCCGGATATAGATGGATATGAATTTGTCCGTACGATTCGTGAAAGAAATGCAGAGATTCCCATCCTTTTCATGACTGCAAAAGATGATATTGAATCAAAGAAAAGAGGATTCCGCCTTGGGGTGGATGATTATATGGTAAAACCTATTGATCTTGAGGAACTTCTCCTTCACATAGAAGCTATTTTAAGAAGAGCTGGTCTTGTTGCAAAGAAACGGTTAGAAATTGGAGATTTAAGTCTCGATGTGGAAGAACATACGGCTTATGTAAATGGAGAAGAAGTTTTAGTTACAGTCCGTGAATTTGATCTTTTATATAAGTTATTATCTAATCCTAAAAAAACGTTTACCAGAACCCAGTTGATGGATGAATTCTGGGATGTGGAGACGGAATCCAGTCCAAGAGTGGTGGATGTCTATATTCGAAAAATAAGGGATAAATTTTCCAAATGCAAAGATTTTGAGATTGTAACTGTTCATGGATTGGGATATAAAGGGGTCATCAAATGAAGCGGTTTTTAAAAAGTTATTTCCGATCCTTTTTTATAATCGCGGCATTCATTTTGATTAACTTTTATATTTTCCTGGATTTAGTAAAAATAGAGGAACAATATAGTATACTGGCTTATAAGCTTGCTGGTGTGAATATCGTATTTATGTCATTGATTGTGACAGTTGTGGAAATGATAGTCTATCATTGGAGTGTAAAAAAACCGCTTGGCCGAATTATAGATGGGATCAAACGATTCATGACAGGGCGATTTAGGGAAAAAATCGAGACTTTCCAGAAGACAGATTTGGATGAGTTTAATCAGATTATAACCGGACTTAACGAAATGGCAGACGAGCTAAGTTATATGGAAGCCATTCGAACAGATTTTATCGCTAACGTTTCCCACGAGATGAAAACTCCCCTTTCAGTCATTCAAAATTATAGTGTTCTTTTGCAGACACCGAATCTTTTGGAAGAGAAAAGACAGAAATATGCCAGAAGTATTGTCTGGCAGACGAAAAAGATGTCCCAGATGTTTTCTAATATTTTGAAACTATCTAAGCTTGAAAATCAGAAGTTCTTTCCCAATGTGGAAAATTATAATCTTGGTGAGCAGCTTTGTGAATGCATGCTCCTTTATGAAGAAGTGTGGGAAGAAAAGAAAATGAAGATTGAGACTGATCTTGAGGAAAATGTGATAGTCTGTCAAGACCGGGAATTGCTAAGTCAGGTTTGGATCAATCTGATTTCCAATGCAGTAAAGTTTACACAAGAAGGCGATACAATCAGCTTAAAACTTCGAAAAGAAGAAGAAAATGTTATTGTGACAATTCAGGATACAGGATGCGGCATGGATGAAAATGTTCTAAAAAATATTTTTTACAAGTTCTACCAGGGAGATACTTCCCATGCCATGCCTGGGAATGGACTTGGTCTGCCTCTGGTAAAAAGTATATTGAATGCATGTGAAGGAACCATAGAGGTTCATAGTACTCCTGGGCAAGGAAGCAGGTTTACGGTTATATTAAATGGAAGAGGATAAAAGGGCTGCAAAAGCAGCTCTTTTTTTCTGTTAACATAATTTTAACAAAATAATTAAAACTTTTTAACAAAACATCAATAAAACGACAATAACACATTGCTATCCTATTATTACTGGTCATATGGGATTACGGATGAAGTGAAACTCCGGTATGACGTAATTTACTCTGAAAAGAAGATGAGGAAGGGAGAAAAACGATGAGTAAAAAGAAAAACGGCACATTAAAATGGTCCATTTTTACCGCAATCTTTGCAATTCTTACAGTTGCAAGTATTATCGGTACAAATGTGGCTCTTGGTGCAAGCCAGGCAATCAACATTTTCTTAAAGACAGATACTTATAAGATTGTTGATCACGGCGGTGATGATGAAGACACAGAATATTTCAAGTCCGATTACGCATCTGAAGATGAATTAAAAGAAGCAGGCGCAGATGTGGCTGAAAGACTTCATGAAGAAGGTTCCGTTCTCTTAAAGAACAATGGTGTATTACCTTTAAAAGCAGGTGCAAAGATCAGTACGCTGGCTCACTCCAGTGTGGACTTTGTAACATGTGGTACAGGTGCAGCGGATATCGATACATCCGAAGCACCATCTTTAAAAGAAACATTAGAATCCAGAGGATTTTTAGTAAATCCTACACTCTGGGATTTCTACGAGACAGGTGCTGGAAGCACATATATCCGTACACCTGGTAAACTTGCTAATCAGACAAGCGGCGGTTCTCGTGATACATATACAATCAACGAAGTACCGTTAGATGTATACACAAGTGAAGTAAATGCCAGTCTTTCCGAATACAATGATGTTGCAATCGTAACACTTTCCCGTGTGGCTGGTGAAGGTGCGGATCTTGCTATCGATGGTTTCATAGATGGAACAAACATCCTGGAACTTACAGAAGGCGAAAAAGCCCTCTTAAAGATGGCAAATGAAAAATTTGAAAATATCGTAGTATTAATCAACTCCACAAATGCACTTGAATGTGATTTTATTGATAATGAAGCATATGGAATCGATGCTGTATTATGGGTAGGTTACACAGGTGAATGGGGTCTTAACGGTGTTGCTGATATTTTAGCAGGTAATGTGAACCCAAGCGGACGTTTAGTGGATACATACTGTTACGATAATACAACCAACCCTGCGATGGTAGGAATCTACGGTGCAAAATGGACGAACGTAGATCTTGCGGATACATCCAGATGGTACGACGTATATAACGGACAGTTAGATGGTAATATTTCCTATATTACATATCAGGAAGGTATTTATGTAGGATACCGTTATTATGAAACTCGTTACGAAGACGTTGTGTTAGGTGCAGCAAATGTAGGAAACTATGATTATGCATCCACAGTAAAATATCCATTCGGATATGGTCTTTCCTATACAACATTTGAATATTCTGATTTTGCAGCGGAATATGACAAAGGAACAGACAGCTTTAACGTAAATGTTACAGTAACCAATACAGGTAACGTGGCTGGTAAAGAAGTTGTTCAGGTTTACTTCCAGTCTCCATATACGGATTACGACAAGACAAACGGAATCGAAAAAGCGTCTATCGAACTTTGCGGTTTTGACAAAACAGAAATGTTAGAACCAGGTGCTTCCGAGACAGTTACAATTAATGTTCCTCGTGAAGAAATGGCCTGCTACGATGAAAACAATGCAAAAACTTACATCTTAGATGCAGGTGATTACTACTTAACAGTAGGTAAAAATGCACATGATGCATTAAATAATGTATTAGCTGCAAAAGGCTATGGCGTTGCAAATGGTATGACAGAAGATGGCAATACTGCAATGACATTCCTTTACAATGTTGCTGAATTAGATACAGAAACATATTCCGTATCTTCTGCAACAGGATATGAAATTACAAACCAGTTCGACAGTGCAGAACTCAGCCAGTATGGATATGACATGAACTATGTGTCCCGTAATGACTGGACTGGCACATGGCCTAAGGTTATGACATTAGAAGCAACAGACCAGATGTTTGAAGACGGTCTCTATATGTATCAGACCTATGACGGTGTAGAAGGTTCTACAGCTGAAATGCCAACGATGGGTGCACAGAATGGTCTTACCCTTGCTATGATGATTGGAAAAGAATATGACGATCCTGCATGGGAAGATTTATTAGATCAGCTTACATTTGAAGAAATGGCGGTATTAGTTGGACAGGGTTACCACAACACAGCGGTAGTTCCAAGTGTATCCAAACCGGCTACGGTAGACGATAATGGTCCTCAGGGCTTCACACAGAGCTTAACAGGTGTTGCGGTATCTATTACAGCTTACTCCGATGAAAATATCATGGCAGCTACATGGAATGTGGAACTGATGGAAGAAATGGGTGAAACATTAGGTGAAGACTGTATGATGCTTGGCGCGTCCGGTCTCTACGGCCCAGCCATGAACATTCACAGACATGCTTATGCAGGACGTAACTTCGAATATTATTCTGAAGATCCATTCCTTTCCGGTCAGATTGCAGCGGCAGAAACAAAAGGAATTCAGTCCAAAGGCGTATACGTATATCTGAAACACTTTGCACTGAACGACAACGAAACAATGTGCCGTTGTATTGCTACATGGGCAAACGAACAGTCCATCCGTGAAATCTATTTAGAAGCATTTAAAGCTCCTGTAGTAGAAGGCGATGCTCATGCAGTTATGAATGCATTCGCACGTGTAGGCGTTGTATGGAGTGGTGCTCACTACGGTATGCAGACAGAAGTACTTCGTAATGAATGGGGTATGGATGGATTCTCCTTAACAGACTTTTCCGGTAATGCAGCATTTGCACAGTATGGTATTACAATGAAAGCTTTCGACGTAGCTCACGGCTTACTTGCAGGTACAGACTCCTGGGATAGTTCTGCAGTTCAGTGGACAGATGATTTAAATAACCTTTATAAGGATGATCCTGATATCTGTCAGGCTATGCGTCAGTCAGCTCATAGAATTCTTTATACTGTTGCAAACTCCAATGCTATGAACGGCATCAGTTCTTCTCAGGAAGTTGTTGCTGTAACTCCATGGTGGCAGATGGCGTTATATGCCCTTTGCGGTGTGTGCGGTATTCTGACTGTTGTAGGTGGAGTACAGATTGTACGCAGCAAAAAGAAAAAAGACTTATAATAAATTCCTATTATATAAAGACAGGCGGGGGGAGGCGTTCCTCCTGCCTGTTGTCATGTTAATACTAGAAAACTGCTTGGGATTTAGTGGAATCCTAAGAGAGGGGAAATATGAGAAATAGAATTAAAATTGATAAAAACTGGTTTTTTACCAATCAGAACACAGTAAGGGAAGCAGTAGATCTTCCTCATACCTGGAATGCATTAGACGGACAGGATGGCGGCAATGACTATTGGCGTGGAACCAACACATACGATGTGGAATTTCCAAAACCGAACTTTGACCTTAAAAATGAAGTGGTTTATCTTCAGTTCCATGGTGTCAATGCCAGCTCAAAAGTAATATTAAATGACAATGTTGTCTGTACCCATGACGGCGGTTATTCTACCTTCCGTGTAGAGGTGACAAAAGATCTTGCTTCCATGAACAAAATGATTGTGGAAGTAGACAATAGTGTCAATGACCGGGTATATCCACAGAAGGCTGATTTCACATTTTACGGCGGTATCTATCGTGATGTGGAATTATTAGTGGTAAATAAAAATCACTTTGACCTTGATTATCACGGCGGCCCGGGCATTGCAATTACACCGGAAGTGAAAGGAAAAGATGCAGACATCCGCGTGGAAACATGGGCAAATGCTGAGAATGGTATAGTAGAGGTGACTTTATTTGATGCAGAGGGCAATGTCGCTGCAACAGCAACAGAAATAGTGAAAAGTTCTGCTGCTTCAGTAGTCCTTAAAGTGGAAAATGTTCATCTCTGGGATGGCCTTGATGATCCATATCTTTATACTGTAGAAGCTGTACTTTCCGTCAATGGAGAAGCGGTGGATGAAATCACAAGCACCTGCGGTGTGCGTACTTTCGAATTTAGCCCAAAGGATGGTTTCCATCTGAATGGAAGACCATATCCGTTGCACGGTGTTTCCCGCCATCAGGATTTCAAGGGAATCGGCAATGCCATCAGCAGGGCAGAACATGACAGGGATATGGCTCTGATTCAGGAAGTAGGAGCGAATACGATCCGTCTTGCTCATTACCAGCATGACCAGTATTTCTATGACCTCTGTGATAAAGCCGGCATGATCGTATGGGCCGAGATCCCTTACATTTCTGAACATCTGGCAAACGGTGATGCTAATACAAAATCCCAGATGGAAGAACTGATCGTTCAGAATTACAATCATCCATGTATCGTGACATGGGGCGTATCCAACGAGATCACTATCTCCGGCAGACCGCTTAAGAAACAGATGCTTGCCAACCATCATGTATTAAATGACTTATGCCATAAGATGGACCCGACCCGTCCGACAACCCTTGCCAACTATGCCATGTGTCCTCACTGGCATCCCGTTGCCCACATTACTGACCTGGTAGGCTGGAACTTATACCTTGGCTGGTATGTTCCGTTCCTCTGGCTCAATGATGCCTGGATCAAGTTCTGGCATTTCTTGTATCCGAACAGATGCTTATGCTTCTCTGAATACGGCGCGGAAGGTATGCCGAATCTTCATTCCAAGAAGCCAAAACGTGGCGACAACAGTGAAGAATACCATAACAAATATCATGAATATATGTTAGAGTGCTTCAAGAGATTCCCATATATGTGGGCCCACTATTACTGGAACATGTTCGACTTCGCAGCAGATGCGAGAAATCAGGGCGGCGAGCCGGGCATGAACCATAAAGGTCTTATCACATTTGACCGTAAGACAAAGAAGGATGCATTCTATCTCTACAAAGCATACTGGAACAAAAAAGATAAGTTCGTATACCTTGCAGGAAGACGTTACGAGAAACGTGAACTGTCTAATCAGACGATTACAGTATACTCTAACCTTCCGGAAGTATCTTTATACCAGAATGGCAAGTTAGTGGGAACCCAGAAGGGCGAGAATGTATTCAAGTTCAATATTACTTTGGAAGCTGAGAACAAGTTAGAAGCAGTGGCTGGCGAATATAAAGACAGCTGTGTCATCTACAAAGTAGATAAAGAGCCAAAAGAATACTATCTTGAAAAAGGAGATTCCTCTAACTGGATGTAATGATTGAACTGCAACCATTTTTAGTGATAATAATACTAACGAACTTGGGAAGAGAAAGAAGGATTTAATTTATGGAAAATAATAATAACGCACCTCAAGAAGGCTTAAACCGTGCCAAGATGTACCAGCTGGCCCTGTTTCCTTTGAATAATGGTGCAACCAACGTATATTACGTACTGATTCTTTCCTACATTGCTACCTTTGGTAACAACGTACTTGGAATCGCAACTGTATTCGCTTCTGT
>SVDY01000016.1:3252-44186 GCA_015057665.1 Lachnospiraceae bacterium | reverse complement strand
TAAGAGTTGTTTTGCCGCTGCCGGATCCGCCGGCAATACCGATGATTAAATAGTTATCCATGAGTTTCTCCTTTATTAGTTTCTCCTTTATTAGTTTCTCCTTTATCGTCTATGTCAGTGTTTTACTGCGTTCGAAAACGCTTCCATATACTTAAGCGAAGTGTGCTTTGTATTTGCACAACATTTGTATTTATTCTGCCTTTATTATAAGAAAATAGCTCATGAAATACAATCTTTTTTACAGATAAATTTGATTTGAGAAAGCCTTATTATATGATATAATACCTCCATAAGGTTTTCCGTTGGTAAAAGGAAAGCACAGTAAATCACGAAATGTATAGATAGGAGAGTTTATATGGAATTAAAAAAGAGAAAACTGATCTTAGACGTAGATACAGGTTCCGATGATGCTCTGGCGATTATGTCAGCGGTTCTCTCACCGGAGTTTGAGATTGTTGGTATCTGTACCGTAAATGGCAACCGTCCTGTAGAATATACAACAGAGAACACCTTACGAGTACTTGAGTTATTAAAAGCAGATATCCCGGTCATTCGCGGCTGTGCCACACCGATTACCGCAACATTGGATCCGCTTCGCAAAATGAGACAGCGTTCCAACGACGGCGTGAACGAAGAAGGAAAAGAAGTTACATATCATACAGAATATCTTCCTCTTCCTCCGGCAACAAAGAAAGCAGTTCCGGGAACCAATGCAGTGTGCTGGTACATTGATACATTAATGAAGGCAGAAGAGAAGATTACTCTTGTTATGGTAGGACCTCTTACTAATTTTGCCCTTGCTTACCGTGCAGAGCCGGAAATTATGAAAAATGTAGAAGAGATTATTCTCATGAGCGGCGGACATGATCAGCGCAATTCTACAGCAGCATCTGAATACAACGTATTTATCGACCCGGAAGCGACTGCCATTGTTCTTAACTGTGGTGCCAAGATTACCATGATGCCTTTGGATGCGACACATAAAGCAAACATGAGACCATGCCACGAAGCAGTATTTGTATCCTGGAAGAATCCGGTAGGAGATTTTGTTGCGGCAGAGATCAGAGGCCGTCTTGATGCTTACAATACCATGCAGCCTCTCCATGAACCGGACATTGCGCCGATTCATGACGCATTATGTATTATGTATTTGTTAGATCCATCTGTAATTACGAAGATGAAACATATGAGATGTGATGTAATCTGCGGCGGTATGGCAGACGGAATGACTCTTTTTGATACAAGACATTTTAACGATGCTCCTAAGAATGTATATGTTTGTCTTGATACAGACGAGGAAAAATTTGCTTCTATGCTGATTGATATTCTTTCCCGTTCCAAAGACCTGTAAAAAATAGTCATCTCCTGAAGAGGGGAATGGTGATATTTTGAAAAATGAAGGGACAAGTTTTGACCTTTCGTTGGCAAAAAGGTACTAGTTATTTTTGAAGAAAGTGAATTGACAGAAAAAGTACGATATTATATACTTTGAATGGAAGCTTATGAACGTTTTCAAAAAGAAACAAGGAGAAAATGAAAATGAAAAAGAAACTTTTAAGCGTATTACTCGCAATGGTTATGGTTCTTTGCCTTGCTGCATGTGGCGGCGGAGACAAACCAGCAGATGATCAGGCTGGCGATGACAAAGAAGCCATCAAAGTGTGTGTAGTTTACTCCGGTAAACTCGGAGACAAATCCTACAACGATTCCTGTAACGAAGGTGCTACAAAAGCAGCTGCAGATTTCGGCGTAGAGATCAAATCCCTCGAAGGTACAGTAGCTACAGAATGGGAAGCTAACTTCCTTTCTGCATGTGAAGACGGTTATGACTTAGTAATCTGTTCTTCTTCTAACTTCCAGCCATACTTAGAACAGTATGCATCTTCTTACCCAGATGTTAAATTCGCTATCATCGACACAACAGTTCCTGGCGATAACATCGTATCTATCAGCTTCGCACAGAACCAGGGATCTTTCCTTGCAGGTGCTGCAGCAGCTATGTTCACAGAACATTCTGAAATCGAAGGCGTTAACGACGAAGCTATCATCGGATGGGTAGGCGGAATGGAAATTCCTGTACTTGAAGACTTCTACATTGGATACGAAGCTGGTGCAAAATACATCAACCCAGATATCCAGATTCTTAAGACATTCGTTGGTGCTTGGGACAACCCATTAGAAGGTAAAAACCACACACTTGCTAAATACGATGCAGGCGCTGATATCGTTATGAACGTAGCATCCGGTACAGGTGTTGGTGTCCTTGAAGGCGCAAAAGAAGCTGGCAAATACGCTATCGGTGTTGACCTTAACCAGGACTACGATCAGCCAGGCTCCATCTTAACATCTATGGTTAAGAGAGTAGATACAGCTTGCTATTCTGTAATTGAAGCAGTTGTTAACGGCACATTCGCTGGCAACTCCGTATCTTACCTTGATGTAGCTGGTAAAGGTGTAAGCTTAACAGACTTCGCAGCAATCAAAGAAGCTCTTGGCGAACAGTTCCCAGAAGAAATCATCACAAAGATTACAGAAATCGAAGAAAAAATCGTTTCCGGTGAAATCGTTGTTCCTAACTACGAAGGTTTCGGACCACAGAACTAATAATCAGTAATATAATTTGATATTAATGATTGAATGATAACAGGGAGAGGCTGGATATATGAAGCTTAATCGTATCCATTCTCTCCCGTTGTTGTATTACACATAAAGTGTATACAAAGCAAACCATATGGAGAAAGCAGGTAAGGCGTGTTGAATACAAATTATGTCGTAGAGATGAAAGACATTAAGAAGTCTTTCGGTAGTGTGCATGCCGTAAAAAATGGTCAGTTCACTTTAAGAAAAGGTGAAGTACATTCCCTGATCGGAGAAAACGGAGCAGGTAAATCTACTATGATGAAACTGCTTTACGGTATGTATCCGTTTGATGCAGGTGAAGTAACCATTAACGGAAAAAAATATGAGCATATCAATCCAAAGGCTGCCATCGAAGCAGGCGTTGGTATGGTACATCAGGAATTCATGCTTGTAAATGAACTGACTGTACTTGAAAATATTATTCTTGGGTTTGAGCCTAAGAAAGGACTTACTATTGATTTTGCAGCAGCAAGAGCAATGGCACAGAAATACATTGACCAGTACAACATGGATGTACAGCTTGATAAAAAGATTTCTCAGATCTCTGTTGGTGAAGCACAGCGTGTAGAGATTATTAAGATTCTTGCCAGAGGTGCTGAGATTATTATCTTAGACGAACCGACAGCTGTATTAACTCCACAGGAAACAAGACGTCTCTTTGAAATTCTCAATAATTTAAGAGAAGACGGCAAATCTATTGTGTTTATTTCCCATAAGCTGAATGAAGTTATGGAGATTAGTGACCGTATCTCCTGTATGAGACAGGGGCAGTATACAGGTACTGTAAATAAAGCAGAAACTTCTCCAATCGAACTGACAAAGATGATGGTTGGACGTGAAGTTGTTTTAAACATTGAAAAGAAAACAGCACATCAGGGCGGTGTTGTCCTTGATGTAAAGGATATATGGACATCCGGTGAAAAAGAGATCAGTAAGATCCGCGGTATCTCTTTTGATGTAAAAGCCGGAGAAATTGTTGGTATCGCAGGTATCGACGGTAATGGGCAGAGCGAGCTCATTGAAGCTATCGCAGGTCTTCGTCAGGTTGAAAAAGGAACTGTTACTTTAGATGGCGTGGATATCACAAATAAAACAGTAAAACAGATTCGTGATGCAGGTCTTACTCATATTCCGGAAGACCGTAATACAAGAGGTCTGAACCGTGCGTTCACAATCGGTGAAAACCTGGTAGAAGTGGAACTTGATCAGGCACCAGTAAAGAAAGGCTTTGTAATTAATAAAGCAGCTATTACACAGCGTGCGAAAGACATGATTGAGAAGTTCGATATCAGACCGGCAGACGGAAGTCTTCCAACATCTTCTCTTTCCGGTGGTAACGCACAGAAGGTAGTCGTAGCTAGAGAAGTAAACTTAGGCGGCAAGCTTTTAATTGCTTCCCAGCCTACTCGTGGTGTAGATATCGGTGCCATTGAATCTATTCGTACTATCTTACAGGATGTAAAAGAAAAAGGTCTCGGCGTATTACTTGTATCCGCCGAATTAGAAGAAATTATGTCACTTTCTGACCGTATTATCGTTATGCATGAAGGTAAGATCACAGGCCGTCTTGCAGCAGAGGAAGCGGATGAAGAAGAAATTGGTATGCTCATGATGGGCGGTTATGCACATGACAAGAAAGGAGAATAACATGAAAAAGAAATTTGATGTAAAGAGTGTTTTAAATGTTCTCCTTCCATTGGTATTAGCCTTGGCTGTAGGAGCAATCATTATTCTTTTTATTGGAGAAAATCCAATCGAAGCATATGCGGCCTTAATTGAAGGTGCCTTCAAAGGAAAATTACGTCTTGGTACAACTTTAGCTGGTTTTACACCATTATTACTTACATCCCTTGCATTTATTGTGGCAGCCAAAGCCGGTGCATTCAACGTAGGTGTAGAAGGTGAAGTATTGCTCGGCGGTATTGTGGCAGCATACATTGGTATTAACTGGACATTCCTTCCAGCCCCTCTTCTTATCATTGCATGTTTCCTTGGTGCAATGATCGTGGCAGCATTATGGGCATTTATTCCGGCAGCATTAAAAGCGTATTATGATGTGTCCGAAGTTTGTGTTACCATTCTTATGAACTCTGTAGCACTTTATATTACAAACTATCTTGTAAGCGGACCGATGAGTGCGGGTACAACAATCGCGGAGTCTAAACCGGTTGCAGTAACTCTTCCAAAGCTTATGATGCCTAGTGCATTAAATGCAGGTATCTTTATCGCTATCGTGGTGACTATTGTGATGATTTTCATTCTTCAGAAGACATCCCTTGGTACAAAGATTCGTCTCGTTGGTACAAACCCTGCCAATGCAGAATACGCAGGTATTAATCCAAAACATACATTTATCAAAGCTATGATGATTTCCGGTGCTCTTGGCGGTATCGCAGGTACAATCGAAGTTCTTGGTGTACATGGTGCATTCCTTAATAACTTTGCATCCGGTCTTGGTAACAACGGTATGTTAGCTGCCCTCATTGCAAAATGTAATGTATTTACGGCACCAATCATCTCATTCTTTATTGCGATGTTAAACTCCGGTGCCATGAGAATGCAGCAGGCAACAAATGTTCCAAAGTCTCTGATCGATACTATTACAGCGGTATTTATCATCTTTGCATGTATGGAATTGATTGGTAACCTGAAAAAAAGAGCTGCCAAAAAGGCAGAAGAAAAGAAATAGAAAGGAGACGTAAGATATGGAATTAGGTACAATTTTTAACGCATCACTTATTTTTTCCGCATTTCGTTCTGCGACTCCTATTATCTACGCAGCCCTTTGTGCGGCAATTACACAGCAGGCTGATATCTTAAATATCGGTACTGAAGGTATCATGTTAATGGGTGCATTCATGGCAGTCGCTGTAAGTTATCTTACAGGAAGCTGGATTCTTGGTGTAGCAGTAGCAATGATTTCCGGTCTTGTTGTAGCAACTATTATGGCAATCGGTAACATTAAATTTAAAGCAGATATCTGTGCCATCGGTATGGGTATTAACATGTTCGCCCTTGCCATTACAAAATTCTTATTAAATGCATGGCTTGGAAAGAGCGGTTCTTTCACAGATCCTAAGATTCAGCCAATTCCAAAGGTACATTTTGCATTTTTAGAAGATGTTCCTGTCCTTGGAGAATTATTTAACGACTGGTGTATTACAGAATGGTTCGTAATCGTTCTCATCGTAATTCTCTGGTTTGTATTCTACAAAACAGTATGGGGACTTCGTCTTCGTGCAGTAGGACGTATGCCAATGGCTGCCCAGACAGCAGGTATCAATGTAGATGCTATGAAATATCAGGCTATTGCAATCTCCGGTCTGATCGGCGGTCTCGCAGGCGCTCACTTATCCTTAGGATACTCTACTATGTTCGTAGAAAATATGACAAGTTCCCGAGGCTTCATGGGTGTTGCATCCATGTACTTCGGTGGTGCCCATCCTGTATTTACCTCCCTTGGATGTTTGATCTTTGGTTTCACAAACTCCATCGGAACAAGATTACAGGCTTATGGCTTCCCAAATCAGTTCATGCTCTTAATGCCATATGTGGTAACAATTGCAGTTCTTGCAATCTCTATGGCAACAAAGAAATCTGCAGAAAAGAAGAGAAAGAGTTCTCTTGTTACTCAGTAAATTTATTGCCCCGCACTTTGTTGCGGGGCTTTTTTACTGTGGTGACCGCTTACAATCTCGGAATGCACCTTTTGGTGCTTTCTGTGATTATGCCAAAAAGGTATCTCTAGGAAAAGAATTTGACAAAACATGTGCAGATACTATAAGATAGTATAGGGATTATTCTCCTGAAAAAACACAAATGATATGAGGTATAAAGATGAGTAGACCATTAGATGTAATCTGTCTTGGAGCCATTAACTACGATTATATGTTTCACTGCACAGCAGAAGATATAGAGTTAGATCAGGACGGCGACGAAAACTTAGGCAATACAATTGAAGAAGTAGAAAAAGACATCGACGAATTAATCGAGAAGAGAAGAGAATACTCCACCCAGATTGGCGGTTCTGCCTTTATCACATTAAAGGTGACAAAACATATCCTTCCGGAACTTAAGGTTGCATATGTAGGTGTATGCGGAGAACCGAATCCATTTGATCTTCGCAATGGTAAGAGCAACAATATTGAAGCGGAACTTGCCCATCTTGACGATAAAGAATATTTATTTACAACAAAAGAACGTTTTGATACCCCTTATAACAGAGCAGTAGGGAAGTCTGTAGTACGTCTTTACAATCATACACGTAACTGTATTAAGATCACAGCCTGTGCGAATAACACAATCCGTGAAAGAATCGAAGAAAAAGAAGCGGCAGGGGGCAATTTTGTAGAATATCTCTCTCAGGCAAAATGGATTCATTTCTCCTCGCTGTCTGATTTCTATCAGTTTGAGGCCAATATGAAGGCAGCTATCGAAGCTAAGAAGTTAAATCCAAACCTTAAGATCAGTTTAGATCCGGGATTTGAATTTACATCTAAGAGACAGGCAGAACTTCGTCCGTTAGTACAGTATGTAGATTATATCTTCTTAAATAAAGCGGAGAAGAACAATCTTGGCAAAAATGCAGAAGGTGCCCGTGAACTTTATCATAATCTGTGTAATTTCTTTGCAGACGAGAATCAGAATCCAACGATCACGCTGATTGTAAAATACGATGACAGACATGAGGTTATCAATTTCGAAGACAGAAAAGCGAAGATTCAGACAATCCGCCATACAAAGCTGTTCAATTATCAGCTTAATAATGATACAGGTGCAGGAGATTCTCTTGCAGGCGGCTTTATTGCAGGTATGATGGATGAAAGAGTGGAAGGCATTGAAGGTGCCATTCAGATTGGTGTATTAGCGGCTAAAGGACGTATGACAAGTTTTGATTATGAGAACCCTTATCTCAACATTCAGAAGCTGACCAACGAGCATTTTGCGAATATAAAATAGAAAAAATTAAATAAATTAAAAACGGATGTCAGTTTGACTGGCATCCGTTTTTTATTGGAAGTTGAAAATGAAAAATCAGTTATATTTATTTATTTGCTTTTACTTCTGTGAAATACTCTTTTGTAAGTTTGATAACAACCGGGCTTAATAATGCAAGAGCAATTAAGTTAGGGATTGCCATAAGACCGTTTAATGTATCTGCGATACCCCATGCAAGATCAAGTTTTACTGCACCTGCGATACAAGCAAAGAGACAGAAGATAACCTGATATACTTTGGATGCTTTATAACCAAAGAGGTATTCTACACATCGTGTTCCGTAAAGAGCCCATGCAAGTACGGTAGATAAAGCAAAGAGGGAAAGACAGATTGCTACGGCTACAGCTGGAAACCCTGTTCCGAATACGGATTCAAATCCCATGATAGTAAGGTTAGCACCGATATCTGTGCCGTATTCAATGTTCTGAACACCAACACCTAAGAGTACTACTAAAGCTGTCATAGTACATACAACGATTGTATCCATGAATACTTCGAATACACCGAAGATACCCTGTTCCACAGGATGTTTTACGTCTGCTGCTGCGTGAGCGATAGGAGCGGAACCAAGACCTGCTTCGTTGGAGAAGATACCACGTCCAACACCTTTTGTAAGGGCTGTTTTAATACCAACACCTGCAAGGCCGCCGGCTACTGCTTCCGGATTGAAAGCACCGACAACGATTGCGGAGATGGCATCAGGAATACCGCCGATATTTAATACGATAACAATAAGGGAAGCTGCAATATAGATAACAGCCATAATAGGTACTAAGAAAGAGCAAACATCTGCTAATCTCTGGATACCGCCAAGAAGAATGAAGGCACAGATGAGTGCACAGATAATAGCAACGAACCATGCAATGATTGTTTTTGTCTGATCGGAAGTAGGGATAAATCCTGCAATGGCTGTATTAATTGTTCCGGCGATTGTGTTAATCTGTGTCATGTTACCAATACCGAAAGCAGCTAAAGCTCCGAATACAGCAAAGATAGAACCAAGCCATTTCCAGTTCTTTCCGAGACCGTTTGTGATATAGTACATAGGTCCGCCTACCCAGTCGCCTTCCTGGTTCTTTTCACGGAATTTAATGGCTAAGACTACTTCAGAGAATTTAGTACACATACCAAGGAGTGCAGAAACCCACATCCAGAAGATGGCACCAGGGCCGCCGATTGCGATGGCACCGGATACGCCGGCGATGTTACCGGTACCGATGGAAGCTGCAAGGGCAGTACACATTGCCTTGAAAGGAGATACGGAACCTTCTTTTGCCTCTGTTTTTTCAAATGCTTTGCCAAGAGTGTTTTTCATGATGTAGATGAAGTGTCTAAACTGTGGGAAACCACATCTTGCTGTCAGGTAAACACCTACGCCAAGGATTAATACCATCATTGGGATACCCCAAACAAAGCCGTTGATGGTATTGTTAAGGTCTGTAATAAATTGAATCATATATGTATCCTCCACATAATAAACTATGTTTCCTATTCTAATAGGTTATGTGAACATTTGCAAGTGTTTTCTTTATAAAATTAATGTGATAAAGTATAAAAGGACAAAGTGTGAAAGCACGTGGGGTTTGTGTGTAGTTTGGGATATACAAAACGAAACATTTGTTATATAATTCAGAAAAACACAATACGGAGGAAAAACAATGGATCTCAAAAAAATGATCGATCAGGTTGTAGAATTTATCGGAAGCAACAAAGATATTAAGGCACAGTTCGAAAAAGAACCTGTGAAAGTGTTAGAAAAAGTGCTTGGAATTGATCTGCCTGACAATGTGATTGAACCAATTATTGATGGTGTAAAAGCAAAACTTACCGTAGATGCGATTGGTGATGTGGCAGATGCATTAAAAGGATTATTCGGAAAGAAATAGTTCTAAGATATAATTGAAAAGGATATAATAAAAAGCCGGCGTGTCTGCCGGCTTTTGTCATGCTGTTTTCATTATGTTATTTCATGAAAAACGGAAATCTGCTGTTCTCTTCATGAAGCTTATCCAGTGGAAGATTGGATTTAATAAATCCCCAGATGCCGTCATAGTCAAGGGTCGGGTTGTTCATAGGAATTAAAAGTGCCTGAGTGTCTGTCACATAGAGATAAATAGCATTCTTTGTCTTCCATGCACCTAAAGCATCCTGCCAGGTAAATTCAGCGGCAATCTTTTTCTCGTCCGGATAGTCAAGGGAAATGCCGTTCTTTCTGCTGGATAAATGAATAGTATACACTTCTCTTGGAGGAGAAAGTTTCATCTTCTTCGTCTGCTCGTTCATGGAGTTGGTGAAAGTGCGGAAGAAATTAGTCGGAATAAAAACGGCCGCAACAACGAAGATACTTCCGAAGACGAAAGCAACCTCTACTGTGTCCTGTAAAGCGAAACATAAGGTTGCTGAGATGTAAAATGCCAGGAACAGTGTCAGAGATTTTTTATATCGCTTTTGTCTTGTTAAAACATCGAATTTGATGTAGTCTTTAAAATTTTTCTCTCCCAGAACAATGGGAATCTTATAATAATCTTTTGCCATGAAGGTCTCCTTCTGATGAATATCTTTTTGCTTTAAGGGATATTGTATCATGATGGGGGGAAGTTGCAATAGATTATTTTCTTTTTCTTCTGTCATTTTTCCGTTAAATTGATAAGGATTGGTTTTGAATTGAAAAATTTTCTTCTGTGGTAAGAGGATAAGAAATCAATTTGTTTTGCTCCAAATCTTCCAAAAAGAGATCCACACCTGTAATCCGGCTGTTTTCATATGTCTTATAATAATAGATGCCTTTATCCATGTTACAACAGGAAGAATAGACGGTAATTTCATACCGGTTGTTCTTAGTTGCTCTGCATCCTCGAGGATAAGCAACTGTATCAAGGAGATGAAAAAACTGGTTCACACTTGCCCTTTCATCCGGTTCACAGACAGAATGTTCTTTCACATAAGCACCCTTGATAAAACGGGAGGAGGAAGACCAGTCTCCGGGGAGAAAATCATGGGGAGCAGTATTTTTTTGAAGGCTTAATAATTGTTCCTGGAATGTGGGACTGTTGGTCAGGATGCCGATAGGATTATCATGGATGACAAGACCTTGTTCCAAAGGCTCTATCACGATGGAAGATTCCCTGTCTGACAGAATCCAGTGAAGGGGAGTAAGGGGAAGGTCTTTGGAAAAGGGCTCATTTACCAGATTTGTATGTTGGATAAGTTTTTTTGCTTCTATAACAGAGGCACACTTGCCAAGCACCCAGGGAATGAATTCAAAAGGGGCGATATTATCCATATCTTTTTTAGAAGGCAGATAAACAGCATGGCCTGGGAAATGAAGTCCTGCCATGGAAAGACCCATTTCATTTACTGCATCATAATAGAGGGGGTAGTCATTGTTTACGTAAGCCATTCCGATAATGGCGTGATGCGCCGGGTAAGAGAAAGATTTACGGAAATAGAAGGGATAATTTCTGGGCGTGATTGTGACGGTTTCCTGGTAGGAATATTCAAGGTCAAGGTTTCGTCCGAAGTAATGGTCTTTGGTTTGTAAAGTGATTGCTGTACACATAGAGCCTCCTGATTAAAATGAATGGAAGATGGGAGGGAGAGATGTCGGTGAAAGTGGATAAATCTGCTGCATAAGTTTCATGAAAGAGGTTTTACTATAGTATAACAAGATTGGCAGATTGCTATTCTTATGTATATGTAATATGATAAAGACAGTAAATTTTGAAAAGGAGAAGGCAGATGAAAAAAATAGTTTTAAAAATACTTGGAATTCTTGTTTTGATAATCATAGGATTTATGGTTGTCATCAATGTAATTCCTCCAAAGAAAAATGTAGAAAATAATCCCTTTGTAGTGAAAAAAGGAGACCTTCCTATGATTGCGGCCCACAGAGGCGGAGGGGATAATAATCCGGAGAATACTATGCTTGCATTCCGTGAGGCGGTAAATACTATTGGTATCCATATTATCGAAAGCGATCTTTATCTGACTAAAGACGGATACCTTGTATACAACCATGATTCTTATATTGACGAGACTTGTAATGTGAATGGAGATATTTCTTTGGAAGAGGTGGAAGCACTCTGTGAAACAGAAGAAAACCGACATTTTATCAAAGACATGACTCTGGCAGAACTGGAACAGTACAACTTTGGCTACTATTTTGAAAATGAAGCTGGCGAAAGAATCTATAAAGATGTAACAGATGTGGAAGCAGCCGGTCTTCAGATTGCCACTGTTGATAAATTGTTTGAAGAATTTTACGAATCCAATCCGGACCTTCTCTTTATTGTAGAGATTAAGAATGGGGAGGAATTAGGATACGAGGCATGCAGAATCTTATATGAAACATTAAATGCCTATCCGGAATACAAAAATCAGATTGTAGTGGGAACTTTCCACGATGAGATTGAAGATGAACTAAAGACAAAGTATCCTGAATTGCTTCGCGGAGCTCCAACAGGTACTGCTGCCAAGTTTGTACTGACCCAGTATCTGAAAGTCAATTTTTTTGACAAGAGCGATTTTGCCTGTCTCCAGATTCCGACAAGTTATGATCTTGGAATCGAGATTGCTCTGAACAAAGAGACATTAATTAAACGGGCACATCGCAGAAATATTGCGGTTCAGTATTGGACCATCAATGATCCAGATGAGATGAGAGAACTGATTGAACTTGGATGCGACTGCATTATGACGGATAACCCTGTACTTCTTAAGAGCGTACTTGACGAGTACAGATAAAAGAAAAGGGAGAAGCATTATGGCAAAAACAGATAAGCTCTCTATCTATCTTAGTTTTTTACTAAGACATAAACCGGAAGATGCGGGACTTCCCATGGATAAACATGGATGGGTTTCGGTTGAAGAACTGATAGATGGAATTAACAGAACTGGAAAATATAAAATTGACGGGCAGCTTCTTTGTGAAATTGTAAAAGAGGACAAAAAAGGACGTTATCGGTACAATGAAGATGGAACAAGGATTAAGGCCTGCCAAGGACATTCCATTCCATGGGTAGAACCGGAGCTTACCATGATGGAACCACCGGAATATGTGTATCATGGCACAACAACTGAGGCTTGGGAAAAAATCATGGCAAGCGGTGCAGTCAATAAAATGAGCCGTCATGCAGTACATACACAGGCTGATGTGGAAAAAGCCTGGCAGTCTGCATTTCGCTGGAAGAAGAAGCCGGTAGTATTAAAAATTGCGGCCGGCCGGATGCATCAAGACGGTTACCTTTTTGGTGTGAGCGATAATCAGGTCTGGTGTACGGAAATGGTTCCTGTTTCTTATATTGAAGATGTGCTGATAGTACGTGAGTAGAAAAACAGTAGATATTAAGATAGGCGGGATTTAAATTAAATCAATAGAAATATAAATGATTCAGACAGGTGACGCATATGAAGAAATATACAAAAGAAAAACTGAAGAAAAAATGGAACTGGAAACAATGGATTCCTATGCTGTTTTTTATGCTGATTGGTGCAGGATGTGGAATTCTCATAGTCAGATTTATGGAATCCTCTGGTGAAACAGGAGGAACTTTCGGACAGAAGATGTTGACTGTTCCAGGATTAATTCTGGCAATGTATTTTTCCATATTGCTCCATATTATTATTCACGAAGCAGGTCATTTGGTGTTCGGTCTCCTTACCGGTTATGAATTCACCTCTTTTCGAATCGGAAGTTTTATGTGGATTCAGGAGGAAGGGAAACTAAAGTTAAAAAGATTTTCCCTTGCCGGAACGGGAGGACAGTGTCTGATGACACCTCCGGATTTGATGGGTGGAAAAATTCCGGTTGTTCTTTATAATCTGGGAGGTTCCATGATGAATCTGATTGTCAGTTTCCTCTGTTTCCTAATGTATGCTCTAATTGGGAAAGTAACCGTGCTATCCACTGTATTCATGATTATGGTTCTGGTTGGGATCGGATCTGCAGTGATGAACGGAATTCCGATGAGACTTGGAACTGTAGATAATGACGGATATAATGCATTTTCTTTAAAACGAGATCCGAAAGCGGTCTATGCATTTTGGTTTCAGATGAAAGTGAATGGGGAGACAAGAAAAGGAATCCGTTTAAAAGACATGCCGGAAGAATGGTTCAAGATTCCATCTGATGAAGACATGAAGAACAGTATGATTGCAGTACAGGGAGTATTTGTTACCAACCGCCTCATGGATCAGAAGAGATTTGAAGAGGCAGACAATTTAATGGAGCATCTGTTGTCCATTGACTCTGGTATTGTAGGGATTCACCGAAATCTGATGATCTGCGACCGGATATATCTTGAGCTGATTGGAGAGAACAGAGAAGAAATTCTTGAGCAGATGCTGACAAAAGAATTAAAATCATTTATGAAATCCATGAAGACATTCCCGTCTGTTTTGAGAACAGAATACGCTTTGGAACTTCTGGCCAATGGACAACCAAAGAAGGCAGAAAAGATAAAAGCAAAATTTGAAAAAATGGCGCTGAAGTATCCATATCCTAGCGATCTTCAGTCTGAACGGGAATTGATGGAATACGCAAGAGATAATGATAAAACAATGTAAATAATACTTTACTGCTTTCCAGTGATTTGATATAATATTTTACAGATTTTGCTATCCGGGAGTCCTGTATCCCGGATAGTTGTTAGTTAGGAGAAAAGTATATGTTAGACATGATTTCAAAAATCAACGGGATTGTCAATGATTTCGTATGGGGTGTGCCGGCTATGGTATGTATCATCGGTGTTGGTTTGCTTCTTAGTATCCGTACCGGATTTGTACAGATTCGTAAGTTCCCATACTCCATGAAAGCAACAGTTGGAAAGATTTTTTCAAAAGGAGAAGCGGAATCCGGCTCTATTACAGCATTTCAGGCTGTTTGTACTGCACTTGCAGCTACAGTGGGAACCGGTAATATTGCCGGTGTTGCTGGTGCCATTGCAATCGGCGGTCCGGGAGCGGTTTTCTGGATGTGGATATCCGCCCTTCTTGGAATGTGTACCAAATTTGCAGAGGTGACTCTTGCAGTGAAGTATCGTGAAAAGAACGCTTATGGAGACTGGGTAGGCGGTCCGATGTATTATATCAAGAATGGTCTTAATAAAAAATGGCACTGGCTGGCAACAGCATACGCAGTATTCTGTGTGCTTACTGTATTTGGGACAGGTAATGCAACACAGGTAAATACTATTACAGCGGCGATTAATTCTGCGCTTACAAGTTTCAATGTAGTCGATGCAGATGGCACAAAGCTGGTCAGCTTGATTGTCGGTATTATTATTGCGATTGTAGTTGCCATGGTATTACTCGGCGGAATTAAGAGAATCGGGAGAGTTACTGAAAAACTGGTTCCATTTATGGCTGTACTTTATATTATCCTTGGTATTGGTATGATTGTATTTAATATTAAGAATGTACCTGCTGTATTTGGGATGATTTTTCAGGGGGCTTTTCATCCGTCGGCATTTACCGGCGGCGTAGTAGGAAGCTTCCTGATTAGTATGAGACGCGGTATATCCCGTGGTATTTTCTCAAATGAAGCTGGTCTTGGTACAGGTTCTATCGCTCATGCTACTGCAGATACAAAAGATCCTGTGGAACAGGGTGTGTTTGGCGTATTCGAGGTATTTATGGATACGATCATTATCTGTACATTGACAGCGATGATAATTCTTTGCTCCGGCGTTTCCATTGAATATGGTGTTGCGGCAGGTGCTGAACTTACAATCAGTGGATTCGTTGCTACATATGGTAACTGGGTAACTATTTTTACCGCAGTTGCAATGTGCTGTTTTGCATTCTCGACTATCCTTGGATGGGGGTTATACGGTGCGAGAGCGATTGAATATCTTGGTAACGAGAAGCTCATCAAACCTTTCATGGTATTATATTCATTGGTTGCAATTGTTGGTGCAACAATGGATCTTGGACTTCTCTGGGGCATTGCAGATACCTTCAACGGTCTGATGGCCATTCCGAACTTAATTGCTTTATTCCTGCTTTCCGGAACAGTTGTAAAGCTTGTAAAAGAACGATGGAATTAATATAATAAGAAAGAGGAGTGAAAACAGGAATCATTCCTCTTTTTTTGTTGACAAAATAGAAATATTAGTGTATTATTAAGTTAGTTAAAACTAACCGATATAATCAAGAGAATGAATATAAATATAAATAATGTAGATCGGATGGCAAAAGAAAGGGGCGTTCAATATGAAAAGAAAGATAATGATGAAATTAAGAAATATGGGAATGATGTGTATCCTTGGATCGCTCATGGCTTTTGTTTTCGCATAATGTAATAAAATTATTCAAGAATCATCTAAGCGGGCTGTTTTGCAACAGTCCGCTTTTTATGGCAGCGACGAGCCAAAGTTCCGAGTGAGTTGGGACCTTGGCGACCGTTTACAATCATGGGAGGCGCCTTGTGCGCTTCCGATGATTGTGGTATCATGATGAAAACTGCTTGGAGGATAGAAGAGAATGGAACTATTTGAAACAAAAGTGTATGTGGCTTCTACAGCTGAATTAGAAGACGAACAAGTATTTCATGCTTTATACCAGACTGTTTCAAAAGAACGCAGGGAAAAGATTGACAAGCTTCGTTTTCCTAAAGATAAAAGATTATCTCTGGCAGCAGAAGTGCTTTTAAAAAAAGCTCTTATAATAAACGGAATAGGGGAATTTGAATGTGGAATTGGAGAAAATGGGAAACCCTTTCTTGTGGGAAATTCTTCTGTCGAATTTAATCTTTCCCATTCAGAAGAGAGGGTTATGTGTGTAATCTCTAATCAGGAAGCTGGCTGTGACGTAGAGAGAATCAGGGATACGGATTATAAAGTAGCGAGACATTTTTTTACGACAGAAGAGAATGATATGATAGAGGCGGCTGGCCTTAAAAAGCAGGAGATGTTTTTCCGAATTTGGACCTTGAAAGAGAGTTTTTTGAAAGCTACCGGGCTGGGGATGAGAATTCCATTGAAAGACTTTTATTTTTCTATTGATGAGGATAGGATTTGTGTATATCAGAATGTGAATCAGGCATCCTATTATTTTAAGGAATATGATTTACATGACGGATACAGGTATGCTGTCTGCAGTTTAAATCCGGCATTTGCTGATATTGTGAAAGTAGATTTGATATGAGAAGACGCGAAATCATGAACTGGTTTAGTATCATGATAATAAGAGAATATGAAGCGGATGAGACGATGACAATTACCAGAAATTTTAACTGTATATTTAGTTGACAAAGTTAACAGTTTGTGATATTCTGTCGAGGTTGTGTCACATCAACGTGGTGACGCGACGAAGAAAAACAGAAGGAGAACAAATATGAAAGAAAACAAAAATAAAGTCAGTTTATACAATCGTTGGCTCAATGGTATCGAGAAGATCGGTAACAGTCTTCCTCATCCAATTATTTTATTTGCCATGTTTGCTGCAGCGATCGTAGTTCTTTCCGCAGTATGCGCAGTTCTTGGTGTTTCCGCAACAGGTAATCTTGTTGTGAATGGCGAATTACAGGAAACAACAGTAACTGCAGTAAGCTTACTGACAAAAGAAGGCCTTACTTATATGCTTACAAACGCAGTTACCAACTTTACAACATATGCACCGCTTGGTATGGTATTGGTTGCTATGCTTGGTGTAGGTGTAGCAGAACATTCCGGTCTTATCAACGCTTTATTAAAAGGTGCTGTTAAGATTACACCGGCCAAATTAATTACACCTGCGGTTATTTTCCTTGGTGTTATGTCCAATATTGCAAGTGATGCAGGCTATGTAATCTTAATTCCACTTGGCGCTATGATCTTCCGTGCATACGGACGTCACCCAATGGCTGGTCTTGCAGCTGCATTTGCAGGTGTATCCGGCGGTTTCTCTGCCAACCTTTTAATTGGTACATTAGACCCAATGCTTGCTGGTATTTCCCAGACAGCTGTATCCATCATCGATCCAGGTTATGAAGTATCTGTTATGGGTAACTACTTCTTCCTTTTTGTATCTACATTTTTAATTACCATTCTTGGTACATTTATTACAGATAAGGTTGTAGAACCTCGTCTTGGTACATTTACAGGCGAAGTAGAGGGAGAAGATGATTCTTTAACAACACTGACAGACGGTGAAAGAAAAGGCTTAAGAAATGCAGGTATTGCAGCCCTTATTTTCGTTGCAGTTATTGTTGCAGCATGTATCCCTGCCGATTCTTTCATGAGAAATGAAAACGGAGCCATCTTTGGTAACCCTACATCCACATTTGTAAACGGTATCGTTATCATGATCACATTCTTATTCATGATTCCAGGTGTTGTATATGGTAAGACTGTAGGAACATTTACAAAGGAAAACGGCGGTGCTTGTAAAGCAATGGAAAAATCCATGTCTTCCATGGGTGCATTCCTTGCATTAGCATTCGTATCCGCTCAGTTTATCAACTACTTCTCCTATACAAAATTAGGAACAATCATCGCATTAGCAGGTGCAAGCTTCTTTGAAAATGCAAACATCGGATTAATTCCATTAATGATTATTTTCGTACTGTTCTCTGCATTTATGAACCTTTTTATGGGATCTGCTTCTGCAAAATGGAACATCCTTGCTCCAGTATTCGTGCCAATGTTCATGTTACTTGGATACAGCCCGGAACTTTGCCAGTTAGCATACAGAATTGGTGATTCCAGTACAAACATCATCACACCGCTTATGACATACTTCGCGGTAATCATTGTATTTGCTCAGAAATATGACAAGAAAGCAGGTATCGGTACAATTACAGCTACAATGGTTCCATACTCCGTTGCATTCTTAATCGGATGGACATTTATGCTGATTGTATGGTTATTAGCAGGTCTTCCAATTGGACCTGGTATTGGAATTTACTATTCAATGTAATAAAATATATGA
Organism: Lachnospiraceae bacterium; assembly: GCA_015057665.1. Lineage (GTDB taxonomy): Bacteria > Bacillota > Clostridia > Lachnospirales > Lachnospiraceae > SIG292. The sequence continues at coordinate 25,640 of SVDY01000016.1, read as the reverse complement.
AAAAAAGCCTCGTAGTGATACGAGGTTTTTTCTTCTATAGGAAACGTCGTTTCCGTTTTTTTTTTTTAGCTATTCATTCTCACCCAGCAATTTCTTATCAATCTTACCGGAAGCGATCATATGATCAAGCCAAAGATTTAAAGAATCAATGGCGATAGACATTTTTTCCAGTTCATCTTTAATATAGAGAAAATCCGGAATTTCATCTTCCGTTAATTCTCCGTCTACAGTAATCTCGATTAAGCGTTCTTTTGTCTTCGTCAGCTTGTTGATGGTAGCAAGCATTTCCAAAGTAATCTGAGACAGATCCTTTACTTTAATCTCCGGTACGTATTCCATGCCGATAGGGCATTCATGAGAACAGAAGTAATTGCAAAGTGAAGGATTCTTGTAACAGTCTGCCATGGCGAGAACTTCTTCCGGATGAGGAAGGGAACGCTCATTTTCAATCTTTTCGATTCGGTCAGAGGAGATAAAGCCGAGCTTTTCTGCGGCTGCTTCTCTTGAGAATTTCATTTCCTCGCGGCTGATCTGATATATGTTTTTGTTTTCTTTTGTTGATTTTCTTCCCATAGTATTCCTCTTCATAATAAAATTTCTTTTTTCTATTATATAAAAGATAGCAAAGAAATGGAATCTTTTTTACCTCTGAAAAAGCGGAATAGAGATGCTTAATGGTGTAATGGAACCGTTTATTCTTTTGCAAGCTGCGAATATAATAATTACATAATCAAGTTCGACAAGAAATACTTAGATTTAAGAAAGGGGAACACAGATGCATGTAAAAAGAAGAATTAGAATGTGCCTTTTGATTGAAAAAATGTCCGGACAGAAAAACTTCTGTGAAAAACTCGGACTTTACGATGTAACCACATTTCACGGACAAATTATCTGTGGAAAGGAGAGAAGATAGATATGTGGACTTTATTATTTACTGTATTAATGTTTTTGGTTTTTGGAAAATTGCTTCTTTTTGCGGTAAGAGCTGCCTGGAGTATTTCCAAAATATTTGTATCACTGATTATGCTGCCAATTAGTTTAGTACTTTTGGTTGTCTTTGGATTAATCCGACTGGCGCTCCCATTGCTGTTGATTATAGGATTGATTTCCTTGTTAACAGTACATGACTAAGTTATAATAAAAGAGTATAAAAAGACAAAAATACCATAAATATCAGAAACAATAAATGAGAATAAAAAATTTAAAAAAATATATATAGAAAAGGAAGGAAAGATTATGTATAAGATTAAAAATTTTTTCGACAACGACGATGTAAAGGTAATTGATTCTTTAGGCGCATTCTCCGTAATCGAATATCAGAGAGATTTAAGCGTTATGCCGGAGACAGCAATGATGGCATACTATGCAAGCCAGATGAATGTAAGAAAACGACAGGTTGTATGTGATGTTTCCAAGTCCAATGTGACGGTTCAGGCAGGCGCAATGCAGTGGACTGCAGGCAAAGTAGATGCCACAACAGGAATCAAAGGGGTTGGCGATTTCTTTGGAAAAGCCATGCGCGGTTCTGTAACCGGTGAAAGTGCAATTAAGCCGGAATATACAGGAAATGGAACTTTAGTGTTAGAACCAACTTACAAACACATTTTACTTGTGGATCTTGCGGATTGGAATGGTTCCATCGTTCTTGATGACGGCTTATTCCTGGCCTGTGAATCTACATTAAAACACAAAGCGGTTATGAGATCTAACCTTTCCTCTGCAGCTTTAGGCGGTGAGGGATTATTCAATCTTGGTATTCAGGGCCACGGTATAGTATGTCTGGAATCTCCTTGCCCAAGAGAAGAACTTGTGGAGATTACATTAGAAAACGATGTATTAAAAGTAGACGGCAATTTTGCTATTGCATGGAGCGGCAGTCTTGACTTTACAGTGGAACGTTCCGGCAAGAGCCTGATTGGTTCTGCAGCATCAGGTGAAGGCCTTGTCAATGTATACAGAGGAACCGGTAAAGTTCTTCTTGCACCGGTAAGATAAAGCATTAGGAAGAATGTTTAACGGGATTCGCGAAAATGTCAGAGATATTTTCGCGAATCCCGCGCTGAGTCCCGCCAGCGAGGCTTGAATTATTATATTGGAAACTGTGCTATAATCTGAATCTCAGTTTCTGTAGGTGAAATGACTTTTATCTTGCCGTTATGAGCAGTAACAACAGCCTTTGCGATAGAAAGACCGATTCCATAACCTTTGATGGCAGAATTTCTTGAGGAATCTGCCCGGTAGAAACGGTCAAATAAAAGATTCAGATTCCGGCGTGGAAGCTGGTTTGTCGTCCGATTGGATACGGATAGACGAATCAGCTTATTTTTTTGTTCCAGAGTAAGTGTAATGGTACTGTTCTCCGGAGAATATTTTAATGCATTGTCAAGAAGGATGGCAGTCAGTTGAGAGATGCCTTTGGAGTCTCCACAGAAAGTCAGCATGGGTTCTATGAAAGTATGAAGCAGCTTGTTCTGTGTCTGGGCAAGTGCCTGAAACGATAGGGCAGCTTCTGTGACAGTTTCAGAGATTGGGAAGTCAACTTTTTGCATCCTATGTTCTGATTCTTCCATGCGGGAAAGAAGCATAAGGTTGTTGGTCAGTTCCGTCAAACGTTTTGTCTGCTTTTTGATATCCGTAATCCATTCGTTGTCTTCGTATTCCATCTCTAGAATATCCGCATCAGCATTTATGATTGTGAGAGGTGTTTTTAGCTCATGGCTTGCATCGGTAATAAAGCGTTTCTGTTTCTCGTAGCTTTCGGAGAGCGGTCGGATAATCCGGTTGGAGAAATAGATGATGATCATTGTAACGATGACAAAACCGGCGAGAGCAATACCGGTACTGATGAGCAGAAAGTTCCGGACGGCATCGAGAATTCTTCCACAATCCATAAATATAATGCGCAGAGTGCCCTTTTCTTCATTTTTGAGATAACGGAATCTGTCGATAAAACCGGTTGTTTTTGCTTTTTGTAACGCCTTTAAGGCATAATCCTCTGCATTTTTATAATCGACGGAAGCAATATGGGCCATGTCATATTCCATGATATGACCGGTATCTCTTTCCAGAAGGACGGAAAAATATCTGGTTTCATAGGGCGTTTCCATGGATGGGTAGGAATCAAAAGGCCTTGGGGTTTTGTCGTTTTTGACAGGAGGTTCTCTTTTGAATTCCGGAAAGGTGCCTTCATTTTCGGACAGATGAACGAGAAGCCGGTCGATGTCTTCGATGACACTGTTATAGTTGACTGCATTGATTCCTGTTATGATGACAAACAGTACGGCAAATAAAGCGGACATAGTAAGAAAAACAAACCGTGTCTGCAGTTTTTTTATCATGTAATTTCCTCCAGTGAGTAGCCGGCATTTCTGGCCGCTTTGATTTGGATGTTGGCACCGAGTGCATGGAGTTTCTTTCGGAGATAGGAAATGTAGACCCAAACAACACTGATTTCTGTATCGCTGTCATAACCCCAGATCTTTTCCATAAACCGTTCTGTGGAGATGAGATGTTTTGGATTTGTCATGAGCATTTCAATCATCTGAAATTCCTTATTGGTCAGGCGGAAACTTCCCGATGGAGAAGATAATTCAAAGGTAGCTCTGTCCAGGGTGATGTTTCCTGTGGAAATCCTTGAGGAAACGGCCTGGCCCGTTCTGGTCATGGCCCGGATTCTGGCGAGAAGTTCTTTGGAATCAAAGGGTTTGGTCAGATAGTCGTTGGCTCCGCTGTCAAGTCCCAACACCTTATCATCGACCTCTGATTTTGCGCTGAGAATGAGAATGGGAATCTGATTCCCGGAAGCGCGGAGCTTTTGTAATACGGTGATCCCGTCCATCTTTGGCATCATAATATCCAGGATGGCGGCGTCAAAATTGCCGGATTCCAAGTATTTTAAGGCGTCTTCGCCGTTGTAAACCGCTTCTGCTGTATAGTTGTTTTTTTCTAGTATTTTGATGATGGCTCTGGATAAAGAGAGCTCGTCTTCTGCTAATAAAAGTTTCATAGGCTGTCCTCCCCTATGTTTTATTATAGTACAGTAGATACATTAAATGAAGCTAAGAATTGTTTGAACTTTTTGTGATTTTAAGGTGTAATTAGGGTCATAAGGTTATGTTAGGATGGAGACGAAGGATATGCTGACAGACGGTCTGTATGGTCTGTCTAAGCTCTGTAAGATGACGTCAGAAATGGTGTCAAAGATGGAAGAAAGGGAAGGGATATGGCATACCAGGCTGTATTTAAAAGATATGAAATAAAATACCTCATTACTAGAGAGCAGAAGAGCCGGATTCTTCAGGCGATGGAGCCTTGCATGGAGGGGGATGAGTATGGAAAAACTGTAATCCGCAATATTTATTATGATACGGATACATACCGGCTGATCCGCCGTTCTATTGAAAAACCGGCATACAAGGAAAAACTGCGTATCCGAAGCTATAAAAAGGCGGAGCCGGGAAGTTCTGTCTATGTGGAACTGAAAAAGAAATACGATTCTGTTGTATACAAAAGGAGACTGTCCATGCCGGAGCAGAAGGCTATGGATTGGCTGGAAGGCAGAACAGAATGTGAGCCACAGAGTCAGATTTCAAAAGAAATCGATTATTTTAAAGATTATTATGAAAATCTCCGCCCGGCCTTGTTTTTGTCCTATGAAAGGGAGGCGTACTGTGCCAGAGAGGATGTGGGGTTCCGTGTAACATTTGATGACCATATTCTATGCCGGCAGACGAAGATGTCTTTAGAGGAGGATGTTTTTGGCGACCCGGTATTGGAGGAAGGAAAAGTGTTGATGGAGATAAAAACGTCCGGCGGGATTCCCCTTTGGATGACACAGATTTTATCAAAAGAGAAAATATACAAAACCCCTTTTTCCAAATATGGAACAGCATATCAGAAATACATCAGATATAAAAAGAAATGGGATGAATAGGAGGATAATCAGATGAATATGATATTTGGCGGACTGTTTGATACAGACATGACCGCAGTGATTTCAGTAGAAGATTTTATGTTATGTGTGGGAACGGCATTGCTTTTGGGTATGATACTTGCGGCATCTTTCATGCACAGGAACCGTTACACGAAGAGTTTTGTTGTGACACTGGCTCTTTTGCCGGCGGTTGTCTGCGTTGTCATTATGATGGTCAATGGAAATGTAGGTGCAGGCGTTGCAGTTGCGGGAACATTCAGTCTTGTCCGCTTCCGTTCTGTTCCAGGTACGGCAAAAGAAATCGTAATGCTCTTTCTTGCCATGGCGGCAGGTCTGATCTGCGGCATGGGGTATCTGGGGTTTGCAGTGCTGTTTACGATTGTGATGTGTCTGATGAATACGTTATATAACAGGCTGGATTTTGGAATCAGAAAGAATTCTGCCATGTATAAGACCTTAAATATTACAATTCCGGAAGATCTTGATTACACTGCTGTGTTTGATGAGGTGTTAAGTCAATATACCGATTCTTATGAACTTGTCCGTGTCAAAACAACCAATCTTGGCAGTATGTTCCGGCTTACCTATGATCTGGTCATCAAAGATTCTTCGAAAGAAAAAGAGATGATTGATCAGCTTAGATGCCGCAATGGCAATCTTGAGATAACCGTTTCCAGACAGGAGACGGCATCCATGGAATTATAAAGAAATGTGGAGCAGCAAAAATGAAGAAAAAAACAGTAATTGCCTTATTGCTGGCAATGATAATAATCGTATCTGCCTGCGGAAAAGGCGGAGCAGATAGTAGGAAAGAGACTGATACAGGGAATCAGACAGTGAATGATTCTGATCAGACAGTGGAATTAAATGAGGAACTATTCTCCAAAAGGGATTTTGAGACGGATTATGATGAAAGCACCAGTGCGGTGATTCTTTTAAATGGTGATTCGGCACAGTGTGATTCTGGTGCAGTTCATATTGATGGAACCACCATTACCATCAAAGATGAAGGCACTTACATCGTTAGAGGTACTTTGGAGAATGGAATGCTTGTGGTGGATGCAGCAAAAGAAGATAAGACACAGATTGTCCTGGAGGGAGCTTCCATTCATAGTGAGATCGGCGCTCCGCTTTATATTAAGCAGGCTGATAAGGTCTTTCTCACAATGGCAAAAGAAAGCCAGAATAGTCTTTCAAACGGAGGAGAATTTAAGCAGACAGATGACAACAATGTGGATGCGGCTGTTTTCTCCAAAGAGGATCTGACTCTCAATGGAGAAGGATCTCTTACGGTTACATCTCCCGGGGGACATGGAATCCTGTCGAAAGATGAATTGACGGTGACAGGCGGATCTTATGTGATTCAATGTGCATCCAGCGGCATTTCCGGAAAAGACAATGTCTGTGTGGCCGATGGAACATTTTTGATCACGGCAGGAAAAGATGGCATTCACGCAGAGCATGATGAAGATGAGTCCCTGGGATTTGTGTATCTGGCAGATGGGAATTATAATATCTCTGCTCAGGGAGACGGAATTAGTTCTAGTGCCGGGATGACCATTGAGGATGGAACTTATACTATTGTGACCGGAGGAGGAAGCGGCAATGCTGAGAAAAAGACTTCCAGTGACTGGGGAAATTTCATGGGAGGCGGCCGTCCCGGCATGGATGGAAAAAGGCCGGACGGTTCTTTTCCGTCCCGGAATGATTTGACGCAAACAGATGATATAGCAGATTCTGCCGAAGACAGCACAAGTATCAAGGGAATAAAAGCAACTTTGGAGATTGTCATCAACGGAGGAACCTTTTCCATTGATTCTGCTGATGATGGCGTGCACTCCAATGCTGATATAACCGTGAACAACGGAAGTTTTGATATAGCCACAGGTGACGATGGATTTCATGCAGATGATACCCTTACCGTGGCCGGCGGCACAATCGGGATAACCGAAAGTTATGAAGGTTTGGAAGGGTTACATGTTCTGGTGTCCGGAGGCAGCATAGATCTTGTGGCATCCGACGACGGTTTTAATGCGGCTGGCGGAACAGATGCCAGCGGCATGGGAGGATTTCGAGGAGATGATAACTTTGGAGGCCGGGGCGGCATGGGAGGTCCGGGAGCTATGGGCGGCTCTTCTGACGGAACGATCGTCATCTCCGGAGGAACCGTAAGGATCAATGCGTCCGGGGATGGAATTGATGCCAATGGCAGTCTTACAATCAGCGGCGGAACAACCTTTGTGTCCGGACCATTTAGCGGAGATACGGCAACTCTTGACTATGATACCAGTGCAGTGATAACAGGCGGAACCTTCATTGGAACCGGTGCCGCGGGAATGGCACAGACTTTCAGCGGTTCAGAACAGGGCGTGATTGCTGTTAATGCCGGAAGTCATGAGGCAGGAACGAAGATTACGTTAGAAGATAAAGACGGCAATGTGATTATGACCCATGAGGCCAAGCTGTCATTTGCCGTAGTGATTTTAAGCAGTCCGGATATCATTTCCGGAGAGTCTTATAAAATTACTGTAGGCGATGCAAGTGGAGAATTTGCGGCAAACTAAACAAAGGAGAGAAAAGAGGTGTTGCAAAACACCTTTTTTTCTTGCCTGTTGTATGGTATTCTAAAGAAGAGATTCTATGAATATGAAATAAAACAACTAATTCGTCTGATAAAGCAGAGGGACGGATGAAAAGAAAAAGAGGAATAGAGATGAACAATGTAATATTAGTCGGTATGCCGGCCTGTGGAAAAAGCACCATCGGTGTCGTTCTTGCCAAAACAATGAACAAGGGATTTGTTGATACAGACCTTCTCATCCAGCAAAGAGAGGGAAAGACACTTCAGAATATTATCAATGAGCATGGCAATGATTATTTTCACCGGATAGAAGAAAGTGTGCTTCTTGATGTGGATGTGAACAATTATGTCATTGCTACAGGCGGAAGTGCTATTTATTTTGACTGCGCCATGGAACATTTTAAAGAACATGGTAAGATTGTGTACATTAAAGTGTCTCTTGAGACCATTCTTGAAAGACTCAATAATATTAAGACAAGAGGTGTGACTCTTGGGAAGGGACAGACCATTGAAGATCTTTATCATCAGAGAGTACCCCTTTATGAAAAGCATGCAGATCTTGTCATTGAGGCAGAAGATTTACATATAGAAGAGATTGTAGAAAAGATTATAGAAGTATTTTGAGGTAGAAAGGAGTGCAGGTGTGAAATCAGGAGATGAATTCTGCGTGTAGAAGCGGGAGGTTCTTCTCTGACTTAAGAACCTGCAAAGAAGATCATGAAAATATCCAAACAGGACGCGTACGCATGGTTCGAATTCTTTGCCAACTTTCCGGAAGACGAGGAATTGATGACCGGACATTATGAGATTATTTTCTCTGTTTTTGCACAGATTGAGGATGCGGTGGAAGCAAGACAGAATGAGTTGAAAGCACAGATTAAAAATCTCAAATCCCAGCAGGGAAGAACATTATATGTAGGAAATGATGACAAGTTTGCAAAGGGATGTAAATCCTGTCTTCTTGGCAAAGGTCTTACAGCGATTCGTAAGACAAACAAGTGTAACATCCAGTGCAAATTCTGCTATAACTATGGAGAGTTTGATGAGATTATGCCGATCGGAGAAGGCATGTGGGAGATTGGCGGTACCAAGTATTATGAGAGAGACTTAGATCTTTTATTCTCCATTCATGACAAACCGACGGGCGTTGCTTATGTATATCTGGAACCTTTTATGGAGATTGAGAAATACTATCCAATCATTCAGAAATTCCATGAACATGGAGTATACCAGCATTTATATACCAACGGACTTCTGGCAACAGAAGAGAGTTTAAAGGCTCTTGGAGAAGCCGGTCTTGACGAGATCCGTTTCAATCTTGGTGCAAGCAACTGTGCGGATATTGTAATTGAGAATATGAAGCTTGCCAAAAAATACATCAAGGCAGTGGGTATCGAAACACCGATGACGCCGGAATTCTTTGAGGGATTTTTTAAGAAAAAAGAGGCTATTCTTGGCACTGGATTTGATTTTATCAACTGTGCAGAACTTCATTTGAATCCGAACAATATTGACAATTATGCAGGGGAGAGCCTGTATCTGTGCCGTCACGGTTATATTTCTCCAATCTGGAGCCGTGAGCTTACTCTTAAGTTTATGAAGATTGCAGATGATGAAGGGTGGGACATCGCAGTACATGATTGTTCTAATTATACCAAGTTTGCCCGTGGATTAAATCAGTCTGCCAAGGAAGGTAAATGGTTTGGGGCCAACGATTATGGATGTGAATTTGATGCTTTCCCATTTGAAGCCTTCCTTCCAATCTTGGAAGATGAGACGATTGAGTTCTTAGTGGAAGAGGAAATGCCTGATATTATTTTTTAGAAAGATGGGCGTGGCAGTTAAAGAGTGGTTTAAGCAGCTTGCTGTCATGAGCAGGAACGAGTCTGAAAAGAAAGAGAGAAGAAAATATGGTAATCGGTCTTTGCGGCGGAAGCGGTTCCGGTAAATCAACAATTATAGAACTATTAAAAGAACAGTTTCCGGGACAGATATCTGTGATAGACATGGATAATTACTATATTTTCAGAGATGAGCTTCCCTATGAAAAGCGCCGCCTTGTCAATTATGATATTCCGGAAAGCCTCGACTGGGAGACTATGATTTCTCACATAAAGAGATTAAAGTCAGGGCATATCATCCATCAGCCAAAGTTCACCTTTCAGACCTACGAAAGACTTGCTGAGACGGAGGAGACCAAACCAAATGAGATTCTTATAGTGGATGGGATTTTTTCTTTGTATCATGAGAAACTGAGAAACCTTTATGATTTGAAGGTTTTCGTGGATGTTCCCTCAGAGGTACGGATGGAAAGAAGGATGCTGCGAAATATAGAGCGGTACGGAAGGACTGCTGAATTTGAGATGGAGCAGTATTTTGAAAAGGTGAAACCTATGCATGAAAAATACGTGGAGCCGTGTAGAGAATGGGCAGATATGGTGATTTCTTTTAAGGAGAAAAAGAATGAAGAAATTGTTCCTTTGTCTGAGATAATTTGGAACTGTTTATAGAAAATATGAAAAGAAGAGAGAAAATAGAAGAATTGACGGAAAATTGTAAGAATTTATTTGGTGACAGAGCCATGTTGCTCTAGTAAAATAAAGTCAAAGAAACCAGATAAATGAAACAGGAGGATGGCAGTTATGAAAAAAATACTTTCTATTTTTTGTATAATATTTGTTTTGACTTTGACAGCATGTGGAGGTAAAACGCCTGGAACGAGCACTGAAGATAAGACAACAAATACGACAACAGAAGAACCGAAAATCGAAAAAGTGGTTACGATTCTTGATGAGAAACGGCCTGTGGATGAGAAAGGCGTGCTGTCTTACATTCATAACGAAGAGATAGAGGCAGGTATTCAGCAACAGATTTATAATTTCCAGGGGAATATTTTACTGTGCAGTTCCTATTACGATGGAAAGACAGGAGAATCTAATTTTATTCTCAAATTAATCAGTACCCAGACCGGTGAATTACTTGGTCAGAAAGAGTGTTCCGGGATGGAGATTGCCATGATTCAGGTTCTGGACCGTCATGTGGTTTTAAGTGATAATCCAACAGGAAAAGTCATTATTTTTGATGGGGAATTGAATATAGAAAAGGAATACACGCTGCCGTCCGGTTCTATTTTCTTAAATAGAATGATGACCAAGGCATATATTGTGGATTATGAAAAAGGAATCCTGGCAGTTGATCTGTCTGACGGCTCTGAGAAGAGATGGGCGGAAGAAATAACAGGTGCTTATGTATCAAAGATGTGCGGGGATTATGTCACGCTGACTTATACGGACAGCAAAACGGGACTTTCCTCTTATGCAGTTATGAATCTGGCCGGGGAAGAATTGGATATTCTTGATTTGAATAAATCCTTATATGCAGTGGAACACAATTCCCGTGTATGGCTTGGCGGTATGGTTGGCGAATCAGAACAGTATTTTTATGGAACGGAAGAAGTTCCTCAGAGTTTTCAGCTGGAATCCGGCACCATGGCAACCTTTGTGAGAAATTCAGACGAGCTGCTGATAACAGAGATGAAGGGCGATGGCAGTATGGATTTCTATGCTTATCATCCGGATGGAACATTTTACTCTATGATGAATCTTCCCGGAGGAACAGAAGGATACTTAGAAAGTATCGTATGGTTTGAAAACCTGGGAGGATATCTGCTGACAAATATTGAGGCGCCTGGTGTGGATAAACTTTATTTCTGGGATCTGTCTGTATCTGTAGAAGGTGAAGATCTTAAATTAACGGAGCTTAAGGATGAAGTATTGACTGGGGATGCGGTCTCAGCAGATTTGTATAAAAAAGCACAGACAATTGGCGATAAATACGGTGTGACAATTAAAATTGCGGAGCAGTGTGACACAGACTATAATGACTACATGGTAGAACAGAACTTAAATGCAGAAAAGATTTCCAGAGGTCTTGATATCATTGATCTTAGTCTTGCTTCCTATCCGGATGGATTTATTGACCAGTTATATTTTGGTTACTTTAGAGAAATTGAGATTAATCTTATGGGCAACATCTATGCGGTGAATCAGGTGGAAGAGAATAAGAACGGTTTCGACTCTTTTATTGCATTTGTGCAGAGCAATGAAGAAAAATACGTGATGGTATTTGACATGGGCCGTGGACAGTTAATGGAACAGGATTTGTATCATGAATTTGCCCATCTGATTGATAAAAAAATGCAGAACCTTGTTGACAGAGGCGAAAAGGTGAAATTCTCCGAGGAACGCTGGGCTTCTCTTAATCCGGACGGATTTGATTATTGTTACAGCTATACGGATGTACCGGATTCTTATTATTATGATGGATATGATGACTTTTTTATCGATATTTATTCCCGTACCTTCCCGACGGAGGACAGGGCACGGGTAATGGAATACGCCATGATTGGTGCAGAATTCTGTTTTGATACTTATCCGGGACTGACAGATAAGATTGAGTATTATAGTGAATGTATCCGGGATGCATTTGATACTACCGGATGGCCGGAAGTAACAAAATGGGAAGAAATGCTTAAGTATGTTGATTAAGCAGGAAAATGCTGATATGATAAGAACGGATAGAGTACATTCTGTTAAGAATTAAGAAGAAAAGAAGGAGGCAGTCTATGATGACAGGCGAAGAGCGCAGAGCATTTATCATTGAACAGATTCGTGGAAGCGGCAAGCCAATCTCTGGCACGAAACTGGCTGAAGCATGTGAAGTGAGCCGTCAGGTCATTGTGCAGGATATTGCCTTAATCCGTGCTTCCGGATACGATATTATGTCTACCAATAGAGGTTATGTCATTCAGGAACGTCAGTCTTTCCGCCGCATTTTCAAAGTGCAGCATACAGAAGAACAGGTGGAGGAAGAGATGAATGCTATCGTCGATCTTGGCGGTAAGATAATCAGTGTACGAGTGAATCATAGGGTATACGGACGAATGGAAGCGGAGATGAATATTGGATCCAGAAAGAAAGTACAGGAATTTCTGGAAGATATCCGAAATGGCAAATCCAGTCCGCTTATGAAGATTACTTCTAATTATCATTACCATGAGATAGAAGCAGAGAGCGAAGAAATCTTAGATGAGATAGAAGCCATGCTTGAGGCAAAAGGTATGCTGATCCGGTAGATGATAAAAGTCAGATATCATAGAAAGACATAGAAAAAGAAAGATATCTATAAGAAAGATATACATTAAGAAAGGTTCTGTTTCATGAAAATGGAGAGAACCTTCTTTTTTGGAATTATAAAAATTTGGAATTTTGGATTTTTGGAATAACGTAGAAATGAGACGGGAGAAAAAATGAAGTATTTGGAAAAACATCCGATGATCATGGTAATAGTGGGACTTTTGGGAGTTTCTTTATCAAGTATTTTTGTCCGGCTGGCAGATGGTCCATCTGTTGTGACAGCGGCATGCAGATTGTTATGGACGGTTTTGCTGCTCACACCTGTGGCACTGGGTAAAAAAGCAATCCGTGATGAGATTTTTCAGGCAGATAAAAGAGAGGTTATCTTATGTATTGCCAGCGGCATCTGTCTGGCTGCGCATTTTACTACATGGTTTGAATCTTTAAAACATACTTCTGTGGCAAGTTCTACTGCAATTGTATGTACGGAGGTCATCTGGGTATCCATAGGATATTGTCTGTTTATGAAAGGAAAGATGAACTGGAAGGTGATTCTTTGCATTGCGGTTATGGTGGGAGGAAGCATGCTCATTGCCTTTTCTGATTCCATGGCGGGAGAGAGCCACCTTTACGGAGATTTCCTTGCTGTAATCGGTGCTATATCCGTAGCAGGTTATACCCTGATTGGAAAAGAGATGCGAAAGTCCATGACAACTACAGCTTATACCTATATTGTGTACGCCACCTGTGCCTTGGTACTGGTTGCAACAACCATATTCCAGGGATATGGAGTCCGGGATTTCAGTCCTCGGACAATAGGCGCAGGATTCTTCCTTGGAGTGGTATCTACCATTCTTGGACATAGTGTCTTTAGCTGGTGTCTCAAATATTTTACCCCGTCCTTTGTGGCCAGTGTCCGTCTTTTAGAACCGATGATTGCATCTGTTGTTGCAATTTTCCTGTTTCAGGAGATTCCGGTTGTCATGCAGGTGTTAGGCGGCCTTATTGTACTGGGAGGAGTATTTATCTATTCAAAATTAGAACAGGAATCATAAGAACAAAAGTATTTCGCTGGCGAAACACTTTTGTTCTATGGAAACGCAGTTTCCTATAGAATAAAAAAAGCGCCGGTCCGGGCGCTTTTTTGCTGCATATTTAAGGCATCACTGGCTGCATACTAGATGCCTTTATTAAGTTCTGAGGAGGGGTTAGACAGAACTAACTTATGTATAGAATATAGCATATCCGACTAAAGCTGTCAACTATAAATGAAAAATTTTTCTATATTTTTTCATTGTGAAGTGATAAACAAAACAGTCGACTTATGGGCAGTTTCAGGATATAATTATCATAACTATGTTCAGTAATATGAAAATGAGTATAGAGCAAGTAATCATAGAACAAATGAGACGGGAGAAGATATCAGAATGAAAAATATTGATAATAAAGATATGAATAATCTAGAAGACATTTTGATTCTTGTAGATGAAGATGATCATGAGATTGGTCATATGGGCAAGATGGAAGCCCATGTAGAGAAAAAACTTCACCGTGCATTTTCTCTGTTTCTCTATGACAGCAAAGAAGATACCATGTTGATTCAAAGAAGAGCCTACGGCAAATATCATTCAGGCGGATGCTGGAGTAATTCCTGCTGTTCCCATCCTAGAATGGGAGAGGAACTGCCCGTAGCAGTTGTCCGCAGGACAAAAACAGAACTTGGTATCGATATTGAGGAAGAAAAACTGGTGTATTGCGGCAAGTTTCAGTATTTTGCCCAGTTTGAGGAAGTGGCGGAACATGAGATAGATAACGTGTTTGTCTACGACTATGCCGGGCAGGATAAAGCTGCCATTGTGGGCAATCTGGAGGAAGTAGACTCTCTTATGTGGATTTCTTTGACGGAGCTGAAAGAATGGCTTTTAAAAGACCGGGAAGCATTTTCCGCATGGTTTCCGAAAGCATTTGCCTTTGCTTTGGAAAAAATCTGTGGATAGTATATGAAAGAAACGGACGCAGAATAGGGCAGATAGATTTTCTATAGAAAGGAGATTACATGTCAGATTATAAAAGAATATTTATTATTGTAATGGACTCGCTTGGAATCGGACCCATGGAAGACGCAGCAGAATATGGCGATACAGGCGCAGATACTCTTGGACATATTGTGGAGAGAGTGCCGGATATCAAGATGCCGAATCTTAGAAAACTTGGCATGGCCAATATCCGCTCATTAGCAGGAATGGAGCCGGAACAAAATCCGATTGGCCGGTATACACGCCTTCGGGAAGTGAGTAACGGAAAAGATACCATGACAGGCCATTGGGAGATGATGGGCCTTCGCACAGTAAAACCATTTCAGACATTTACGGAGACAGGGTTTCCGGAGGAACTGATTCAGGAACTTGAGAAACGCTTTGGAAGACCGATTGTTGGCAATAAGAGCAGCAGCGGAACAGTGATTCTTGACGAATTCGGCCATGAAGAAGACAAAGGTGCTGTTATCGTCTATACTTCGGCAGACTCTGTCATGCAGATTTGCGGGAATGAAGAGACCATGGGCGTGCCGAAATTATATGAATACTGTGAGATTGCAAGGGAACTGACCATGAAAGAAGAATGGAAAGTGGGAAGAATCATTGCAAGACCATATATCAGGAAGGCGGACGGAACCTATGAAAGAACAGCCAACCGTCATGACTATGCATTGAAACCATTTGGAAAGACCGTATTAAATTCTCTTCAGGAAGCAGGATATGATGTGATCTCGGTAGGAAAGATTTTTGATATTTTTGTCGGGGAAGGACTGACAGAATCCAATAAGTCCAAATCTTCTGTTCATGGAATGGAACAGACCATTGAGATTGCCAGAAGGGATTTCAACGGACTTTGTTTTACCAATCTGGTAGATTTTGATTCTGAATGGGGACATCGGAGAAATCCGGAAGGTTATGCCTTAGAGATTGAGAAATTCGATGTGAAATTAGGAGAATTAATGCCTCTGTTAAAAGAGGATGATCTTCTGATTATTACAGCAGATCATGGAAACGATCCGACTTACACAGGAACGGATCATACCAGAGAGAAAGTACCATTTCTTGCATGGTCTCCATCCATGGAAAATGGAGGGAAACTGCCGGAACAGGAGACATTTGCGGTGATCGGAGCGACCGTTGCCAAGAACTTTGGCATTGAAATGCCGGAAGGAACCATCGGAACATCCATTCTTGAGATGTTAAAATAAGAAACGTCTTGAGCTGAGCGGTAAAGTAATACAAATTATAAAAATTGATAGAAAAGGAAAAGAAACATGAATAAAAGAGATATTTTAAGTAAAACAGACCACACATTATTAAAACAGACTTCCACATGGGAACAGATTAAAGTCATCTGTGACGATGGCATGGCTCATGAGACAGCATCCGTATGCATTCCGCCTTCTTTTGTAAAACGTGCAAAAGAATATGTGGGCGACAAACTTCCAATCTGTACAGTCATCGGTTTCCCAAATGGATATATGACAACAGCAGTAAAAGTGTTTGAGACAAAAAATGCCATCGAAAACGGTGCAGATGAAATCGATATGGTAATCAACGTTGGCGATGTAAAAGAAGGTGCATACGACAGAGTGTTAGAAGAAATCAAGGCAATCAAAGCTGCATGTAATGGAAAAATCTTAAAAGTTATTATCGAGACATGTCTTCTTACCGAAGAAGAAAAAATTAAAATGTGCGAAATCGTTACAGAATCCGGTGCTGATTTCATCAAGACATCCACAGGATTCTCTACAGCAGGCGCTACATATGAAGATGTGGAGCTGATGGCAAAATACGTTGGAAAAGATGTTCAGATCAAAGCAGCAGGCGGTATCTCTACAACAGATGATGCAGTTAAATTTATTGAACTTGGTGCAACACGTCTTGGAACAAGCCGTTTAATCCAGCTTTTAGAGAAAGGATCTTCCGATGCTGCTTATTAAAAATGCGGAAGTCTACGCACCTAAGCATCTTGGAAAGAAAGATGTGCTGGTATGTGGAGAAAAGATTGAATATATGGCAGATTCCATTGATGTGCCTAAAGTTCCGTGTAAGGTGATCGATGCGTCCGGAAAAAAACTGATTCCGGGTCTTATTGACCAGCATGTTCACATTACAGGTGGCGGCGGGGAAGGGAGCTTTCATACTCGTGCACCGGAGCTGCAGATGTCAGAGATGATTGAGAATGGTCTCACTACGGTTGTGGGCCTTCTTGGTACAGACGGCATTACAAGAAGTGTGGAGAATGTCTACGCCAAAGCTATGGCCCTTTATGAAGAAGGGGTATCTGCCTACATTCTCACAGGAGCTTATGATTATCCAAGTCCTACTATTACAGGCAGTATTGAAAAGGATCTGACATTTATTCAGAACGTGCTTGGATTAAAGCTTGCTATCTCTGATCATAGAGCACCGAATATATCCACTCAGGATTTGATTCAGGTTGCCAGCAAGATGAGAGTCCATGGTATGCTTAGCGGGAAACCGGGATTTGTGGCCCTCCATATGGGAGATGCAAAAAGCGGTCTTGTTCCCGTTGCAGAGGCAGTGGAATTTACCGCCATTCCGATAAAAATATTCAGACCGACGCATGTAAACCGCAATCCAAGACTGTTAGAGCAGGGATATGAATTCCTTACTCTGGGTGGATACGTGGATTTTACCTGTGGTTTTGAAGAGGAGAAGTCTCCGGCTAAGTGCATTCGGACGGCTATGGAGAGAAGACTTCCTTTAGAGCATATCACAATCAGTTCTGATGGTCATGGAAGCTGGTCTACTTACGATGAGAATGGCAATCTTCTTGAGATGGGTGTGGCAGGAATGGATGCTCTTCATCAGGAACTGAAACGTATGGTAGAGATGTATGAGATTCCATTGGAGCAGGCACTTACCTTTGTCACATCCAATGTTGCAGAAGGCCTTGGTCTGGAAGATAAAAAAGGCTGCATCAAACCTGGAGCAGATGGGGATCTGGTGTTGCTGGATGACGCACTGTCTATTGATACAGTGGTTGCAAGAGGTCAGGTGATGATGGAAGAGGGCAGACTCTTAAAAAAAGGAACCTACGAGAAATAAATCATAACAAAAAGAAATAACAAATAAATCCTGTTCTGTTGGCAAATGGAAGAACAGGATTTAAATTTAGGAGAGGGAATATGAAAGAAAAATTATGGACCGGCAGATACATACACTCGCTGCTTCTTGTATTTGGAGTAAATGTGGGTGTTATGCTGCTTCACTCTGTTGTGGCTGTCTATGGCACAACACTTGCTGCATCCACCGTCGTAGGTGGATATATGATTACTGCATTTCAGGTGTCTGCTATGCTGACACGATTTGTGGTAAAACCTTTATCTGAAAGATATACCAATAAGCAGTTACTGCTCTTTGGCGTGATTATGACCATCATAGCCGGAATCGGATATTGCACAACAACATCCATTCCTGTATTTTTAATATTCCGTGCGTTGCATGCATTTGGATTCAGTCTTGGTCTTACCTGTGCAACTGCAATCAGTACCGAATGCATACCTCATACCAGATTGTCAGAAGGCCTTGGTTTCACCGCTTCTGCAAGTACTCTTGGTACCGCCATTGGTCCAATGGTTGCCATTGAAATCTTAGGGGACGGTTATACAAACTGGCAGTCCTTGTTCATCTGTATTGTCATTGTATCTGTCATAACATTGATTGGTTCTGTTATTTTTAAATACACTCAGAGAAAAAGAGAACCGGGCCAGCAAAGAGAAGTTCTTGATAAAAAGAAAACTTCCTATAAAGGACTTATCGTTGCAGGCGTTTTCATGTTTGCAGGCATTACTCAGAGTGCAATCAATGGATATCTTACATCCTTTGCAAAAGAGATGAATCTTGGCAATATCAGCCTTTATTTTACCGTGATGGCTGTATTTACTCTGGGAGTACGATTCGTATCCGTGAAAGTTCAGGAAAAAATCGGTATGCGTATGCTTGTTTACATCTCTGCCCTTTCTATGGGGCTTGGCGTATTTGGAGTTGCATTTGCCAGATCCGCAGCTTTTGTTATACTGATGGCGGTTCCTTTTGGAATCGGTATGGGATTTTTATATCCGATCTTCAATTACAGAATTCTTCGTACGGTTGACGTGACCCAGCATGCTTTCGGTGCATCCATGTACTATTGTGCTATGGATATTGCCTATGGTATCGGCGGTTTCATGTGGGGATATGTGGCACAGGCCATTGGAAGCAATATGGTATTCATCATTGGAGGAAGTTTGATCCTCGTCATGCTGGTGCTTGATACCTTTATCTATAAGAAGTGGGATTTATAAAATAAAAAATGGATGTTGCAAAACATTTCTTTTGGAAATTAAATTTTGCAACATCCTTATTTTTTATTTTTTTAGGCAAGGAATATTTTAACTGCCAGTACGATGCCTGCCACAATAAAGAAAATGCCAGCCCCCTTGATAATGGTATAGTCCAGTTTGGTTGGATCTCCCATTTCCTCACGGCCGGTTTTTCTTATCTTCATGTATTCATAAAAATTGTCCGGCTGAGTAAACATATATATTCCAAACAAAATGAGAATGACGCATAACAAATAGTTCATAATTCTAACCTCCAAAAATGTTCCAGTTGATATACACATTCTACTACAAAATTATAAAAAAATCTTGTTATTTTTTCAGGAATTTTGAGTGTTTTCCGTTGTTTTGCCGTATAGTAAAGTAGAAAGAACGAAAGGAGCGGATAACATGAAGGAAAAAGAACTCCTCCTTCTTCTTAAAAAAGATCCGGGACGGGGAATTCATGAAATGATGAATCACTATGGTGATTCGATCAGTACCATATGTCGAAACTTTCTCTACGACTGTCCGGAAGATGATATAGAAGAAACCATTGCAGATACGTTTATTAATTTCTGGCACAATATGGATAAGTTTAAACCGGACAAGGGATGCTCTTTAAAAAGCTATCTTTATGCTATCGCAAGAAATGTGGCAAGAGATAAAAGAAGAACCCTGAAAAAGGCAGATATTTATTCTTTAGAAGAATTGGAACTGGTGCTAGTGTCTGGAGAAAACATAGAAAAACAGTATGAAAAAAAGGAGTTGGAAGCGGTGCTTCACACTTGTCTGGAAGAAATGAAAGAACCGGACAAGACTATATTTTTGTATCGGTATTTCTACGGGTATAAGACAGGAGAGATTGGAAAAATGTTAGAACTTCCGCCAAAAAAAGTGGAAAATATTCTTTACAGAGGAAAAGAAAAGCTTCGCAAAGATTTGATGGAAAGGGGGATCTGCCATGCCTAGGGAAGAATTGAGTGGAAATAATATAAAAGATAAAATAGAAAAAAAGATAGTCAGACTGGATGACTTGATTTCTGAGATTCATGATACAGAGGCTCTTGAGCTTCCGGGATTTATGGACAAAGAACAGCAAAACAGAATTGAAGCACGTATTATGGCTGGGATAAACGAGCTGCAGGAAAAGGAAACCAGAAAAAGCGGGAAAAGACGATTTGTCCTCTTAGGGCTTGCGGCAGTTCTTCTCATGGGTCTGTGCTTTTCTGTATTTGCAGGTTCCAATCCGGATTGGGATGTGGAGATTATAAAATTTATGGGTCTTGATGAAAGCGACACTTTCCAGTTAGAGAGCGGGGAAGTTAAGATTCAGGTCTATGACAGCTGCGAAGCCGTGGAATACGAATATGAAAAAGCAGAAGAGGGAGAAACGGGAAGCAGTCAGAATGGAACTTTACAAAAGACAAGCAGGAGAGAGCTAAAAGTGATGGCAGTCAGTTCCATCGGAGACAGAAACAGTGCCTGCATCCGCATTGAGACAGATTATGATTTTCCGGAAGGTTTTAATCAAGAGACGGATTACATTCTGCCTGAAGACTATTCTTTAAACGTAACCGAAAAAGATGGAAAATTTTTAGAACATGGTTCCACATTAGGATACGTGAATCTGAATGGAAAACTTGGATATATGCTTTACATTACAGGCTGTGAAGGAATCAATAAGGCAAAGATTAGTATTAAATTTAAAGATTTCTATCTGCATCATGACCTTGGTTTGGAAGAAGAGGGTAGAGAGGAAGAGCTGTTATTGGAAGGAAGCTGGGAACTTGACTGGCGGTATGCTTATAAATCCAATACAAAAAGATACAAAATGTTAAAATCCATAGAGATGGATGGGGATCATCTGATGATTACTAAAATCGATGTGTCACCGCTTTCTGTACAGATAAAGGGTTTCCGTATGCCTTGGGAACGAAAATACGGGCATGTGGAATTTACCATTGACCGGATTGTGTATAAAGATGGAACCAGTCTGGAAGTAGGGGGATGGAGCAGTGCAGGTAACCGGGATGGTATCTTTATTGACACATTTCTTGGAACAGAAGAGATGGGAACGACCATAGATGTGGAACAGATAGAAAGCATTGTTATCGGCGGCAATGAGATTCCGCTTAGATAGTAGGATATGAGACTGAATCTTCCAAAAGATACGTGCTGGCCGTTTCTCAAGGATACTCTTTTAAGTTTTAGTGGGAGACATATCCATATTTCATGAATAATAGTTAATAAAATTGAATTATATTTAACACCTGCTCAGTAGTTTGGGAAAATATCTTCTGATATAATGAAACCATAGAAAGGAAGGTGTTTTTTATGGAAATTGGAAAGAAAATCCGCAAATATAGAAAAGAAGCAAATCTTACTCAGGAAGAGATGGCAAATCGTCTTGGCGTGACCGCACCGGCGGTCAATAAATGGGAGAATGGAGTATCCACACCGGATATTGCTTTGCTTGCACCTATTGCAAGAATGTTTCATATCAGCGTGGATGAACTGTTATCTTACCGGGAAGATCTGACGGAAGAAGAAATCGGACGTTATATTAGGGAATTGGATGAAACACTGAAGAATAGTACTTACGAAGAAGCTTTTTTTAAGGGAAAGAGACTTCTGGAAGAATATCCCCGCTGTGAAAAACTGCTTTGGCAGGTTGCTTTGATTTTAGATGCCAACCGGCTGTTTCATGATGTAAAAGATGGAACTCAATATGATACATGGATTCTTCACTGGTATGAAAGAGCTTTAGAGAGCAAAGAAGAAATGATCCGATCCGGCGCGGCAAATGCCATGTTTTCTTTTTATATGAGAAAAGAAAACTTTGACGAAGCAGAAAAATGTCTTACCTATTTTTCGATGCAAAATCCGGAACGAAAACGGATGCAGGCAGACCTTGACTGGAAAAGAGGAAAAAAAGAAGAGGCATATAAGGCATTGGAAGAATTACTCTTTTCTGAATTTCAAATGCAGCAGATGGGACTTCAGATGCTCTATCTGATGGTATTGGAAGAAGAAGATATGGAAAAAGCAGCTTATTATGTGAGAAAACAAAAAGAGGTGGCAAGAGTATCTGAATTTGGAGTCTATCATGAAAATTCATACGGGCTGGATCTTCTTATGAAAGAAAAAGACGTGGAAGGAACCATAGCATGGATGGAAAGTGTGCTTGGAAGTGTGGATACCATCTGGGACTTTACCAAATCTCCTATGTTTGAGCATATGACATTTAAGGAAACGGATCCTTCTTTTGTGGAGGAGATAAAAAAGAATCTGAAAAAGAGTATGGCAGAGGAAGAAACATACGGGTATTTGATGGAAAATCAAAGATGGATTGATTTGATAAATGAATAAGGA
>SVDY01000016.1:0-3152 GCA_015057665.1 Lachnospiraceae bacterium | reverse complement strand
AGAGTATGGCAGAGGAAGAAACATACGGGTATTTGATGGAAAATCAAAGATGGATTGATTTGATAAATGAATAAGGAAGGGGCTGTCTTATAAGCTGTTGCGATTTTCTTAGAAAATCTAAGTTGTGAGGCAGCCTCTTTTCATATTCTGTACTTTTCACTATTAACATGTCGAAATCTGTGATATTCTTATATGAGAATGATGAAGAGGATTGAGGTGTATGTATGGAGAAACAATTCGAAGGGAATTTAACGGAAGGCCCCATTTTAAAGGTACTGACTAAACTTGCCCTTCCCATTATGGCATCGGCTTTTTTGGGGACGGCATATAGCCTTACAGATATGGCATGGATTGGAATGCTTGGTTCGAAAGCAGTGGCAGGTGTGGGTGTTGGCGGCATGTTCTGCTGGTTTTCCCAAGGGTTTGCTTCTTTGGCAAGAATGGGAGGACAGGTGCATACGGCTCAGGCAATCGGGAAAGGAGACAGGGAGAAGGCAAAAGAATACTGCAGGGGAACCATGCAGCTGTCCATGATTCTTGGCCTTGTGTATGGATTTATCTGCTTTTTCTTTGCAGACTTTCTGGTTGGAATGTTTGGCCTTACTGATTCTGTCACCATGAACTATGGAGTTGTATATTTAAAAATAACCTGCGGGCTTGTCATTTTTTCCTATATTAATTATGCACTTACAGGACTCTACACAGCACAAGGAGATTCTAAAACTCCTTTAAAAGCGAATTTTACCGGCCTTGTTATAAATATGATTTTAGATCCTGTTATGATTCTCGGGATTGGACCGTTTCCGAAGATGGGAGTGGTGGGAGCCGCAGTTGCTACGGTGACAGCCCATGTGATTGTTACAGCAGGGCTTCTGTCTGCTATTGTGAAATCAGAGGAAGAAAAAAATGTTCTTAAAAATCTTAAGATCATGAAACATGCAAAGATGAGTATCTTTGGTTCTATTATCCGTCTTGGAGGTCCTACGGCGGTTCAGAGTATGGCTTACTGCGGCATTTCCATGGTACTTACCAGAATGGTTGCTGCATTTGGAGAACCTGCGGTGGCAACCCAGCGTGTGGGTGGACAGATTGAGTCCGTGTCATGGAATACAGCGGATGGTTTTGCTGCGGCAATGAACGCCTTTGCAGCCCAAAATTATGGTGCAGGTAAGATGGACAGAGTCAGAAAAGGATACAACCTTTCGGCAATAACAGTTGGACTCTGGGGTGTTCTTGTGGCACTTGCTTTTATTTTCCTGCCGGTTCAGATTTCCAGTGTGTTCTTCCATGAACCGGAGGTGATTCCTGTATCTGTGCAGTATCTCGTCATTATTGGCATATGCGAGCCTTTTATGTGTGTTGAACTTATGGCAGTTGGTGCCATATCAGGACTTGGCAATACGAAGATCTGCAGTATTGTAAGTATTCTTGTGACGGGCCTTAGAATTCCACTTGCCATTCTTCTTAGCAGTACGTCCCTTGGCGTAGATGGGGTGTGGTGGGCACTCACACTGACAAGTGTGACAAAAGGAATCCTGTTCCATCTGATTTTCCATTGGCAGTGTAATAAAATAGAACGGAGTTTGAAAAATGCAGAAAAGTGACGAGAAAGTCTGGGTCTCACATCCAAGACCTCAGATGAAAAGGGAAAAATATAAAATATTAAATGGCATTTGGAAATGTAATGGAAAGGATATTAGAGTTCCTTTTCCGCCTCAGTCAAAACTGTCCGGCTATGGAGGCGAAGCGGAGGACGTACTTGCCTATGAAACAACATTTGAAATTCCGGATGGGTTTGACCAGGAGAGGGTTCTGCTTCATTTTGGCGCTGTAGATCAGATTGCAGAAGTGTGGCTGAATGGACATTTTCTTGGGAAACATGAAGGAGGATATCTTCCATTTACCTTTGATGTGACGGAAGCAGTTTGCCGGCAAGGTTTGAACATATTAAAGGTGAAAGCGATGGATAACCTTGATTTGAAATATCCATACGGCAAGCAGTGCAAAAAGCGTGGCGGCATGTGGTATACGCCGGTCAGCGGCATCTGGCAGACTGTGTGGCTGGAAAATGTACCGGAATGTTACATAGAAAAGATAAAGATTACACCGGATTTAAAAGGAATTGATGTAGAAGTAAGCATGAACAGCAGGGGAGATGCCCAAGTACCGAGCAAGGTGCATACTGGTTACGGTGTTTCCAAGATGGAAGGCAGCGAAGTGCCTGTTACCTGTACGATTTTCCTGGCGGATGGCAATGAATTATTTTGTCAGATGATGTCTGGTTGTGGGAGAATAGAGATAGAGAATCCAAGATTGTGGAATGTGAACGATCCTTATCTGTACTCCATGAAGATCTGTGCGGGGATAGATGTTGTGGAAACTTACTTTGCCCTTCGTACAATCGGAATCGAGAATAAAGAAGGAATCCCTCGTGTCTGTCTGAATGGGAAACCGGTTTTCTTACATGGGGTTTTGGATCAGGGCTATTTTCAGGACGGTATTTATCTTCCATTGGAGGAAAAAGAGTATGAACGAGATGTGCTCCGTATGAAAGAACTTGGTTTTAACATGCTTCGCAAACACATCAAGATTGAGCCGGAAGTATTTTACTATGCCTGCGACAAACATGGAATGCTTGTTGTACAGGATATGGTAAACAGCGGAAGCTATTCCTGGACCTTTGATACGGCTCTTCCGACCATTGGATTTAAGAAACGGCGGGATACCAAAGGGAATATCAATGGTGAACGGGAGCAGATATTTAAGGAGCAGATGAAAGGAACTTTAGAGCATCTGTACAATCATCCATCCATTGTGATGTATACCATATTCAATGAAGGGTGGGGACAGTTCCACAGTGATGCCATGTATGACCTGGCGAAATCTTTAGATGGCAGCAGGCTTTATGATTCCACATCCGGCTGGTTTGCCCAAAAGAAAAATGACTTTGACAGTGAGCACATTTATTTTAAAGTGATTGATCTTTTGGTGAAGAAAAGACCATTGTTTGTTTCCGAGTGTGGCGGATATGCACTTCCGGTGACAGGACATCTGTTCAATCCCCAAAATGAATATGGTTATGGAAAGTGCAAGGATGCCGAAGATTTGACGGAGAGAATTGCACAGATGTATTATAAAATGATTCTTCCGGC
>SVDY01000046.1 GCA_015057665.1 Lachnospiraceae bacterium | reverse complement strand
GGTTATGGAAAGTGCAAGGATGCCGAAGATTTGACGGAGAGAATTGCACAGATGTATTATAAAATGATTCTTCCGGCCATTAAAAAAGGGGCATGTGGCTGTGTGTATACGCAGCTTTCCGATGTGGAAGATGAGGTAAACGGACTTTATACTTACGACCGTCAGGTATGTAAGGTGATAAAAGATAAAATGCAGCAGGTTGCAAAAAATCTGTATGGCGAAATGGAACAGTGTTAAAAGGCTGTTGGTTTTGTAATATGAAGGGAATGGACGTGTTGGAAAAAGATTCAAAACGAAAGGAGAGGAAGTTATGGAGTGGTGGCAGATTTTATTAATCTATCTGGTAGTCATTAATGTTGCAGGTTTCCTTCTGATGGGGATCGACAAGTTAAGAGCAAAGAAACAGGTATGGAGAGTGCCGGAAAAAACTTTGTTTTTGATTGCGGTTATCGGCGGTTCTATCGGTACAAATATAGGCATGTATGTGTTCCGTCATAAGACAAAACATTGGTATTTTGTCATTGGAATGCCTTTGATTCTCATTGTTCAGATTGCCCTTGTGGTTTGGCTTGTGTTCTTTAGATAAGGAGACTGGAGCTGCTTCTGGCCGAAAAGATTTCAAAAGACGGAATCATAGAACAAAAATTATGGAAGTGTTCCCTATGACAAGGACATTTTTTGTGACTTAAATATCCAAAGTCACTCTGAAAATCTACTGGTACAAAAATAGGCTTATCATACCCGCTATTTCCTTAGTTTTACGGGTGCGGCAAGTATATTTTTCTACCAGTAGATTTTTTTGCTTTAAAACAGGGGAAAAGAGGGGGAAAACAGGCTGTTAATGGGTACCAGAATTTCTTTTTCCTGTCAGTACCAATTAGCAAAAGTGGAAGGAATCCTTCTCTGTGAGAAGTGATGAAATTAACTTGACAGATACCCCCTGGGGGTATAAAATAAAACCATAAAACAAGGTAGAGGTGACTAACTTTGAGAGAAAAAAAATTCGACAATATAACTTTGAGAGAGAGTAGATTGGATGATATGGCTGTGAAACCTGAAAACAGGGTAGGAGCAGATGCTATAAAAGAAGTTTGTCCCTGCTGTTCCAAGCGGACCAAAACCCGCAGTGAAAAGGAATATAAAGATTTGATGAACCGATTAAGCCGCATTGAAGGCCAGATCCGGGGCATTAAAGGTATGATGGAAAAAGATGCGTACTGTACTGACATTCTAACGCAGGTATCTGCGGTAACAGCGGCTCTCAATAGTTTTAATAAGGTTCTTCTTTCTCAGCACATGAAGACCTGTGTCATTGAAGATATTAAACAGGGGAAGGAAGAGACCATTGATGATCTTCTTGCAACTCTTCAGAAACTGATGAAATAATGAATCCTGTCTGTTGAAAGAGAAAATAGCGAATAATTACAGGCAGGAAAGATATGGGAAAAAAGATAAAGATAAAGGAGGAAAACCTATGGAACAATATAATGTAACAGGCATGAGCTGTGCAGCCTGCAGCGCCCGCGTGGAAAAGGCAGTCAGTGCACTCCCTGGCGTGACTTCCTGCTCTGTCAGCCTTCTTACCAACTCTATGGGTGTGGAAGGAAGTGCAGCGGCAGAAGAGATTATCAAAGCTGTGGAAGATGCAGGATACGGCGCTTCCAAAAAAGGAGCAGATCACAAAGGGGATGGCGGCAAAGGATGCACAGCAGGACTTACGGAAGATGCCCTTGCTGACAAAGAAACACCGATATTAAAGAAAAGATTATTCACCTCGTTAGGATTTTTACTTGTCCTCATGTATTTCTCCATGGGACATATGATGTGGAACTGGCCGGTTCCGGCATTTTTCCATCATAATCCGGCAGCTTTAGGGCTTTTACAGCTTCTTCTTTCTGCCATTGTAATGCTGATTAATCAGAAATTTTTTGTCAATGGATTTAAGGGCCTTCTTCATAAAGCACCAAATATGGATACTCTGGTAGCTATGGGTTCCGCAGCGGCATTTGTATACAGTACCTATGCACTGTTTCTAATGATAGATGCTATGGCGGCAGGAGATATGGAACTTGCCCACTCTTTCATGCATGAATTCTATTTTGAATCAGCGGCTATGATTCTTACATTAATTACCGTAGGTAAGATGTTAGAAGCAAGATCCAAAGGAAAGACTACGGACGCTTTAAAGAGCCTGATGAAACTTGCACCAAAGACAGCGGTTATCTTAAAAGACGGTGTAGAGACAGAAGTAGGGATCGAACAGGTAAACAAAGGCGATATCTTTGTTGTCCGCCCGGGAGAAAATGTTCCTGTAGATGGTATTGTATTAGAAGGCCACAGTGCGGTTAATGAATCTGCCCTTACGGGAGAAAGTATCCCTGTAGATAAGGAAGCAGGAGACGAAGTTTCTGCTGCTACAATAAATCAATCCGGTTATTTAAAATGTCAGGCAACAAAAGTCGGAGAAGATACCACATTATCTCAGATTATTCAGATGGTAAGTGATGCAGCAGCTACAAAAGCACCCATTGCGAAAGTGGCAGATACGGTGTCAGGCGTATTTGTGCCGGTAGTAATTACAATTGCTGTGATTACAGCAATCATTTGGCTGCTTGCGGGACAGAGTGTGGGTTTTGCTCTTGCGAGAGGTATTTCCGTTCTTGTAATCAGCTGTCCATGTGCCCTTGGACTTGCTACACCGGTTGCCATTATGGTCGGTAACGGCATGGGAGCAAAGCATGGAATCATGTTTAAGACGGCCGAATCCTTAGAACAGACCGGAAAGATGGATATCGTGGTACTTGATAAGACAGGAACCATTACCAAAGGGGAACCGAAAGTGACAGATGTGATTCCGGCAGATGGAATTACAAAGGAAGAACTTTTGTATTACGCATATAATCTGGAAAGTAAAAGTGAACACCCTCTTGCCAAAGCCGTGATGGAATATGGAAGTGAACAATCTGTAAAAGCAGCCGAAGCAGTGGACTTTGAAGCACTTCCGGGCAACGGTCTTACAGCAACCATAGAAGGATGTAAAACATTTGGCGGAAATCTTGCATTTATCAGCAAAAAAGCAGAAGTTTCTGCTATAATGAAAAAGCAGTCTGAGGCTCTGGCGGATCAGGGAAAAACACCGTTATTTTTTGCAAAGGAGAATCAGATTCTTGGTATGATTGCCGTGGCAGATGTAATGAAAGAGGACAGCCCGCAGGCAATCGAAGAACTGAAGAACATGGGAATCCATGTAGTCATGCTGACCGGAGACAACGAAAAAACAGCAAAAGCAATCGGCACCCAGGCCGGTGTGGATGAAGTGATTGCAGGCGTCCTTCCGGATGGAAAAGAAGCCGTAGTAAGAAATCTTCAAAAGAAGGGCAAGGTTGCCATGGTGGGCGACGGCATTAATGATGCTCCGGCTCTGACAAGGGCAGATATGGGTATCGCCATTGGTGCGGGAACAGATATTGCTATCGATGCAGCGGATGTGGTTCTTATGAAGAGCAGCCTGCTTGACGTTCCGGCAGCTATCCGTTTAAGCCGTAAAACCCTTAAGAACATTCACGAGAATCTGTTCTGGGCATTTGCCTATAACGTGATTGGGATTCCTCTGGCAGCAGGAATGTGGATTCCGATTACGGGCTGGGAGTTGAATCCTATGTTTGGCGCAGCAGCCATGAGTTTATCAAGCTTCTGTGTCGTATCCAACGCATTACGTCTTAACCTGTTCAACATGTATGATGCAGGAAAAGATAAAAAGAAAATAAAACATTTACAAGTTGTAGAGAAAGAGGAGGAAAAATCCATGACAAAAACAATGAAAATCGAAGGTATGATGTGCATGCACTGTGAAGCAAGAGTGAAAAAAATCTTAGAAGCGCTTCCAGAAGTAACTGAGGCAGCAGTAAGCCATGAAACTGACACAGCTGTGGTTACATTATGCGCAGACATTACAGACGAAGCACTTACAAAAGTAATCGAAGAAGATGGTTACAAAGTAATCTCCATTGAATAGAACCATGATTGACAGCATTATTTTTGATCTGGACGGGACTCTCTGGGATGCTACTTACGGCATGACAGAGAGCTGGAACCAGGTCCTTGAGAAAAAAGGCTATGACTTCAGGCTGACAAGGGAGCTTGTCATGTCAGCCATGGGGCTTCCAGTAGAAGGAATTGCGGATACTATTTTTTATAATATTCCGGAGAAGGAAATCCGCATGAAGCTGATTCGTCTCTGTTTTGCTGCAGAAGAGGAATGGCTTGCCAAAAACGGCGGACTGCTCATGGAAGGCATGGAAGAGACCATAAAAGAGCTGAAGAAAGATTATAAGCTCTATATTGTAAGCAACTGCCAGGATGGTTACATTCAGGTGTTCTTAGAAGCTCATCAAATGCAGGAGTATTTTGACGGATTTATTTGTGCAGGAGATTCCGGCATGTCCAAGGGCAAAAATAACCTTCTTCTTATAGAGCGAGAAGGATTAAAGAATCCGGTTTATGTGGGTGATACACAGGGAGATATGAATTCTGCCATTGAGGCGGATATTCCTTTTGTATTTTGCCGCTTCGGCTTCGGTGACGTTACATGTGAGCACAATATTGACAAGTTAAGCCAACTTCCAGCACTTTTGAAAGAAATTTAAAAGAATCACTTTTCAATGCCTGGAAAAAATGGTAAAGTAAAAATAGTGTGGACATTCTTATAAGAATTGTTCCCAAAACAGGTTATGTTGTAACCAATGATTTAGGAGGATATTAGAATGGAAAAAATCAACTTAAAAGCATTTGACCAGATGATCGAAAAACTTCAGAACGACTCTAAAAAAATCGTTTTCACAGAAGGTACTGATGCAAGAATTCTTGAAGCAGCAGCAGAACTTTTAAAAGACAAAATCTTAACACCTGTATTAGTAGGTAACGTAGATGAAGTAAAAGCTGCAGCAGCAGAAGGCGGCTTTGTAATCGACGGCGCAGAAATCATCGATCCAGCCAACTATGATAAATTCGATGAAATGGTAGCTCTTCTTTGCGAAATGAGAAAGAAAAAAGGCATGACTCCTGAAGAAGCTGCAAAAACTCTTTCTGCAGGCAACTACTTTGGAACAATGCTCGTTAAGATGGGTGTTGCTGATTCCTTACTTGGCGGTGCAACATACTCTACAGCTGACACAGTGCGTCCAGCTCTTCAGTTAATCAAAACAAAACCTGGCTACAGCATCGTAGGTTCTGCATTCATCATGGTTCGTACAAGCAATGGTACAGAAGAACTCCTTGGTATGGGTGACTGTGCAATCAACTTAAAACCAGACGCTGACCAGCTTGCTGAAATCGGTATCGGTGTTGCTGACTGTGCAAAAACATTCGGCATCGATCCTAAGGTTGCATTCTTAAGCTACTCTACAATGGGATCCGGTAAAGGGGAAGATGTAGACAAAGTAAGAGAAGCCTGCAACAAAGCAAAAGCTTTAAGACCTGACCTTGCAATCGACGGCGAACTTCAGTTTGATGCTGCAGTATCTCCGGTTGTTGCTAAGACAAAATGTAAAGACAGCGCAGTAGCTGGACAGGCAAACTGCTTCGTATTCCCTGACATCAACGCTGGTAACATCGGCTACAAGATCGCTCAGAGACTTGGCGGATTCGATGCATTCGGACCAATCCTTGTTGGTTTAAATGCACCTATCAACGACTTATCCCGTGGATGTAATGCACAGGAAGTATACTACATGGCTATTATTACAGCAGCAATGGCGTAATAAAATATCTGGATTTTTAAACCGCTTACGTCGGTAAGATATTCTAAAACTCAGAAAAAGAACGGTAGGGAACTTTTGTAGTAGAAGGTTTCCGTAAACTCGCAAACTCACTTTATGCATATCCCGATGGATATATGTAACAAGTTCAGACATGCGAGTTTACTATACCGTTCTTTTTCTTTCGTTAAGAATATCTAAACCTCCTTCAGATGGTGTTAAAAATCCAGATATTTTTTATCTAAGTTTCCTTCAGACGGTGTTAAAAATTCAGATGTTTTTTTATACGAGTAAATTGTAAAAACAGTCTCCCCAAATAAGACAACATATGTTATAGTAAAGTGTTGATATAATTAGATTTCAATCATAACAAAAAGGAGTAACTATGGGAGAACAAATGATGAATCAGAATCAGCAACCGGCTGAGAATAAGATGGGCGTTATGCCGGTAAATAAGCTGCTGATTACTATGTCTGTGCCGATGATGCTGTCTATGCTGGTACAGGCTCTTTATAACATTGTAGACAGTATTTTCGTAGCAAGGGTTTGTGAAGATGCCCTTACTGCTGTTTCGCTTGCCTTTCCTATGCAGACTTTGATGATTGCCGTAGCAGGCGGCACTGCTGTTGGTGTCAATGCATTGCTTTCCAGATCCTTAGGTGAGAAGGATTTTGATAAGGCGAACCGCACCGCAAGAAATGGTATTTTTCTTTTTATAATCAGTTATCTTGTGTTTCTGGTAATTGGTTTGTTTTTAGTAAAGCCTTTTTATCATGTACAGACAACGGATGTTGAGATTGTAAAGTACGGTATTGATTATCTGACCATCGTTCTGTGTATGTCTATGGGTATTTTCGCCCAGTTTATTTTTGAGAGACTTCTTCAGTCTACGGGAAAGACATTCTACACTATGATCACACAGATGACAGGTGCGGTGATTAACTTAATTCTCGACCCTATCATGATCTTTGGTCTCTTTGGTTTTCCAAGAATGGAAGCGGCCGGTGCGGCGCTTGCAACTGTAACCGGTCAGATTGCAGCAGGTACCCTTGCTTTGATTCTTAATCTTAAGAAAAACAAGGAAATCAACCTTAATATGAAAGGGTTCCGTCCGGAGGGACAGATTATTGCTACTATCTATAAAGTAGGCGTACCGTCTATTATTATGCAGTCTATCGGTTCTATCATGACATTTAGCATGAATCAGATCCTGATTGTATTCTCCTCTACTGCAACAGCAGTATTTGGTGTATACTTTAAGCTTCAGAGTTTCATCTTCATGCCGATCTTTGGTCTGAACAATGGTATGGTTCCGATTGTGGCATACAACTATGGTGCAAAAAAGAAGAAACGTATGATGGATACTTACAAGTTAAGTGTTCTGATTGCAACAGGCATTATGACATTTGGAACGATTATCTTCCTGCTTATCCCTGATGTATTATTCGGATTTTTCAATGCATCCGATCATATGCTCAGCATGGGCGTTCCGGCACTTCGTATTATCTGCTGGCATTTCCCTATTGCAGCATTCTGTATTATTACAGGAACTCTGTTCCAGGCACTTGGCAATGCAGTATACAGTATGATTAACTCTATCTGCCGTCAGCTGGTAGTGCTTTTACCTGCGGCATATCTCCTTGCTCAGCTTGGCGATGTGAATTATGTATGGTGGGCGTTCCCGATTGCGGAGATTGCATCTGCTACACTTACGATTATCTTCTTTATCAAGATGAAACGTGAAGTCATTGATAAAATAGGAAAATAAAAAAACGGGAGCTGCAACATTTCTTATTTTAATAGAAAAATGTTGCAGCTCCCCTTTTCTTTATGCATCGTAACGTTTTAAGATTCCTACGCCGATTGGGTGAGGTCCGGTATGTACCCCGATGGTTGCCCCAATCTGGAATGTCTCCACGGAATCGATTTCTGTGATCGTCTTCATTTCTTCTAAAACCATATCCCGGTACGCAAGGCCTTCTTCTTCGTCATAGCCGTATCCGGATATAATGGAATAATCTTCAATCTTATCATCCATCTCTGTGAGATATTTCTTTGCCTGTTCCAATACTTTGCTTAAGGATTTCTTTCTGTTGCGGGTAACGCCCACAGGGAACAGTTCTCCTTCCTTAAAAAGGATGAGCGGTTTGATCTTCAGCGCATTGTTGGCTACGGACATAAGTTTGCCGATACGTCCGCCGGTCTTTAAATAGCTGATATCAGCGGTCGTGAAGAAGATGCGTCCGGTATCTTTGATCCTTTCAAGGTGCTCTACGGAAGCCTCAAAAGAGAGACCGTTTTCCTGCATGCGGACTGCTTCTGTTACAAATAATCCCTGAAGAACGGTAACAAGCTGGCTGTCGATAACGGCAATCTTAGCGTCAGGATAATCATCCAGTAAAATATTCTTCGCATTGGAAGCAGCGTTAAAAGAACCGCTGAATTTGGAAGAGATGCAGATGCAGATTACCGGGATTCCTTCTTTTACAAATGGTTCAAATGTGTTAATATAATCTTCAATAGAAGGAAGAGAAGTTTTTGGGAACAGTTCCGGATCATCGGCCATCTTCTGATAAAGTTCGCGGATTGGGAGTTCAACCTCTTCTTTGTAGTAAGTTTCCTTGTCGAAGGATACATAGAAAGGTACAATCTTTACATTATGAGCTTCTGCAAATGCAGGAGCAAGGTCGCAGGAGCTGTCGCTGATGATTTGAAATTGCTGTGACATAGTTACACCTCTGTTTTCAATATGGAATGAGGCCTTCTGCCTGTGTCAAAAAGGCAGAAGGTATTTATAATAGTTTAAAAAAATACTGTTTATATTTAGAGAGGATTATAACACAAAATCCGGAAAGGGTAAAGTAAAATGAGATTTCGTCCCTGTATTGATATTCATAACGGAAAAGTGAAGCAGATTGTTGGCGGAAGTCTGAAGGATGAAGGGGATTTTGCCAAAGACAATTATGTTTCGGAAAAAGACGGCGCCTATTATGGTTCCCTATATAAAAATGCCGGTTTAAAAGGCGGACACATCATTATTCTGAACCCAAAGTTCAGTCCTTATTATGAGGAAGATGTAAGGCAGGCATGTCTGGCTCTTAAGGCGTCTGAGGGAACTCTTCAGATTGGCGGTGGAATGACAGATGAAAATGCAGCATTTTTTCTGGAACAGGGCGCTTCTCATATTATTGTGACTTCTTTTGTGTTTAAAGACGGCAGAATTGATTATGAGAATCTGAAAAAGATATGTGATGTTGCGGGGAAGGAACATCTGGTTCTTGATCTGAGCTGTCGCAAAAAAGATGGCGGGTATTATATTGTGACAGACCGGTGGCAGAAGTTTACGGACGTGAGACTGAGTCATGAAATTTTGGATGAGCTTTCCGGTTATTGTTCTGAATTTCTCATTCACGCAGTGGATGTGGAAGGGAAATCCTCCGGCATTGAAAAAGAACTGGCCAGGATGCTTGGAACCTGGGATGGGATTCCGGTCACCTATGCCGGCGGCGTCTCTTCTTATCAGGATCTGGCGCTCTTAAAAGAACTTGGACAGGATAAAATCGATGTGACCATCGGCAGTGCCCTTGATTTATTTGGAGGCGCCCTTAATTTCGACATGGTGTTGTCTTTTTGTAGCGAAAAAGAGCACAAAGAATGATTGTTAAATGATAGATTATTTGGGGAAACCTACGAAAATATGGATTTCATGGCATATGTCCTGTCTTTTTTTTAAAAAACTGTTGAAATCTGCGGAAAAACAGGTAGAATTAACATCGTTAAAGGAGAAATAAAATGAGAAAATTAAAGTATTTGCTGCTTAGTATGCTTCTTTCTTTCACCTTATTATTTGGTGGATGCAATGTAATCAGTACGACAGTAGAATTAGGAGAAGAACTAAGCGGACAGCTTTCTGACAACGAAGCTGAAGGAAAAGAATCTGATGCAGGAAAAGAATCTGATGCAGGAAAAGAATCTGACGAAGGCAAGGCTGATCTGCCAATATCCGATGAGAGTCAGGACAACCAAAAGGAAGACGAATCCAATGACGAGGATTCCGTTGAATACGGTGAATCCTATACATCAAAAGAAGAAGTTGCCTTATATCTTCACCTTTACGAAGAACTTCCGCCAAACTTTATTACAAAGAATGAAGCCAAGAAACTTGGCTGGGTCAGCAATAAAGGAAATCTTCACGAAGTTGCCCCTGGCATGAGTATTGGCGGTGACCATTTTGGAAACTATGAAGGTGTTCTTCCAAAGGGAAAAGAATATCATGAGTGTGATATTGATACAGATGGAAGTTATCGTGGTGCTAAGCGCATTGTTTTTTCCGATGATGGATGCATTTATTATACAGAAGACCATTATGAGACATTTGAACTTCTGTATGGAGAGGAGTAAGCTATGATACATGCAGTTTACTTAGACACAAGAGAATTTACAGACAAAGAGTCCTCTCACGAATACTTAAAAGAGATGCTTGATTTCCCGGAATACTATGGTGGGAATCTGGATGCACTTTATGACTGCTTAACAGACCTTCCACCCACAGAGATTTATCTGGAGCATGTGGAAGAGGCAGGACATTTTTATCCTGTGATTAAGCATGTCATGCAGAGTGCAAAAAAAGAAAATCGTGATATCCGTATTCTGATTGCAGAAGACGATGAGGACGAAGAATAATTAGATGAGGAATAATTAGATCAGGTTATTAAGAATGGGGCTGCGCCTAAGGAATTAGTGCGCCAGCCCTATTGTTGTCTAACCTGGATATACGCTTCGCAAGAATGCGCAAAGATTCGCAAAAGAAAATGTGAAAAAAGTTATTCTGTATGAAAAAATTAGTGCTATAATATCAACAAATAAAGACTCATATGTCTGAAATTAAAACTTTGAGTAAAAGGAATGAGTCACTGATGATAAAGCAAACAGGAGAACTGGAATGAATTCAAAAGATAACAAAACAGAAATATTCGAAACGAAACCGGTGTGGTCAGCACTGACTATTATGGCAGTTCCGACGATTATCAGTCAGTTGATCGCGCTGGTTTATAACGTGGCAGACACCTGGTTTATCGGGCAGACAGACAATCCATACATGGTAGCAGCCTCTTCATTGGTTGCCACTGTATTTCTTATGACGGTTGCTGTCGCCAACCTTTTTGGAGTGGGAGGCGGTAGTCTGGTTGTAAGACTTCTTGGAAGCGGCGAACAGGAAGAAGCGGGAAAAGTTGCTTCTGTCAGTGTGATTATGGC
>SVDY01000045.1 GCA_015057665.1 Lachnospiraceae bacterium | reverse complement strand
AATTCCATATCAATTACTTCTGCGATGGCAAATTCTGCTCCAAAGCTTTCCGCCTGAAGTCTCATCTGTTCTGTCAGTTCCTTACCGGAACTCTTTTTCACGCCCGGATAGTTTACGATTTCTTCTGTAATCGTAATCTGTCCGCCCATTTTTTCTTTCTCCAATACTAATACTTTATATTTTGCACGAGCCATATAGATCGCTGCGGAAAGACCCGCAGGACCGGCACCGATAATAATCATGTCATAAAATCTGCTCATATCTTTCATTTATAGTTTCCTCCAGATAATTTCAATTCTCCAATTTCAGTCTTTTTATTCAATTTCAATCTTTTTTATTCAATTTTATTCTTTTTTATTCTGTCCGCAAGATTTCATCAGGATTCCTGTCGTCTTTTTTGTCAACAATTTATTCTGAAATACCCCGCTTCAACGTTAGAAGCAGGGTATTCAGAAGTCAAATGTCAATTTGTATAGGGTAGGAATATGTTATGGTTACTTGTTGTTATTAGATGTTTTTTCTTTATTAGAGTAAGCCGACTAAATCAAGGCTAGGTTTTAATGTTTCAGCACCCTGCTGCCATTTTGCCGGGCAAACTTCTCCATCATGTTCTGCTACGAACTGGCAGGCCTGAAGTCTTCTGAAAAGCTCATCTGCGTTACGTCCAACGCTTCCTGCGATTACTTCGTAAGCTACAATCTTGCCTTCCGGATTTACAATGAAACTTCCTCTTTCTGCCACACCGTCTTCTTCAATAAGTACGTCGAAGTCTTTTGCAAGGGCATGTGTAGGATCTGCAAGCATTACGTATTTGATTTTCTTAATTCTTTCAGAAGCATCGTGCCATGCTTTGTGTACGAAATGAGTATCACAGGATACAGAGTAGATCTCGCAGTTTGCGGCTTTGAAATCTTCGTATTTTTCTGCTAAGTCTTCTAATTCTGTTGGACATACAAATGTGAAGTCTGCCGGATAGAAGAAGAAAATGCTCCATTTTCCTAAAACGTCTTCTTTAGATACTTTTCTGAATTCTCCATTATCATAAGCCTGTACTGTAAAATTTCCGATTTCTTTATTGATTAATGACATAGTTTTATCTCCTTTTATTCTTACTTATTTTTTTCATTTCTTATTATGAGGGTTGTTGTCATACCCTCTTATTTTCTTATTTGATATCTTGTTTTTCCGTTTTGATTAGTTGCAACTAACTTGATTGTATTATTACATATGCCATTGCATTTGTCAATACTAAAATTGATAATTATTATTATTTTTATTTTACAACATAACAAAAGGACCATTCCGCAAAATGGTCCCATACTCAATTGATTCAATTTATTCTCCGGAAATTAGAATTCCCTTCTCTCTTATTCCATAGGTATTAAAATAACAATGCTCCATCGGAATCCATTCTGTTAAAAACCGATTCAGCATCCATTCCCCATTTCGTCTGCCAATGCGCTCCTTTTGAAGTTCATTCGGAATTTCCATAAAAAATGTAAGATCTGCTCTTTCCTTAAAATAAGGATGGGCACTATAAGCACCTTCAATAATGTTCAGTTTCCTATATTTAACTTCTACTTTTTCACCCAATGCCTGAACACTGCAGTCATATTTCTGATAAACAAAGTCTTTTCCTGCTTCTATCTGATTATAGATTTCTTCTTTGAAACGTTCATAATCTACATTACCGCCCGGCTCATTCAAACGTTTCTCTGTTCTTTGATAAGGTTGCAGGAAATAATCATCCATGTGAAACAGGTTACAGTCATATATTTCTTTTAACAAATCACCTAAAGTGGATTTGCCGCTGCCCGCCATGCCATCAATAACAATGATTACAGGTCTTTCTTTGCCCTTATTTTTTTCAATTAAGCGGTCAATTTCAAGAAAAACCGGATAATATCTGCCATATACTTCATCTACAACCCGGTATGCCGGCTGATAATGTTCCCTATAAATATCACTGTGGCTGATCGCAGGATACCCTTTTTCTTTCCATGTCTGAATAAAAGGTTTTGCTTCTTCTGTTTTAAAAAAAGAAATATCCCTCTCGCATCTATCAAGAAAAGCCTGTAATTCTTTTTCAAGTTCCTCTACTGTTCCTCTTTTTCTATTAGCAGAAAAGACAAACATGTTGTTAAGTGTAGCAAAAGCCAGCCCTTGCTTTATACTATTCAAATAAATACGGCATATGCCGCCGCCAATCTGTTCTGTCACTTCCGACGTTTCCGTTAACATATCTTTTACAGATTCATACTCTTCCTGTAACCTGTTCAGGCTGTAAGAAGGGTTGGGAATCATATGCCCGCCGCCAAAAATACTTTGATAAATCAGTTTGCAGACATCCCTGACTTCCATAAGAGGGTATCTGTTTATATGCCCTGTTATCATCAGTTCCATTCTTTTTATCTGCATCTTTCTTTATTTCCCAATTCTTTTTAACAGATAAGGAATTGCCTGTTCAAAGTTTACCCCATACCAAGGTTCGCTTGGATCTTCTAAAGTGAGACGGATACATTCTGCTGTATAATCAGCAGCTACAGCCATGGCTTCTTTCCAGCTCATGTTGTTCATCATGGCACCGATACAGGTACTGGAGAAAATATCTCCTGTTCCATGATAGCTTACATCTAATCTGTCATGTTTATAATAATAGTATTCATCCTTTACACTGTCATAACCCATGACACCTGTTTTACCGGCTTCAAAGCTTACCCCGGTAAGAACCGTCACTTTTGCACCCAGTTTGGCAAGTTTATCAAGAAGCTCTTTAATATATGCTTCATCGTATTCTGTCTTATACTCTGTGCCAGTCATGAAACAGGCTTCTGTAATATTTGGAACAATAATGTCCGCTTTCGCACAAAGTGTTGCCATGTGTTTTGCAAATGCCTCATCAAATGCAGGATATAATCTTCCGTTATCTGCCATAGCAGGGTCTACAAAGGTAATCGTGTTCTCTGTCTTGAACTCATCGAACATTTCTTTCATCAGATCAATCTGTTCAAAAGAGCCAAGATAACCTGTATAAATGGCTGCAAAATCCATGTTTTCACTTTTCCAGTGAGCTGTGATTGGTTTTACCTGATCTGTAAGATCTTTCACTGTGAAGTTTTTAAACATGGTGTGAGTAGAGAGAACAGCGGTCGGTAAAATAGACGCTTCCACACCCATAGCTGAAATAATTGGCAGTGCTACTGTGAGGGAACATTTGCCCACACAGGAAATATCCTGAACAGTTACGATTCTTTTCATGATTTCTTCCTCCATCCTCTTGTATCATCTGACATTATTCTGATACTTCTATCTTAATATCATAAAATTCCTTATCTATAAATAAGGTCATTTGTCTTTACATTTTCCATAAATCCTATTATAATCTGTTTTGACCATATTAAAATTATCAAAAACAAACTTTTTTATATAGTCAGATTGGAGAAAAAATGCTCACTTATTCTTTTGAAAACCGAGGTTCGGACAGCCTCTACGAATTCTTATATAAACAGATTAAAAATGACATTTTAGCCTACCGCCTTTCCCCGGATGAAAAGCTGCCCTCCAAACGTGCTTTAGCCAAACATCTGAATGTAAGTACAATCACTGTGGAAAACGCTTATCAGCAGCTCATGGCCGAAGGATACATCTACTCCCGGCCAAAAAGCGGATTCTATGTAGCTCACGTATCAGCATCTAAAAAGGCGGAACAGAATCCACCTGTATGGAACCATGCCGGAGAGATAAACCCAGACTGTTTCTATGCAGATTTTGTCAATAATTCCACGTCCACCTCTTCCTTTCCATTCACTACCTGGACAAAACTCATGCGGGAAACCATGTCAGATGATGCAGATTCCCTTATGGTCAGATCACCTTCCACAGGAGTTTTAAAGCTCAGACAGGCCATTGCCGCTTATCTTTTTCAATTCCGAGGTATGGCTGTAGAGCCGGAACAGATTATTGTAGGTGCCGGAACGGAATATCTCTATGGATTAATAATTCAGCTCTTAGGACGAAATCATACCTATGCTGTCGAAGACCCGGGCTATCAGAAAATCACAAAGATTTATCAGGCTAATAACGTAAACTGTATTTCCATTCCTCTTGATGAAAATGGTATCGATGTAGATTATCTCAACAAAACAAAGGCAGATATTGTACACATCTCCCCATCTCATCATTTTCCAACGGGAATCGTCACTCCGGTCAGCAGACGCTACGAACTTCTCTCCTGGGCTTCTAAAGCATCCGGACGATATATTATTGAAGATGATTATGACAGTGAATTCCGTCTGCTTGGAAAGCCCATACCTTCCCTTCAAAGCATTGACGTATTAGAGAAGGTAATCTACATTAACACCTTCTCCAAAAGCCTTACTTCCACCATCCGTATCAGCTACATGGTACTTCCAAAAAGTTTGATGGAGCGTTACAAAGAGGAACTGAATTTCTATTCCTGTACCGTATCCAATTTTGAACAGTATACCCTTGCCCGATTCATTGAACAGGGCCACTTTGAAAAGCATATCAACCGTATGCGAAATTATTACCGTACTCAGCGGGATGCCATCATTTCCTGCATCAAACAGCATCCATACTATGATCGTGTAACAATTAAAGAAGAAAATGCGGGGCTTCACTTTCTTTTGGAAGTAAACACAAAGCTTACAGATCAGGAACTGATTGAGAAAGCGGGAGCTAACGGTATACACATTTCCTGTTTAAGTGAATATTACTATAGTCATCAAAAGGCAAGGCCACACACTCTGGTTCTCAACTACTCAGGTATCGAACAAGAAAAAATAGGCCGGGCCATCGAACTATTGTTTTCCAGTTTTTAAAAAAGTTAGTATAAAACAATGACATAAATAAACAATGTGCAGCAATCTGCCGTAACACCCGATCGTCACCATTTATTGTGACCTGGTTTCCGGCTGACTTGCTGCACATTTCTTTTAAATTTCTTTTTTATAACTCTTCTAAATTTTTATATTTCTGATATTTTACAGCCGCGTCTTCCTTGGCCGCTTTGAATAATTCTTCTGCATGATCCGGGAAGGTACGTTTGAGTGCTGCGTATCGTGTTTCACCGTCTAAGAATTCTTCGTAATCTAAAGTAGGCGCTTTCGAATCTACTTTCATCGGCTTTTCTTCATTTGGATTATAGCGGTATAAGGTCCAGTATCCAGCATCTACGGCTCGCTTCATTTCCTGCTGAACATTTGCCATGCCGGCTTTAATTCCGTGGGCCACACAAGGAGTGTAAGCTACGATTACAGATGGTCCTTTATGCTGTTCTGCCTCATGAAGAGCTTTGATTAACTGGTTCGGATCTGCGCCCATGGCAACCTGAGCCACGTATACGTTACCGTATGTCTGGAAGATGGCACCTAAGTCTTTCTTACGGCTTCTCTTACCTGCAGATGCAAACTGAGCTACTGCACCAAGAGGTGTTGCCTTGGAACTCTGGCCGCCTGTATTGGAATATACCTCTGTATCTACAACAAATACGTTAATGTCTTCGCCGCTTGCCACTACATGGTCAAGACCGCCAAAGCCGATATCGTAGGCCCAGCCGTCGCCGCCGAACATCCAGAAACATTTCTTAGAAAGCTGGTCTTTTCTTTCTAAAATCTTCTTCGCTGTCTCAATGACATCAGATGCTTTGTCTGCATCCTCGCATGCTTCCTTATTCTCTGAACCAACCTTCATCAATTCTTCAACAAGAGCATCGGTCAGTTCTCTGGATCCGTCAAAATCATCAAATCCTTCTAACCAGTTCTTTGCTGCTGCACTTTCTGTCTCAGCCGCATAAGATTCTACTAATTTCTTCTGAGCAAGTCTCTGCTGTTTTACAGATAAGAACATACCAAGGGCAAGTTCTGCGTTATTTTCAAATAAGCTGTTTGTCCAGGCAGGACCATGGCCTCTCTTGTTTGTTGTGTATGGAATGCCAGGCATTGGACTGCCCCACGCCTGTGAACAGCCTGTAGCGTTGGCC
This sequence comes from Lachnospiraceae bacterium, assembly GCA_015057665.1. Lineage (GTDB taxonomy): Bacteria > Bacillota > Clostridia > Lachnospirales > Lachnospiraceae > SIG292. Next base: position 5,462 of record SVDY01000045.1, on the reverse strand, counting down.
CAGTACACTCTGTCACCGAATAACTGCGTTAAAAGCTTGGCATAAGGTGTTTCACCACAGCCGGCACATGCCGCTGAGAACTCAATGAGAGGCTGTCTGAACTGGCTTCCTTTAATGGTATATACATTGAAAAGATCACCTTTATCAGAGAGGGAAAGACCGTACTCCCAGTCAATTTTTTGCTGTTCGCAAAGAGAAACAGGTTCCATGGTGATTGCTTTTTCCTTTGCAGGACAGCAGCTTACGCAGCTTCCGCATCCGGTACAATCGTATGTGGAGATCTGCATTGTGAAATGGAGGCCTTTTGCCGCTCCTGTTGCCGGAATTGTTTTATAACTTTCAGGTGCATTTGCCTTTTCATCGTCATTTAACAGGTATGGACGGATAACCGCATGAGGACATACAAGGGCACAGCGGTTACACTGGATACATTTTGAAGCATCCCATACAGGAACCTTAAGTGCGATTCCGCGTTTTTCAAATGCAGTAAGCCCCATGTCAATGTGGCCGTCTTCGTAATCTTTAAATGCACTGACCGGTAAATCGTCACCTTTTTGTTTATTGATCGGCTCAAGAAGCCGTTTTACAACTTCCGGAACATCTTTTTCTTCTGTTGCCTCTTCTGCTTTTGCATCTGCCCAGGATGCCGGAACTTCTACTTTCACAAGCTTTTCTGCCCCTGCATCGATAGCTGCTATATTCTTGGCAATGACTTCGTCACCCTTTGTAAAGTAAGACTTGCGTGTTGCCGCTTTGATCATATCAAGAGCTTCTTCCGTAGGAATTACCTGCATTAAAGCGAAGAAGGAAGCCTGAAGTACTGTATTAGTATGACTGCCAAGACCTAATTCCTGGGCAATCTTATTGGCATCGATCATATAGAACTGAATGTTCTTCTCTACGATTTTTCTTCGAACGTCTGCCGGAATGTGAGATTCTAATTCTTCCTGATTCCAGCTGCAGTTAAGAAGGAAGGTTCCGCCGTTCACAATCTCATCTACAATGTCATACTGGCTGACATAGCTCTGATTATGGCAAGCCACAAAATCCGCCTGTTTTACATAGTAGGAACTTGTAATCGGGTCATCGCTGAATCTTAAATGGGATTTTGTCACACCGAAAGATTTCTTCGCATCATATTCAAAGTAAGCCTGTGCAAATTTATCTGTATTATTATTAATAATTCGAACGGTATTGTGGTTGGCACCTACTGTTCCATCGCCGCCAAGCCCCCAGAATTTACAGCGGATCATACTGCCTTTTTCTTCTGTAAATGGTTTTAACGGTAAGGAAAGATGAGTCACGTCATCATTAATACCAATGGTAAAGCTTCTTACCGGTTTTGGAGATGCAAGGTTATCAAATACTGCCACCATCTGTGCCGGGTCTGTATCCTTGGAGCTTAAACCGTAACGGCCGCCAACTACCTTAATCTGACGCTCACTGTTCATAAGAACACTGCATACATCTTCAAATAATGGTTCTCCTGCACTTCCCATTGCTTTGCAGCGGTCAAGAACTGCAATACGCTCTACTGTGTCCGGAAGTGTATCTAAGAAGTATTTTGCAGAGAAAGGACGATACAGATGAACCTGTAAGAATCCGGTTTTTCTGCCTTCTTTGTTAAGTGCATCCACTGCATCCCGGATCACGCCGCTTGCAGACCCCATAGCAACTACAACATCTGTTGCATCCGGAGCACCGTAATAGTTAAATACATGGTATTCACGGCCCGTAATCTCACTTACCTTAGCAAGGTATTCTTCCACAATATCCGGAAGGGCATCGTAAAATACATTGTTCGCTTCACGAAGCTGGAAATATACGTCACCATTTTGTACTGTGTTGCGAAGAGTTGGATGTTCCGGATTTAATGCACTGTCACGGAATGCTTTTAAGGCATCCTGATCAAGTAATGCCGCTAAGGCATCCTGATCCGGAATCTCAATCTTGTTAATCTCATGAGAAGTACGGAATCCATCAAAGAAATGCATAAATGGAATACGTCCTTTTACCGCTGCCAGATGAGCAACAGGTGCAAGGTCAGCAACTTCCTGTACACTTCCGGAGGAAAGCATGGCAAAACCTGTCTGACGGCATGCCATAACATCGGAATGATCCCCGAAAATACTCATACCGTGAGTTCCTACGGTACGGGAAGCCACATGCAATACAGCCGGAAGCTTCTCCCCGGCAATACGGTAAAGGACAGGAACCATGAGCATCAGTCCCTGAGAGGATGTATATGTAGTAGCCAAAGAACCGGTCTGAAGGGCACCATGTACTGCTGTAATAGCACCTGCTTCTGACTGCATCTCTGTAAGAGCTACTGTCTGTCCAAATATATTTTTTCTTCCCTTTGCGGACCAGGCATCAGTAAGGCCTGCCATAGGAGAAGATGGTGTAATAGGATAAATGGCTGCAATCTCTGTAAAAGGATAGGCCATATGAGCTGCCGCTTCATTTCCGTCCATTGTTACGTATCTTTTTGACATTGTTGTCACCTCTTCGTAGTTATAGTCTGACGCTCACAAATGTGTAATCTGTGAGCGCCTGTCATTAATTCATACTTTTTGCTGTGTCGATGCCTGCTGCCCCTACTAATCCGAGACGTTCACTGGCTTCTTCACGCATCTTATATTTTAATACTTTTCCCGCTGCATTCATAGGGAAACTTTGAACAAATTCAATGTATTTTGGCACTTTGTGACGAGCCATGCTTGCCATGATGTAATCACGCATCTCAGGTTCTGTCATCTCTTTACCTTCTTTTAAGACAATAGCTGCAAGAGCTTCTTCCCCGTATTTCTTATCCGGCACACCGATTACCTGAACATCCTGTACAAATGGATGTGTGTAAATAAATTCTTCGATTTCCTTTGGATAAATGTTCTCGCCGCCGCGGATGATCATATCTTTTAAACGGCCTGTAATACGGTAATTGCCGTCTGCATCCTTGCATGCAAGGTCACCGGAGTGGAGCCAGCCTTCTTCGTCAACCGTATCACGGGTTGCCTCCGGCATTTTATAATAGCCTTTCATGGTGTTATAACCACGGGAACAGAATTCACCGTTTTCACCTACTCCTACTTCTTCTCCTGTCTCAGGATTGATGATCTTACATTCGATGTGAGGGAAGTTATAACCTACTGTCTCTGTACGAAGTTCAATCGAATCTGTCCATGCTGACATGGTGCTTCCCGGAGAAGACTCTGTCTGTCCATATACGCTGACAATACCTGTCATGTTCATCTCATCCGGCTGAGCTGCACGTTTCATCAGTTCCGGAGGACATCCTGCTCCTGCCATGATACCGGTTCGCATATGAGAGAAATCCGTCTTTCTATAATCTTCATGATTGAACATGGCAATGAACATGGTCGGAACACCGTTGAAACAGGTAATTCTTTCCTGATTGATACATGCAAGAGAAGATTTTGCAGAGAAATAAGGCATTGGACATACAGTCGCACCATGAGTTAAAGATGCTGTCATGGAAAGTACCATACCGAAACAGTGGAACATCGGAACCTGGATCATCATACGGTCTGCAGTGGAAAGTCCCATACGGTCACCGATACATTTCCCATTGTTAACCACGTTATAGTGAGTAAGCATTACACCCTTAGGGAAACCGGTTGTTCCAGATGTGTACTGCATATTACATACGTCATCCGGTCTTACACGGGCTGCCATGCGGTTTAATTCTTCCTGAGGAACCAAGTCGCCTCGCTCCATTGCTTCCTCAAATGTAAGGCAGCCAGGCTGTTTGAAACCAACGGTAATAACATTTCGAAGGAATGGAAGACGTTTGCAGTGAAGGGGTTCTCCCGGTTTGTTCTTTGCAATCTCAGGACAGATTTCATTGATGATTTCTTTATAATTGGAATCCAGACAGGATTCTACCATAACAAGAGTATGGGTATCAGACTGTCGGAACAGATAATCTGCTTCATGCCTTTTATAAGCTGTATTTACTGTAACAAGTACAGCGCCGACCTTGGTGGCTGCCCAGAATGTAATATACCAGGCAGGTACATTGGTTGCCCAGATAGATACCTTTGTCCCTGCCTTTACACCCATAGAGATAAGGGCTTTGGCAAACTGGTCAACATCTTCACGGAACTCTTCGTAAGTACGGACATAATCAAGAGTTGTATATTTGAAAGCATACTGATCCGGGAATTCTTCTACCATTCGGTCTAATACCTGGGAAAATGTAAGATTGATCAGTTCATCCTTCTTCCATACATACTGTCCTGTACCGTTATGGTTTGGATATAATACTTTCTTCTTGCCGCGGGTCTTTTCAAAACGGCTCATGTAGTTTACAAAATGAGGGAAGATAACTTCATAGTCAGGAAGGTCTTCCATCCATTCTGTCTTCCATTCAAGAGAGATAAATCCATCATAATCGATAGAAGAAAGAGCTCTCATCATTTCAGAAACCGGTAAAGTTCCTTCCCCGATTAAGTTATAAGTATCTTTGTCATCGGAATCTCTTAAATGTACATGTTTTACATAAGCACCCAGATTCTTAATTGTAGTATCTGCACTCTCGTCATAATCACGGTATGGATGGTGGATATCCCATAATGCAGCCAGTTCGTCGCAGGCAAAATCATCCATTAATCCACGAAGACGTGCTGTATCTGAGAAAATACCGCTTGTCTTAATTAAGATGGTCACGTCTGCATTTTTTGCATCTTTGATTAATTCCTGAAGTCTCGCTCTTACAAGTTCTTCATTGTCATGTAAAGCAACTACAGTTACATAAGGAACCTGCATCTGTTTTGCCACCTGAATCAGCTCGCGAAGAGAAGGTACGAAGTTTTCTTCATTGGAAGAAAGATCACAGGATGTATCAAAACATGGAATGGTCAGATTCTTTTCTCTTAACTGGCGCACCGTTGCCGCCATATTGTATTTATGAAATGGACCGCTTCGTTCCATTAATTCCGGAAATTTTGGTAAGTTATATACTTCAACGCCTTCAAAGCGCATATCTACACCGGCATCCAGCCATTCTTCCCAATTTAAATGTGCCCAGCCTCTTGTGGAAAAGGAAAGTCTCATTACGCTTCAACCTCCTCATATACAATTTTATTTACTGCACTGATGTACGCCTGAATACTGGATCCAACGATGTCAGTGGAAATACCCCGTCCAGAGTATAATTTGCCGCCGGAGCGTAATTTTACAACAGTTTCACCCATAGCTTCGCGTCCTTCTGTAACGGAACGAATCTGGAAATCATCCAGTTCATAATGACATCCTAAAATGTTTTCAATTGCCAAAAACGCTGCATCCACAGGTCCGTCACCGATTGCGATGCCTTCTATCATCTGTCCGGCTTTTTCCAATTTCATGTAAGCCATGGAAGAAGTAATATTGCTTGCTGTAATATTGTAATTATTTAAAACATAAGTTGCAGGAACCTGCATGGCTGCGGAAGCAATAAT
>SVDY01000015.1 GCA_015057665.1 Lachnospiraceae bacterium | reverse complement strand
TGCGGGCGGCTCTGTCGCCTTTCGCGCGGTCTATTACAATGGCTATTCTAATCCTGGTAACGCTAACATTTCTAATGGCGTGTGCGTGGGCTTCTCAGTATAATCTGTATATCTTTATAATCAAGCCGGCCTTGTGCCGGCGGGTAAAAAAAGATGTTAAAAAATATCGAAATGTGATATTATTTTCTCCGGAGGTGCCAGTGTATGAGCGTATTATCGAGATATAGAAATGAGTCAAAAGTAGACTTTCTTTATACGGCAAGACAGCTTGCCGTAAGTGTAATCAAATCATGTGTAGATTCCAAGAAAGGAAGATATACGGCGACGGTCTCTGAACCAGTTGCCCAATCAGCATGGAAGGTATACGAACATGTGAAGAGAGCAAATTCTATATATCCTACGAATCAGCATGAAGCACAGCTCCGGAGAGATCAGTTTCTTCTTGCGAAAGCAGAACTGTATGTTCTGGATTCCAAAATCGGAGTCGCTCATGAATTTTATCATTTCAGTGATCACGATTTAGATGAAATGGGTTCATTCATTGACAATGAAATGAAATTGATTGAAAAAATGTTAGATTCTGACCGGAAGAGATATAAGAATCTTCCACTATGAATTGGTTTTATCCTGTATGATTTTAGTACTGGTGGCTGCGGTCTGCGGATGCGGGCGGCTCTGTCGCCTTTCGCGCGGTCAATAACAATGGCAATTCTAATACTAATAACGCTAACAATTCTAATGGCGTGTGCGTGGGATCCTGTCCTTTCTACAAAGTAATCCCATGCGGGAGGAAATAAGAAACAGGATAGAAGGAGGATAAGACCTTCCTACTGAAAAGTGGGTAAATATACGTTCCGATGGGTCTGGGAGGACGCTGCTTGCATGGCTGGAGTTGCCTGATTATCTCCAGTTTCATTCCCAGTGACCCTATGCAGCTAGTCGGAAAATCGGGAATCATGCTGTACGGGGCAAGTTTTTAAGGAGCAGTTATGACGAGCGAGGAAAGAAGAGAGGCTCGTTATCAAAGAAGAAAAGCTGCAAGAGATGCCAATAAGGCAAAAGATAAAGAGATGCAAGACTTTAAGAAAATCTTTACTACAGACCATCTCTTCAAATCTTACAGAAAGTGCATAAAAGGGGTTAAGTGGAAGGCAAGTACTCAGAAGTACATTGACAATGCTACCCTTACATTGTACCGGACAAAGAAGAGTCTTCTTAATGGGACATTCAGATCAGATGGTTTCTATGAATTTGATCTGTATGAAAGAGGAAAACATCGACATATCAGCAGTGTTACCATTAAGGAAAGAGTTGTCCAGAGATGCCTCTGTGATTATAGTCTGGTTCCGTTGATGAGCAAAACGTTCATTTATGACAATGGAGCCAGCCTTGATAAGAGAGGCTATCATTTTGCCATTCGCAGATTGGTAAGACATTTGCAGTATCATTACAGAAAACATGGACAGGAAGGATATATCCTGCTGTTCGATTTTACAAAATTCTTCGATAACGTGTCTCATAAGGTTGTTGAATGGTTATTACGCAAACAATATCAGGATAAGTGGACATTGGGACTTATCCTTCATTTTGTGCGCTCATTTGGCAATGTTGGTATGGGTCTGGGAAGCCAGATCAGTCAGACTCTCGCCGTTGCATCTGCAAATCCTTTGGACCATTATGTAAAAGAAAAACAGAGAATCAAGGGCTATGCACGTTACATGGATGATGGATATCTCATTCATCATGACAAAGAGTATCTGCAGAAATGTTTAGATGAAATCGTGAAAATATGCCAGATTCTCGACATAAAAATCAATATGAGGAAGACTCAGATTGTAAAGCTGAGCCATGGATTTACATGGTTGAAATGCAGATTTTATCTTCTGGAATCCGGAAAGGTAGTACGGAAGATCTATAAACGTAGTGTGACGAAGATGAGACAGAAACTAAAGGCTTTCAAGAGACTGTATGATAATAAAGAAATGAACTTCGAACAGTTAAGAGGAAGCCTGCAGAGCTGGCTCTCTTATGCGTTGAATTTTGACGCATGTGGCACAGCAAAGAATACTGTCCTGTTAATTAAAGACTTGTTTGGTGTGGAAGAAACAAAGAAACTTCTGAAAGTAAAGAAACTTCGAAAAAACCGCATCAAACCAAAGATGAGGTATATTCAATACCTTGTCAGACAGATGCAGTATGCATAACAGAAAGGAGGATAAATGTTCTATAAGGCATTGTATGAAGGAAACGTAGTGGATGCTTACGATGGCCTGCAGTATGTTCGTTATGACGACAGGGCAAAGATGTTCCTTCGATGTAAGAAGAACGAAGCCCAGGGCGTTATTGAACGGAATGGGGCTTGTATCTTTCATGTAGATGGATGGCCAGAGTTCCCGGAAGAAGTACAGGAAAGAGTAGAATGTACCATCATTCTTGAAGAAGTGGAGGAAGCAGATTATCTTACACTCAAATCTCTTCTTGATGCTGGACAGACACCGGAGAATCCTGAACCAGAGCCTGAGCCAGAACCGGAAACGGATGAGGAGACCCTTGCATGGGCGAAGAATCGAAAGATTACTTTGTCAAAGACGGTACTCGCCTCTTATCTGGAGGCCAATCCTATTGTATCAACAGCTCATAACGGAGTTCCGGGCACTTATGCGGTTACGAGCGAGAAACAGCAGCTCATGTCCATGAATTATCAGACCTACCTTGTTAAAAAGGGCGCAGGCATGGAAGCCGAACTCACCTGGAACGAAACGGGCAAGGAATGCGAAGTATGGACAGAGGCAGAATTTGTGCAGCTGATTATTGAAATCGAAGCATATGTGAAACCTCTTGTATCGAAACAGCAGTCCATTGAGATGCAGGTGCAAGCAGCGGAGACTCTCCGGGAGGTGGATGAAATTGAAATCGTTTATTAAGATGTTCGCCCTTTTTGTAATTGGCGGACTTATTTATTTTGTGCTGGAAATGCTCTTTCGAGGCAGATCGCACTGGACAATGGTAGTTGTCGGTGGGGTCTGTTTTTTAATTTGTGGAGCAATCAATGAGATATTCGATTATGATATGTCGTTGTTGAAACAGGGAATGATCTGTGCTGCACTGGTCACAGGAGTAGAGCTTATTGCCGGCATCATCATTAATCTTTGGATGGGACTGAATGTCTGGGATTACAGTAATATGCCATTGAACCTGTTTGGCCAGATATGCCTTCCGTTCAGTCTGCTGTGGGTAGGACTTGGAATAGTTGCTGTCATAGTAGACGATTACCTTCGATATTGGCTTTTTGGAGAAGAAAAGCCTCACTATAAGTTGATTCCTTAAGAGCCAGAAATGGCTCTTTTTTTGATGGAAAATATCAAGGGAAGGAGGTTAAACGGTGTACGTAGACACACAAATGGTCGTCCAGTTCATCATTCAGGCAGCGGCTGTGCTTGGAGCATTAGGTGCTCTTTGCGGTGCGCTATATGGAATAATCCTGTGGTTTCAGAAACAAGGGAAGCAGTCTGTAGACATCGAAAAGCTTCAGGAAAAAGAAAAAGAAGATATTGATCGGCTGAAAAAGGAGGAAAAGGAAGATATCCGTCAGCTGAGAGATATGCATTCTGAAGACATGAAACAGATCAATGCAGAACTATGTGTTATCAGCTATGCGATGTTGGCATGTCTGGACGGCTTGAAACAGAAAGGATGTAATGGCCCTGTTACGGATGCGTATAATCGTCTGGAAAAGCATCTGAATAAACAGGCACACAATGTAGAATAAAGGAGGAAAAATCATGGAATTATTAGAAATTTTTAAGCAGATTCCAATGCCAATCTTATTGTTGGCAGTAGTAGTATTATTAGTTGTCACTCTGGTAATTGGTTACCAGTATCTGAAGCAAAAAGGTCTTGAAGGCATTAGAAATGATGTTTATCAGCTCATTCGTGTCGCCGAACATAAATATAATGGATCTGCAGAAGGAAAGCGGAAGTTAAAATGGGTTGTATCACAGGCGAGATTGCTCTTGCCGAAATGGCTTCAGCTTATCCTTACAGAGACAGCACTGGAGAAAATTATTGATAAATGGTTCAAAGGAGTCAAGGATCTGTTGGATGATGGGAAGGTAAATAATTCAGTAAGGGAATAAATGAAATCGATTGAGGAGGGCTGAAATCAGCTCTCCTCTGTTTTTTGTTTGAAGGAGGTATATTTTATGGCAAGAACAGCACAGTCCTATCTGGACGTATGGAGAGGTTGGAGAGGATACAGTGAAAAGAACGGGATGCACAAAGTCATCATTGACCTGTACAACAGTAAAAAACCTTTGCCACGAAATTATAAAGTACAATATGATGATGAATGGTGCGATACTACCGTTTCAGCAGCCGCAATCAAAGCAGACATGGTCGACCTTATTGGCAGAGAATGTTCCTGTGAAAGACACATCGAAATTTTCAAAGAACTTGGCATTTGGGAAGAAGATGGAACCATTACTCCGAAGCCGGGCTACATTATCGTATATAATTGGAATGATGGAACCCAGCCGAACGATGGATGGGCTGACCATATCGGTGTTGTAGAAGAAGTGAAGAATGGCCAGATTACTGTAATTGAGGGAAACAGAGGTCAGGCGGTGTCCGACAGAGTCATTTCTGTAGGAAATGGCTATATCAGGGGATATGCAATTCCTGATTATGAGAAAGAAACTGATCAGACACCTTCCTACAGTTCTGTTCTGGAGGATATTGGAAAACTGAACAGAGAAGTAATGTGGACAGGTACCGTAAATGCGACAGAACTGAATGTACGAAGCTGGCCAGGAACTGAGAATAAGAAGCTTGTTTCTTATCCGGTAATCAAACAGGGTAAAAAAGTCGGAGTATGTGCTACTGTCAGAGACAAAGATGGAGATCCATGGTATTTTGTAAAAATCTCTGGAGACAAGGGTGACAAGTTTGGTTTTGTATCAGCTGTATATATTACCAAGCTGGCGATGAGTAAGCCGGACGAACTGAAAGACGATGGTAAGATTACCAAGACTGTACAGTTCAAAGGAAAGGTAACAGCCAGCAGCCTGAACGTACGTACATGGGCAGGAACAAATAATGCAAAACTCAAATCTGTGCCATCCATCAAGAAGGGCGAAGTAGTAGAAGTCTGCGATGTAGTCAATGCAAAAGACGGATCCAGATGGTATTATGTCCGAATTGATGGAAAAGTGTACGGTTTTGTACATTCTGCTTATATAAAAGCAATCTAGTTATTGTTGGAAATCATTTGTCGAATATAACGAAATCCGTTATTTTTTAACAAATTCTATTATTAGATACCAATAAATGGTATTTTCTAATGGAAGGAGCAATGGCAAATGATAAAAATTTTACTGTCAAGAAAGCTTGGCGAAATGCGATGGACCCAAGCTGATCTGGCAAGAGCAACAGGAATTCGGCCCAATACGATTAATGAGTTGTACCACGAACTTGTAGAAAGAGTGAACATCGAACATCTTGATTTGATTTGCGAAGCTCTGGACTGCGAGTTGGACGAATTGATCATAAGGGTACCGAATGACGAGACCAGTATTCTTCATACTCGGCAAGGAACGAAGAAAGGCACCGCCAGTGCTGCAACACGCGCGATGCCAAAAAGAAAGAGGGATTAAAATATCCCTCTTCTCATTTCTTGCCAGTTCTGGAATAGGAATTTATCCAGATAATCTAAATCAAGTCCGGTATCGATATACCCTTGCCGGATAGTATCCACGTAAAACTCAGATGGTCTCCCCGGGAGAGCATCTTTTCTCATTATATAGACCATTCCTTTTGTGCGAGAACCGTCCTGAAGCGTCACAAAGACATTCTGCTTGTGATAAAAGGTCGGGTATCCTTCATATCTATCAAGGTTTTTCTCATCCTTACCGCTGATTTCCCACACTCCTACAGGCACGATGCTCCCTTTCTTTCTATAGATGGTGGCGTAAGAGCCAGTATGGCTCCCACGAAAGACCAGTCCCCAGTTCCTAAGCTCTCCGACATATAACAGTCGAGCATCCGGACATCGTTTCTTCATCTGTCTCATATTCAAATTACTTCCATATGCGATGTACAATTTCTTTCTAATATTCATGTAGCATATCCTCCCTTATGCCGCTACTGGAGTAGCATTTTCTTTCAATTTTTTCATCATGTGAAGTCTGCAGGTCTTGAATTCGTCACCGCTGAGGCCGAGTCTGTTGATTAAGATACTTCGCATAAGAGTGACTTTTTTATCTGCAGTATAATTATCTACATTCTTGAAAACCACACGGTCATTAGATTCGATTGCCCATGCAGACACTGCAAGGCAGAACTGTATGTACGCTTTGATTTTTCCAGCATGGAGTGTGCTATTGAATAATCTAAATTCAACAGTGCCTTTGCTGAAGTAGCTGTGAAGATTCAAAGCGTGGTATCTTGTGCGGTTATAATGAGAATGGTCGATTCCGCCAGCATAAGAATCATTGGCGGAACTGTACCAAATCTGTTCTGCAATTGTGCTTGTGAAGTTTCTCTCTTTTTTCATTGTTGATAAAAGTTCTTTTGAGATTGGTCTGCACCATCTGTTCTTTCTAGAACCAATATTGAGCGCCTCGTAAATAATATCCTGTCTGTATGCCATGAAGTTTACCAGTCTTCTCAAGGAAAGAGGCGTATGATTCGATCCATCTACATGAATGTGGATGCCACAGCTGGAATTTGCTTTACCACCGACTTCTCTAAATTTACGGATGATTGTCTGTAATGTATCGATATCTTCATAGTGTAAAGGCGGTGTAACGAATTCGACTCTGAATTCATCAAGATTTCCATATAATCCTCCGGTGCGTTCCGGGTCAATAGAGGAATCTCTCATTACTTTCCATTTACGGTTTCTGTTATCGATAATTGTTCGTGTGTAATAAGCATCTCTAGCAGGACCAGCAATTCTTGTTGTACCAAGAACTTCGGCAACAACCTTTGCTGCAATTTCTCTTGTAATCCCTGTAAATTCTACTTCAACTCCAAATCTCTGATTTTTTAACATTTCTGCCATGATATATTCCTCCCATTTTTTTGTATGCAATACCAAACATTTGTTCTGTGTTGTGTATTCAATGTATCATACGCCACTCCAATGTCAATAGAAAAAATAAAAAAATATGTACGATTTCTAATATATAATGTTTGACATCTAATACAAAATAGATTAGAATTAATATATAGAAAGAGAGGGGGAATCAAGGTGATAGAGATTAAACTTTCAACAATTATGGGGGATAGAAGAAAAAACATTCAGATGGTGGCAGATGAAACAGGACTTTCAAGAAGCACATTGTCAAATCTATACCACGACAAGGTTACCAGAATAGATCTTCAGACCTTGGATGTTTTATGTAAGTGCCTGGATTGTGAGCCGGGCGACTTATTAAAAAGAAAGAAGTAGCTTGAATGGTATTACATATTGTGGTAGTATTAAATAAGAAGAAACAGAGCAAAAACAACCTGAATATTTTTTCGAATTGATACTGAAAAGATGTTTAAATTCTCACGAGAGAGTCGTATATATTAAGATAAAACGGATAAAATGGACGAAAACTAGTCTTAAAAACACTAAAAATGCTTAGAAATACACTATCTATTATTGAATGGGAATAGAAAATTGGTAATAATTGTAAATTACTCTGGAAAATTCTTAAATATCGTGATTAAATAATATGCACCCGGGAAAACAAATTGTTTTCCCGGGTGTTTGTATGAATTCAGCTCTTTGGCATGGCAGGATAGTAGTTTTAGGCTTTTGCCATGCTCCAGGGAAGGCTGAGGTTCTAGATAAGCATGGCAAGGGGCAAGAATTTCAATCCTGCCATGCTCCAAAGCAGAGCCAGGGAACAAAGCAAGCAAGTCAAACCATCAAAAACTCAATCTTGCCATGCTCAAAGCAGAGAAAGGGAACAAGATAAAGAGTTAAGCGCCGTGCCGGTAGGAACCATTCATATATATCAATCAGAAAATCCACAGACTATTGACTTCCTCACCTAAAATGTTACAATATCCCTAACTAATTAAGTAAACACTAAATCAAAAGTAAGGAGCACCACCATGGAACTGACAGTCATGCTAAAAGCTTTAGGCGACCCAACCCGGCTTAAGATATATCAATCTCTTCTGGAACGAAAGCACTGTGTCCGTTCCCTTTCCAAAAAACTTGGCATCACGGAATCTGCTGTTTCTCAGCATATGAAGATTTTAAGAGAAGCAGATATGGTCTATGGTGAAAAATACGGATATCACACTCACTACCTGCCGAAACAGGAAGCAGTTGATTTTATGAATGCGTGTTTTAGGTCTATGAAACATCAGTCGGAAACAGTAGACAGAGATATGGCTACCTGTCAGTGCGAGTTCAGAAAAGAACCTTTGCAGAGAATAAATTCCAATGATAAGGAACGTTGTAAACAGCAAAAGAAGAATTGTAAAGATTAAAAGTAAAACTGTAAACAGCAAAAGAAGAATTGTAAAGATTAAAAGGAAAGCTGGAAACACCAAAAGGAGGAAGCAGAATGAACATACTATTAGAATTATTTCTCACATTTGCCAAAATCGGCTTATTTACCTTTGGGGGTGGATATGCCATGATTGCTATGATTGAGAATAACTGTGTAGAAAGAAAAAAATGGATCACTCACGATGAGATGATGAATGTAACTGTAATTGCAGAGTCTACGCCTGGTCCTATTGCCATTAACTGTGCCACATTTGTGGGATTTAAACAGGCCGGATTTATGGGTTCCCTTATTGCGACCATAGGAATGGTGCTTCCATCCTTCCTCGTAATCTTCCTGATTTCCATGTTTTTAGACAATTTTTTAGAGATTACCTTCATTGCTCATGCATTTAAAGGAGTCAAAGTGGCAGTGGGTGTATTAATTCTTGATGCAGCGGTTACCATGATAAAGAAGATGCATAAAAAGATTCTTCCAAGAATCATTATGATCTGTTCTGCTGTGATTATGTTGATGATCAACCTGTTTTCTTTAAAATTTTCTTCCATCAGCCTTATGTTAGTAGCGGCAGCAGTAAGTCTTTCCATTTTTATTATGAAAGGTGCACCGGACGGTCCCAAACCTGGAAAGGAGGCGTCTAAATGATTTACCTTGATTTGTTTTTAGGATTTTTAAAAGTTGGATGTTTTGCCTTTGGCGGCGCATATGGTGCTATTCCATTGATCAGGGATGTAGTTCTTTCTTATGGGTGGCTGACAGATGAAGCTCTTACTTACATGATTGCAGTCAGTGAAAGTACCCCGGGACCGATTATGGTCAATCTGGCTACCTACGTGGGAAGCAGTCAGGCAGGACTTTTCGGCGCTCTCTTAGCCACAAGTGCAGTAGTATTGCCTTCCTTCCTTATTATACTTCTTGTTATGGCAGCTCTGAAAAATGTACTGAAGAATAAATATGTGCAGGCAGTTTTAAGAGGAATGAAACCCTGCGTCATCGGAATTGTCCTTGCCACAGGTGTATATATGATTCTCAAAAACATGATTATTTTCTCAAATGGCAGCAGCACCGTGGTTGATGGCAAGGCCATGATTATTACAGCCGCTTTATTTGGAAGCATGTTTGCATATAAAAAGTTGAATAAAAAGAAACTTTCTCCTATCCTGCTAATTATTATTTCAGCGATTCTTGGAGTTTTGTTGTATTAATGTCAAAAAAGGAGACAGTTATTTTAAAACCAATCTCGAAATCTGTAAAAAGATGTATTGTAAAAATGGACATTATCCAGTATAATTATTATGGTTTATAGGGTGGAGTATCTTTTGATGACACCTTATATGTATTTTTTGTTTTATTTCTAAGGAGGAAACACGCTATGAAAAAATTTGTAGCAGCTATGCTTTGTCTTGTAATGACAGCATCTTTACTTGTTGGTTGCGGCGGCGGAAACGCTGATGCTCCACAGGGCGGTGACGAAGCAACAGGCTTAAAAATCGCTATCGTAAGTTCCCCATCCGGTGTAGATGATGGATCTTTCAATGAAAACAACTATAACGGTATCCTTGCATTCATCGATGCAAACCCAGGCGCAACAGTTACACCTGTTAGAGAAGAAACAGGCGACGTTGCAGCAGCAGTTCAGGCTGTAGCTGATATCGTGGCAGACTACGATGCAATCGTATGCTGTGGATTCCAGTTCGCTGGCATTGCAACACTTGCCCAGGAAAACCCTGATGTAAGCTTTATTCTTGTAGACTCCAACCCATCTGATGCAGACGGCGCAGAAGTAGAAGTAGAAAACATCTACGCTATGACTTTCAAAGAACAGGAAAGTGGTTTTGCAGCAGGTATCGCAGCAGCTCTTGAAACAAAGACAGGAAAAGTTGCGGTTGTTAACGGTATTGCATACCCATCTAACGTAAACTACCAGTACGGTTTCGAATCCGGTGTTGCATTTGCTAACAAATACTACGGAGCAACAGCAGAAGTTGTGGAACTTGCTTCTTATGCAGGAACAGACGTAACAGGCGCTAACGTTGGCGGTAACTACGTTGGTAACTTCTCTGATGAAGCTACAGGTAAAGTTGTTGGTGAAGCTCTTATCGGCGAAGGCGTTGATATTATCTTCGTAGCAGCTGGTGCATCCGGTAACGGTGTATTCACAGCAGCGAAAGAAGCAACAGATGTATTCTGCATCGGTTGTGACGTTGACCAGTTCGATGACGGTGTAAACGGTGACAAGAATATCATCCTTACATCCGGCTTAAAGATCATGGATATGAACGTTGAAAAACAGCTTCAGGCTATCAACGACGGCACATTCAAAGGCGGCAACTACCTTCTTGGTGCTGACACAGATTCTACAGGTTATGTAGGAACAGAAGGCAGACATCAGATGTCCGCTGAAACACTTGCAAAAGTAGAAGAAGCTTTCGCAAAAGTAAAATCCGGTGAAGTTGTTCCAGCAGCTAACTTCAACGGTCTTACACCAGACGCTTTCACAGGTTTGTAAGAAGAGAAGCATAATTTTCAGATTGTTTGACTGATAATTATAAAATGGAATCTGATAATTTTAAATGGAATCCGGAAGGGAAGCTGCCTGCTTTCCTTCCTTTCCTTGCTTATAGTATGGAGGACCAAATGGTGTTCTAGGAACAGATTATTCCGGAGAAAGAAAAGGAATTCCCCAGACGGATTCAGGTATTTGATTCTCCAGAGTATAAGCAAGAGGGTCAGGGAGGTACTCATGTCAGAATATATTGTCGAGATGAAGAATATCACCAAGCGTTTCCCTGGTATCGTTGCCAATGACAATGTAACGATTCAGATTAAAAAAGGGGAAATCTATGCTCTGCTCGGAGAAAACGGGGCGGGCAAATCCACATTAATGAGTATGTTATTCGGTATGTATGAACCGGATGAAGGAGAGATTTACGTAAGAGGTAAAAAAGAAGTAATCTCTTCTCCAAACTATGCGACAGATTTGAACATCGGTATGGTACACCAGCATTTCAAACTGGTATCTAATTATACAATTGCAGAGAACATTATTATGGGTATTGAGCCGATGAAGAAATTCTTAGGCATTTTCCCATATGTAGATATTAAGTCTGCCAATGAGAAGATTGCAGCACTTTCTAAGGAATATGGATTAGAAGTAGATCCAACTAAGCTGATTCAGGATATCCCTGTATCCACCCAGCAGCGAGTTGAGATTTTGAAGATGCTTTATCGTGAAGCAGAGATTCTGATTTTTGATGAACCGACAGCTGTACTGACTCCGCAGGAGATTGAGTTCTTACTTGAAATTATCCGAGGATTAAAAGAAGCAGGTAAGACCATTATCCTGATTACTCATAAGTTAGAAGAGATTAAAAAGGTAGCGGATCGTTGTGCGATTCTGAATAGAGGAAAATTAATTGACATTTTAGATGTTAAGACAACTTCTACCAAAGAGATGGCCAATAAGATGGTAGGCCGTGAAGTTAATTTTGAAAGAGAAAAGTCCGAACCAAACTATGGTGATGTTGTTCTCTCTGTAGAGAACCTTACTGTAAAAGATGACAATAAATTCGAAGTAGTAAAGAATGCTTCTCTTTCTGTAAGGGGAGGAGAAATTCTTGCCATCGCCGGTGTATCCGGCAATGGACAGGTTGAGATTGCCGATGCCATCGCAGGCCTTCTTCCGGCAGCATCCGGAAAGATTATGTTAAACGGCAAGGATATTACTAACTACTCTATCCGTAAGCGTATTTTAGAAGGTTTTTCCTATATTCCGGAAGACCGTCAGACATACGGACTTGTTCTTGATTTTACATTAAGTGACAACCTTGCACTTAAGAATTATAATCAGGCGCCATTTGCAAAGAATGGTATTATCAATCACGCAGAATTTGATAAATTCGGTGAGAGACTGATTGAAGAGTATGATATCCGAAGCGGTCAGGGAAACAAGACAATTGTTCGTTCCATGAGCGGCGGTAACCAGCAAAAAGCCATCATTGCCAGAGAAGTAGAACAGGATTCCAGCCTGATCATCTTCGTACAGCCGACCCGTGGTCTCGATATCGGTGCCATCGAGAATATTCATAACCAGATTATTGCAGAGAGAGATAAAGGAAAAGCCATCCTTTTAATCTCCTTAGAATTAGATGAAGTTATGGGTCTTGCAGATACCATCGCTGTAATCTATAACGGTGAGATTTTAAAAACAGCCGACGCCAAATCTCTCACAGTGGAAGAAGTCGGCCAGTTCATGATGGGGGTGACAGAGTAAGATGAAACAGAAAGTAAATCCTGTATCCAGGTTTTTTGTAAAAATCCTTGGCAATGAAAAATATCAGAAATTCACCATCCCTGTATTTGCAATCATTTTAAGTTTGATTGTAGGTGCTGTTGTGATTGCAGTCCTGGGCAAGAATCCACTCTCCGCTTATATGAACCTTCTTCAGGGTTCCGGTATCTTACCAAAGATTAAATATGCCGGCGGTAAGAGTATGCTCACTGATTTCTTCAGTTTCATGAACTACTGGACACCGATGATTTTTGCTGCCTTAGCTGTTGCGGTAGCTTTAAAAGCAGGTCTTTTTAACATCGGTATCTCCGGCCAGATGTTAGCAGCAGGTTTTATTGCTTCTATTACAGTAGGATACAGCACATTACCTGCAGCTATTGCCAAACCGCTTGTTATCCTTATCGCCATCGTAGTAGGAGGTCTGGTAGGAGCACTCATCGGCTGGCTCAAATATCAGTTCAATATTAACGAAGTAGTATCTTCCATTATGCTGAACTACATTATTCAGTACGTGGTTGCCTTCTTCATTAATACAAGATACGTGGACCCTGTATCCAGACAGTCTACAAACGTAAGTGATGCAGCAAGACTTACCCTTATGAATACTCCAATCGGAGGATTCAAATTTGACATTCCCCTTGGAATTATTCTTGCAGTCATCATGGCATTCGTAATTCAGTTTGTATTTAACAAAACAACCTTCGGTTACGAATTAAAAGCAGTAGGTTCCAATCGTAAAGCTGCCCAGTACGCAGGTATTAACGTAGGTAAGAACATGATTCTTGCCATGTTGATTTCCGGTGCATTATCCGGTCTTGCCGGTGCAACTTACTATCTTGGATACTTCTGCTCCATTCAGCCAAAAGTGCTTGCGGCAACAGGTTTTGACTCTATCGCCGTTTCTCTTCTTGGTAACTCCAATCCAATTGGAATTTTATTCTCCTCTTTCCTCATCTCTGTTATGGGAAAAGGAAGTACTTACATGAGCTCTACTGCTGGATTAGATGCGGAAATCGCATCCGTAATCACAGGTCTGATTCTCTTATTCAGTGCCTGCGGTGCATTTATCCAGTATAAAGTAAAAAGAGCAAAAGACAGAATCGATGAAATCGAAAAAAATAAAGGAATGGAGGGTACAAAATAATGTTAGATAAAGTGATTATTGACGGTTTATCCTTTGCATTACCTCTGTTCATCATGGCCATCGGCGGTATTTACAGTGAACGAAGCGGTATTACAAACCTTGCTCTTGAAGGTCTTCAGGGTGCCGGTGCATTTATCGGTGCATTGGTTGCAGTTCTTCTTATGCAGACCATGGGTGCTGATTCCCAGATTCCTTACTATGCAGCCATGCTTTTTGCAATGATCGGTGGTATGCTATATGCCATGTTACACGCTCTTCTCTGTGTAAAATTCAAAGCCAATCAGGTAATCAGCGGTGTTGTAATCAACATCCTTGCCATGGCTCTTACTGCATTTTTAACAAAAGTAATCAACCGTGTTGTATTTGCAGCTCCATCTGACAAGTTCGTTCTTGGCGTTTCCGCAAGATGGACGATTCCGGGACTTTCTTCTATTCCGGTTCTCGGTGCAGTGTTTAAGGATATCTATCCATTTGAACTGATCATCGTGGTAGTTGCTGTAATTGCATGGTATGTACTTTATAAAACAAAATATGGTTTACACCTTCGTGCCTGCGGTGACAATCCTCATGCGGTAGATGCAGCAGGTATCGATGTTGGTAAGATCCGATTCACAGCAGTTATGGTATCCGGTGCATTGTCCGGCCTTGCAGGTATGTGTTTTGCATATTCCATCTCTGCTAACTACTCCTCCGCGATTTATGTAGGTTATGGTTATCTTTCCATTGCTGCCCTTATTTTTGGTAACTGGAAGATTGTTCCTACTCTGGCAGCCTGCCTTTTATTCGGCTTTGCCAAGTCCGGCGGATATCAGCTTGTACAGACTCTCGGAATGCCAAGCAGCTATTCCGACCTGGTTATGATCTTACCTTATGTACTCACATTACTGCTTCTTGTATTCTTCTCCAAACATAACGATGCACCAAAAGCATTAGGAGAAATCTACGACAAAGGTAAACGTTAAACAAATAAGTTGAGCAAATAACGAAGTAAAATTTCTTTCCCAAAAGGAAATTTTATATAGATTACAATTCATTTTTTAAGAAAGCAAAGAAACCAATTAATTTTAAGAATTAAAGGAGATAATGATTATGGAAAAGAAACTCGTTTACACAGGAAAAACTAAAGACGTATTTGCATTAGAAAACGGAAACTACCTTTTAAAATTCAAAGATGACTGTACAGGAAAAGACGGCGTATTTGATCCAGGTGAAAACGCAGTTGGTTTAACAATTGAAGGTGTTGGCGATGTTAACCTTCGTATGTCCATCTACTACTTCGAAAAAATCAATGCAGCAGGCATCCGTACACACTATGTAAATGCAAACCTTGCAGATACAACTATGGAAGTTCTTCCTGCAAAAGTATTCGGTCAGGGTCTTGAAGTTATCTGCCGTCATAAAGCAGTAGGAAGCTTCATCCGTCGTTACGGCCAGTACATCGAATCCGGTGCAGATCTTCCTGCATACGTTGAAACAACATTCAAAAACGACGCATTAGGCGATCCACTTGTAACAAAAGATGCTCTTGCAGCTCTTGGTGTTATGACAGAAGCTCAGTATGACGATATGAAAGATATGACACAGAAGATCACACAGATCGTTGCTGATGACTTAAAAGAAAAAGGCATGGTTCTTTACGATATTAAATTCGAATATGGTTATGATGCAGACGGCAACGTAATGCTCATCGACGAAATCGCTTCCGGTAACATGCGTGTATACAAAGACGGCGAATATATCGATCCAATGACACTTTCTGAATTATTCTTCGCATAAGAAGCCCTTTGTATCAGATGGGATAGGAATCCCGCCTCTTCAGGCATCAAATCTCGTGAGCGGGACTTGAATAAATTGTAATTAGGTGAACAACAGGACGCTCTGTTTGATAAAAACAGGGCATCCTGTTCTGCCATATTATGAGAAAAGTTTATGTAAACGAAAAGAGAAACAAATCGGTCATTTAGATCGACTGGAAAGGACTATATTATTATGAGTAAATCACATTCTGCATCTTACGCTGCAGCCGGCGTAAATATTGAAGCAGGTTATGAAGGCGTACGCCTTATGAAAAAACATGTAGCAAGAACAATGATTCCGGGTGTTGTATCTGACATCGGCGGATTCGGCGGTCTTTTCACACCTGACGTTGCAGGCATGATAACACCTACACTTGTTATGGGTACAGACGGCGTTGGAACAAAACAGCGTCTTGCCCAGCTCATGGACAAACATGATACAGTAGGTATTGACTGTGTAGCTATGTGTGTAAATGATATCGTATGCTGTGGTGCAAAACCAATCGCATTCCTTGACTATATTGCAATCGGTAAAAACGACCCTGAAAAAGTTGCAACATTAGTATCCGGTGTGGCAGAAGGCTGTGTACAGTCCGGCTGCGCATTAATCGGCGGCGAAACAGCAGAACATCCAGGCACAATGGAAGCAGACGATTACGATTTAGCTGGTTTTGCAGTAGGTATCGTAGACAAAGAAAAAGTTCTTGATCCTGCAAGAATGACAGCCGGCGATGTTGTAATCGCATTACCATCCAGCGGATGCCATTCCAACGGATATTCTCTTGTAAGAAAGGTATTCGATGTAGAAAATGCTGACCTTAACCAATACTATGATGAATTAGGAACAACACTTGGGGAAGCACTTCTTACTCCAACAATTATCTATGTAAAACCTGTACTTGCAGCAATCGAAGCAGCAGAAATCCACGGCATCAGCCATATTACAGGCGGCGGTTTTTATGAAAATATTCCACGCTGTATCCCTGACGGACTCTGCGCTAAGATTGACAAATCTGCAATCAAAGTATCTCCAATCTTTAACTTACTTCAGAAAGTTGGCGATATCCCAGAAAGAGATATGTACAACACATACAACATGGGCGTAGGCATGGCAGTGATCGTAACAAAAGAAACAGCTGACAAAGCAATGGAAGTATTCAAAGCAGAAGGCTGTGATGCATACGTAATCGGTGAAATCATCGAAGGCGAAGATAAAATTATCCTTGAATAATGGAGGTTTAACATGGTACGAAGAATATATGTAGAAAAGAAACCGGCTCTTCGTTTAGAAGCAGCAGGTAAGCTTAACGAACTGCGTACTTTGCTCGGCATTTCCGAATTAACAGATTTAAGACTGATTAACAGATATGATGTAGAAGGTTTAGAAGAGGACGTATTCGAAAGAGCAGTACAGACTGTTTTCTCCGAACCTCAGGTAGACGATACTTATACAGAATGTCCGGAAGGTGACTTTACTGTATTTGCAGTAGAAGCTCTTCCAGGCCAGTTCGATCAGCGTGCAGACTCTGCAAGCCAGTGTATTCAGCTTATGACACAGGGCGAACGTCCTTTAGTTCGTACTGCAGTAGTATATCTTCTTTCCGGTAATGTAACAGAAGAAGATGTGAACAAAATCAAAGCATACGTAATCAACCCGGTAGAATGCCGTGAAGCATCTTTAGAGCTTGCTGACACATTACGTGTAGAATATGAAATTCCAACTATGGTAGAAACTGTAGAAGGTTTCGTCGCTATGGATGAAGCAGCGCTTGCTGAATTATTAGATAAACTTGGTCTCGCAATGGATTTAGATGACCTGAAATTCCTCCAGGCTTACTTCCGTGATGATGAGCAGAGAGATCCAACCATCACAGAAATCCGTGTCGTAGACACATACTGGTCTGACCACTGCCGTCATACTACATTCTCTACTCATATTGATAATGTGAAGATTGAAGATCCTGAGATTGCAGCTGCTTATGAAAGATATCTTGCAGCACGTGTAGAGGTATACGGTGAAGAAAAAGCAGCAGCCCGTCCACAGACTCTTATGGATATTGCTACAATCGGAACAAAAACACTGAAAAAACGCGGATTACTTCCTGAAATCGATGAAAGTGAAGAAATCAATGCTTGTTCTATCAAAGTGACTGCTACAGTAGACGGAGAAGAACAGGATTGGCTTTTAATGTTCAAAAACGAAACACATAACCATCCAACAGAAATCGAACCATTCGGTGGTGCAGCAACATGTATCGGCGGATGTATTCGTGACCCATTATCAGGCCGTGCATACGTACACCAGGCAATGCGTGTAACTGGTGGTGCAGATCCTCGTGTATCCTTAAAAGATACAACTCCTGGCAAGCTTCCACAGCGTAAGATCTGCCAGACTGCAGCAGCAGGTTACTCTTCCTATGGTAACCAGATTGGTCTTGCAACGGGCCATGTATCCGAAATTTATCATGATGGATATATTGCAAAACGTATGGAATGTGGTGTTGTAGTTGCAGCAGCTCCTGCATACAATGTACGCCGTGAACGTCCTGAAGCAGGCGATGTAATCGTATTATTAGGCGGACGTACAGGCCGTGACGGTATCGGCGGTGCAACAGGTTCTTCAAAGAGCCACAACATGAAATCCTTAGCTACAATGGCATCTGAAGTTCAGAAGGGTAACGCTCCGGAAGAACGTAAGATTCAGAGATTATTCCGTGATCCTTCCGTAACACGTTTAATCAAACGCTGTAACGACTTTGGTGCAGGCGGCGTATCTGTAGCAATCGGTGAACTTGCAGACGGTTTAGTAATTAACTTAGATGCAGTACGTAAAAAATACGACGGTCTTGATGGAACTGAAATAGCAATTTCCGAATCTCAGGAACGTATGGCTGTAGTAGTAGAAGAAAAAGATGTGGATGCATTTATCGCTGCAGCGGAAAAAGAAAACTTAGAAGCATACCGTGTAGCTGTTGTTACAGAAGAAGCACGTATGGTAATGCACTGGAACGGTGTAAAAATCGCAGACTTAAGCCGTAAATTCTTAAATACAAACGGTGCTGTAAAACACTCTAACGTAGAAGTGGCAGTAAAAGACCGTACACCATTTAAAGAAACAAAAGTTGGTAACTTACGCGAGCTTGCAGCAAGCTTAAAAGCAGGTTCCCAGAGAGGCCTGATCGAAAGATTCGACTCTACTATCGGTGCCGGTTCCATCTTAATGCCATTTGGCGGCAAGACACAGCGAACAAAAACACAGGCTATGGCAGCCTTATTCCCAACTCTTCCGGGACAGGAAACAGACCAGGCAAGTGTTATGGCATGGGGCTTTGACCCAGACCAGTCCACATTAGATCCATATACAGGATCTTACAACGCAGTTTACACATCTATGGCCAAATTAGTAGCCGCAGGTGCAGACTATAAATTAGCATATTTAACATTCCAGGAATTCTTCGAAAAACTTCGTCAGGAACCACAGCGCTGGGGCAAACCATTCTCCGCATTACTCGGCGGTCTGGATGCTCAGCTTGAACTTGGCGCAGCAGCAATCGGTGGTAAAGACTCCATGTCCGGATCCTTCCTTGATATGGACGTTCCTCCAACACTGATTTCCTTTGCAATTGCTCCATTAAAAGCAGACGAAGTATTATCTCCTGAATTTAAGGAAGCAGGACATCCTGTATACTTATTCGCGGGTACAGATGCAGATTCCAAGAAGGCGGCATGGGAAACATTCTATGCACTTCACAAAGAAGGCAAAGTAGCTGCAGCCTGGGCTGTAGAAAACGGTCTTGCAGAAGCAGTAATGAACATGTCCTTTGGTAATGAAATCGGTTTTGCAGCAGCTGGAACAGACGTATTATGGGATACATTAATTCCGGCAGGCATCGTAGCAGAACTTACAGAAGATACAGATGCAGCTCTCTTAATTGGTGTGACAACAGAAGAACCAGTGATCACAATCGGCGATGACAGCGCATCCATCGAAGAACTTCTTGCCCTTAACGAAGGCGTACTTGAAAAAGTATATCCTAACAGAACAAAATCTGCAGGCGAAGTTCCTGTGCTCACTCATATAGCAGGAAACTGTGTAGCACCTAAGATCGGTGTAGCGAAACCTAAGATCTTAATCCCTGTATTCCCAGGTACAAACTGTGAGTACGACAGTGCACGTGCAGCAAAGAGAGCCGGTTTGGAACCTGAAATCATGGTAATCAACAACCAGAGCGCTCAGGGTGTAGCGGAATCCGTAGAACGTATCGCAGAAGAAATTAAGAAGAGCCAGATCATCTTTGTTCCTGGCGGATTCTCCGGCGGTGACGAACCAGACGGATCCGGCAAATTCATCACAGCATTCTTTAGAAACCCAGCAGTCCGCGAAGCAACGATGGATCTTCTTAAGAACCGTGATGGTTTAATGCTCGGTATCTGTAACGGTTTCCAGGCATTAATCAAACTTGGTTTAGTTCCTTACGGTGAAATCATCGATACAGATGACACATGTCCAACATTAAGTTACAACGTAATCGGACGCCATCAGTCCAAGATCGTTCACACACGTGTAGCTTCCAACAAATCTCCATGGTTACAGAAAGTAAACACAGGAGATATCGTGACAGTTCCTATCTCTCACGGTGAAGGACGTTTCCTCTGTGATGAAGCACTCCTTAAGAAACTTGCAGAAAACGGACAGATTGCAACTCAGTATGTTGATTTAAACGGCGCTCCAACTATGGATGTAGACTTCAACCCTAACGGTTCCGTATGGGCGATTGAAGGTATTACATCTCCAGATGGACGTGTTCTTGGTAAGATGGGTCACTCCGAACGTATCGGCAACGGCCTCTACAAAAACGTACCAGGCAACTACGAATTACATCTTTTCGAATCCGCAAAAGATTACTTTGGTATCTAATACATTCAAAATAAAAAGCGGCTCCCAGGCTTCCGGCTTGCGGAGCCCTTTTTTATGTATGCGGCTATTGCAACATTTTTGATGTATTTATCAAAGCCGGAGAACGGTAAAAGTGACTGTTTGTTCGAGTGTTTGAGCTTCGTTTCTCATAAAAGAACATTCTATTGTTTCGTGAAGCTTTTTAAGGAATTTCAGAAAAACAGGCGTGGAAGATTTTATTTGCCGGACGGAAGAAAACTCAGAACAGATTCAGTGTAGATAAAATAAAAAGTCACAATCCGTCCATAGGACGGATGTCATAAACACAAAAAGGAGCGAACCAAAATATAAAATGCTTTGGTTCGCTCCTTTTATGTGTTTCATGAAAACTTTTTCAAAGTTTTCATTGTGACTTTTCAAAGAAACCGAGAATCTGTTCTTCAAACACTCTTCCTGTCCGGCAATTTTTCCACTGCCTGTTTTTGAAATTCTACAAAAAGCTTCAAAAGAAACAAGCAGAATGTTCCTTAGGATACACTTCGCAGCGAGTTTTCGAACAAACAGTCAAATAAACATACCGTTACCGGCGTTGTTAGAAATACCAAAAATGTTGCCCGTCGCAAAAAAAAGGGCTCCGCAAGCAAGGCGCCTGGGAGCCACATCTAAGTTTATGAATTCGATTACAGGTTGTAGTAACGGTCGAATTCTGCTGGGTGAGGGATTGCTGCCATCTGGCTGCATTCTTCACGTTTTGTCTTGATGAAGTTCTTGATCAGTTCTTCTGGGAATACGCCGCCAGCTGTAAGGTAATCGTGATCAGCTTCTAATGCATCGAGAGCATCTTCTAAGCGGGTTGGAAGACCTTTTAACTTGGCTTTTTCTTCTTCCGGAAGTGTGTAAAGGTTTACGTCGTATGGTCCCCAGCCGTTTGCATGTGGGTCAATCTTGTTCTTGATACCGTCGATACCAGCCATTAAGAGAGCTGCATAGCAGAAGTATGGGTTACATGTTGCATCCGGGTTACGGATTTCGAAACGGCGTAAATTTGGTGTTTTTGCATATGCAGGGATACGGATAACCGCACTTCTGTTGGATGTTGCGTAACCGACAGTTACCGGCGCTTCGAAGCCAGGTACAAGACGCTTGAAGGAGTTTGTACTTGGATTTGTGATTGCGCAAAGGGATGCGATGTGTTTTAAGAGACCGCCCATGAAGTAATGAGCTGTTTCACTTAAGTTGGAGTAACCGTTGTCATCGGAGAAGATTGGTTCGCCGTCTTTTAAGAGAAGCATATGAACGTGCATACCGCTACCTGCTTCGCCGTATACAGGCTTTGGCATGAAAGTAGCTGTCTTGCCGTATTTCATCGCTGTGTTGTGGATAATATATTTGATCATCATAGAAGCGTCTGCCATCTTGGACATCTGACCAAGCTGTGGCTCGATTTCGAACTGGCCTGCACCGCCAACTTCAGGATGGTGGTATTTTACTGTGATACCCATCTCTTCTAAAAGGAGACACATCTCACTTCTTGCTTCATAACTGGAGTCGAAAGGTTTGGCAACGTGGTATGCTTTCTGTTTTGGAATGATACGTCCCATGCCTTCTACATCACTGTTCCAGTGAGCTTCATTGGCATCGATGGACATACCAATGTTCTGAGGAGCAACTTTCCAGCCAACATTATCGAAAAGATAGAATTCAAATTCAGGAAGAATGAGCATTGTATCAGCAATGCCGGAATCCTGCATGTATTTTTCTGCTGCAAGAACGATATTACGAGGATACTGAGCCAGTGGTCTGTTTTCAGGGTTATCGATGATCATAGCGTTACCTGTCATGGACAGAGTAGGGATGGAACAGAAAGGATCGATACATGCTGTATCAGGATCAGGGATGAATACCATATCACTCTTTTCAACAACTGCGTATCCGTAGTTGGAAGCATCGAAACCGATACCGTTTTGCATTGTAGTTTCACTAAAATGTTTTGCAGGGATAGTAACATGACGGAACTGTCCGTTAATGTCTACCATTTTAAAATCTACCATTTTGATGTCATGTTCCTGAATCAGGTTCATAACATCCTGTACAGTCTTTTTCATTGTAAGAATTCCTCCTTTTTTAAAGATGCATTTTCTTCTAATTTATAATTTTAGCACGATTTTTTTTTAATATCCAGTTTTTTATATACAAGAATGGGGAAAAATAAAAGAAAAAGTAAATAGCATATGTCAAAAACGATTATTGACATATGCCATTTATGCTTTATAATATGAAGTAGGAAAACACAGGAGGAATTCATATGCCACGACCTACGAAATGCAGAAGAGTATGTCATTTTCCGGAAGTTCAGGAATTTGTGCCTACAGGAATGGAAGAAGAGAAGATGCCGGTCATTTTGACAATTGACGAGTATGAAGCCATTCGTCTCATTGACAAAGAAGGCATGTCACAGGAACAATGCTGCGAATGGATGCAGGTTGCCAGAACAACGGTGCAGAAGATATATGATACGGCGAGGAAAAAGCTTGCCTGTGCATTGGTAGAGGGGCGTTCTCTTAAGATAGAGGGAGGCCGGTTTCGGTTGTGCCAGGGACGGGATACAGCCTGTGGATTTGATACTTGTTATAAACAGCAGTACTATCGCCGATATGGCAAAGAAAAAGGAGATATGACCATGAGAATTGCAGTAACATATGATTATGACAGCGGACAGATTTTCCAGCATTTTGGACACACAGAATATTTTAAAGTTTATGAGATCGATGAAGAAGGTAAAATCATCACATCTATCATTGTTGATACAAATGGAAGCGGCCATGGAGCCCTTGCTGGTGTATTAAATGCATTAAGTGCAGAAGTGTTAATCTGTGGCGGCATTGGCGGCGGAGCTCAGATGGCTCTTGCGGAAGCAGGAATTAAGCTTTACGGCGGAGTAACAGGAGACGCAGACAGAGCAGTGGAAGCTTATCTTGCCGGTGACTTAGATTACAATCCAAATGTAAGATGTGATCATCATGATCATGATCACCACCACGACCATGCATGTGGAAGTCATGGCTGCGGAAGTGGACACAGCTGCCATTAGGAATAATATCGTAAGGGAAAGTGCTTATTTATCTTCATGCATGCAGAATGCATGAAGTGGTGCTACACAGAATAGAATGAATGGAAAAGCGGAGGACAGAAGTCAAAAAGAGATTGACATCTGTCCTCTTTCTTTTTATAATGAAGGTATAAAAATAGTAATTATTACTGATTTTGATAGAAGGAGGTGTCCTATATGCAATACGTAATCGTTTTTTTAGAAGGAATCATTACATTTATCTCTCCCTGCCTTCTTCCAATGCTTCCTATCTATATTTCCTATTTTGCAGGCGGCGGGGAACGAAGCGTGAAGAAGAGCCTCATTGGTGCATTCGGTTTTGTAACCGGTTTTACTCTTGTGTTTGTGGCTTTGGGAGCCCTTGCCGGCACAATAGGAGGTTTGCTTAGCAGATATGAGACCATGGTGAATCTGATTTCCGGTCTGATTGTTATTCTTTTTGGCCTGAACTTTCTGGGGATTTTGAAAATCCATCTGTTTCGGGGAAGTAAAAGAGCGGTTCAGACAGATAACATGGGGTTTTTCTCATCGGTTCTTTTTGGAATCATCTTTTCCATTGGATGGACCCCATGTGTAGGCGCTTTTTTAGGATCAGCCCTTATGCTGGCTTCCCAGCAGGGACATGTGGCAGAGGGAATGCTGATGCTGTTGGCATATTCACTGGGACTTGGAATTCCGTTCATTTTAAGTGCAGTGTTGATTGATTATCTGAAAGGAACCTTTGATTTTATAAAACGGAACTATGATATAGTAAACAAGATAAGCGGCGGGCTGTTAATTCTGATTGGCATTTTGATGGCAACGGGACTTCTTGGAAGACTGCTCGGTCTGCTCAGTTAAGGAGGAACTATGAACCAGAAAATAAAAGTTTTTATTCTATTGGCGGTACTGATCCTTTTGTTTGGCGGTGCTGGTATGCTTTACAACAGCCTGAAGGACAAAGTTGACGCAGAACAGCTGGATGTGCAGGCACAGCAGGAAGATGCAGATAAAGAAGATAATCTTTCTGAAGAGGAGCAGATGAACTCGGATAAAACAGATGATAGTACAGGAAATCAGAATGCGGATTCGACGGAGGAAAATAAAGTAGCCTCTCTTGATTTTACCGTTTATGATGCAGAGGGCAAAGAAGTGCATCTTTTTGATTTTGTCGGCAAACCGGTTGTTCTTAATTTCTGGGCCAGCTGGTGTGGCCCATGTCAGATGGAAATGCCGGATTTTGAAGAAAAATACAAAGAACTTGGAGAAGAAGTACAGTTTTTGATGGTCAACATGACAAGCGGAAGAGAGACAAAGGAAAGTGCAGATGCCTTTCTTAAGGAGCAGGGATATACATTTCCTGTATTTTACGATCTGGATTCCGATGCAGCTTCTACTTACGGAGCATATTCCCTTCCAACCTCTTATTTTATTGATGCACAAGGCTATATTGTAGCCCGTGCCACAGGAATGATAGACGGGGAGACATTAGAAGAAGCAATCGGATTAATATACAATGCAGATTAAAAGAATACAGAAAGAAAAAATATCGATGTGGGATGATTCCGCAACAAGTCCTGCGGGCGGGACTGGAATATAAAAGAAGGCCATATATCAAAGAATTCATGTGTTAAAACAGGATTCATTAGATATATGGCTTTTTTGTCTTTGGACAGGAGCTTTGCGTACATTGTTTTTTCACATTTGCTACACTATAATATCAAAGAAGAAGTTTATAGTAGCAGAAAAGGGGAGAAAGCAAGATGGATATCAAAAATCAGTGGAAGCACAATTTTAATTATATTAAGACTCGTTACAAACGGTTTCGAATCGGTCTTCGAACAATCAAGACGGCGGCAGCTGTCATCATCTCTATGCTGATCATTGCTGCCTTTGGTCTTAGTTCGACAAAGATGATTTTTGCCATGCTTGGTGCCATGGCGACTATGGAGACAACCTTTAAAGGGTCATTGGAAGCATGCTTTACTCAGGTAATCGGCCTGATTTTTGGAACTATTCTGGGTATTTTGCTTCTATCAATGCCTTTCCCGCATATGTTAGAT
Source organism: Lachnospiraceae bacterium (assembly GCA_015057665.1). Classification (GTDB taxonomy): domain Bacteria; phylum Bacillota; class Clostridia; order Lachnospirales; family Lachnospiraceae; genus SIG292. The sequence goes on along the minus strand of SVDY01000015.1, from coordinate 22,222 downwards.
GCAGGAATCGGTATTGTTCTTGTAATTACCCTTTATAATGCGTTTCAAATCCGCTATTCTCCGGCTCTTCCCTGCCTGATTGTAGTTATTATGTGTACTACACCGGATATTGCACCATTGGAATACGCAATAGGAAGATTATGGGCAAGCGGCGTGGGACTTTTTGTGGGTCTTGCAATCAATACTCTGGTATTTCCTTATGACAACAGCAATAAAATAAAGGCAACCATAGATTATCTGGATAAAGAACTTCTTTTATTCCTGGAAGATATGTTTGACGGAGATGATCATCTTCCGGATACGGTGAAGATGGCGGAGATGATTGATGATATGAAACGTCAGCTGAAAATCTTCTCCGGTCAGTCCTTTATTTTAAGAAAAACAAAGAAAAAGCGCCAGATGGAGATTTTTAAGACCTGTGTTGGAAAGGAGAGGGAGCTGATTGCCCACATGGAGGTATTAAGCCAGCTTTCCTATCCGGGAAGGCTTTATGAAAGAAACAGAGAGCGCCTTTTGAGATGTGGGGCAGATATCAAAAAAGAAAGAAAGAGTGAGAAAGAGAATTACGTCAATGAAATCAACGAATTGGACGTGATTACCAATTATCATGTGGAACAGCTTCTAATGCTGCGCAGTGAATTGATGGATGAGCTCAAGGTGATTCTTGATCTGTGAAAGAATATAAAAAAAGACATTGTCATTGTAAACTTTAACACTGGACTGCTTTAATGGACGAAAAATTTTCCTTGTCATGAAATAGTTTCAATGATATACTATTTCCAAGAATAAAATGAAAGTGAGTGATTTCATATGACAGAAAAGAAAAAAGGCGGCGGCGCACTTCTTGGTGCAGCATTCTTAATGGCCACTTCAGCAATCGGACCTGGCTTTTTAACACAGACAGCTAACTTTACAGGTCAGCATGCAGCAAGCTTCGGTTTCGTAATTTTAGCATCCGTTCTTCTTGCGGCAATCGCACAGATGAACATCTGGAGAGTCCTCTGCGTAACTGGACTCCGCGGACAGGACGTAGCGAACAAGCTTCTTCCGGGACTGGGATTTGTTGTAGCATTTATGGTAGCTCTTGGCGGTCTCGTATTTAACATCGGTAACGTAGGCGGCGGTGCTCTTGGTTTTAACACACTGCTTGGAATTCCAACAGAGATTGGTTATGTACTTGCAGGTGCAATCGCAATCCTTGTATTTGTATTAAAGGATGCTAAAGCAATGATGGATAAGCTGACAAAGGTACTTGGCGGTCTTATGATTCTATTAATTTTGATCGTTATTTTCGTGGTAAAACCTCCGGTAGGAGATGCTTTAGTTAATACATTTGTTCCTGCTACAGGTTATTCCGCATTAGTTCCTGCAATCATCACATTGCTTGGCGGAACAGTAGGCGGTTATATCACATTCTCCGGTGCACACAGACTTATTGATGCGGGCATTACAGGAGAGGAAAACTTAAAAGAGATTAATAAGAGTTCCGTAATGGGTATCGGAATTGCTGCATTGGTTCGTGTATTATTATTCCTTGCCATCCTCGGTGTAGTAGTAAAGGGTGCGGTTCTTGATTCCGGCAACCCTGCTGCAGATGCATTCCGTCAGGGTGCAGGCGAGATTGGATATCGTTTTGCAGGTCTTGTACTTTTATGTGCAGCCATTACATCCATCATTGGTGCAGCTTATACATCAGTATCTTTCTTAAAAACATTCCATCCTGCCATTGCAAAACATGAAAATAAAGTCATCATCGGATTTATCGCTGTTTCTACTATTATCATGTTAGTACTTGGCAATCCTGCAACACTTCTCGTAGTAGCAGGCGCATTAAATGGTCTGATTCTTCCAATTACATTGGGAATCTGTCTGATTGCAGCAAAGAATAAGAAAATTATGGGTGAAACATACAATCATCCAACCTGGCTTCTTATTCTCGGCGTTATCGTAGTAATTATTTCCGCATATCTTGGAATTACTACATTCTTAAATAATATGAGTTCTTTAATTCTGTAACAGCAAAAAGATGCTTTAATAGTAAGACTTAATAATAAGAACTTATAAGGTTGAAAGGTATGTATTCGATCTGAATGTGAAAGAAACAAAAATGCCGGGATTTGAAAAGTTCCGGCATTTCTTTTTAAATGGTTTTATTCTCCATTAGGATGAGACCAATGATGATAAAGGAGATTCTATGCAGAATATTAAAATTTTGACGGCAGGTGATGCTTCCCTGCTTATTGAATTCGGAAATGAGATCAGTCCGGAAATCAATGCAAAAATTACCGCTACCGTCCAGCTGATGAAAGAACAGCACATCGAAGGTGTTGTTGATATTATTCCTGCGTTTTGTTCTCTTCTGATTAATTACGATCCCCGGGTTTTATCATACGACGAACTTTCCAAGAGAATGAAACGTCTTTTGAAGATGGATATTAAAACGGGTGAAGCGGGAAGAAGAGTATTTGAAATCCCTGTCTGCTACGGCGGTGAATATGGTCCGGATCTTGCCAATATTGCGGAGCATGCAGGACTTACGGAAGAAGAAGTAATTAAGATTCATTCTTCCAGGGATTATCTGATCTATATGCTCGGTTTTCTTCCGGGATTTTGTTATCTTGGGGGACTGGATGAGAGAATTCATACTCCAAGACTTGCCAATCCAAGACTTAAGATCAATGCAGGAAGTGTGGGAATCGGCGGTTCCCAGACAGGAATCTATCCCCTTGATTCTCCGGGAGGATGGCAGTTAATGGGTATGACACCGGTGAAAACATATGATCCGGACAGAGAAGTGCCGATTCTTTTAAGTGCCGGAGATTATATCCGTTTTATTCCGGTAGATGAAGAAGAATATATGCGGATCAAAGAATTAGTAGAACGTGACGAATACCAGTGCACTGTTCGTGAAGGTGAGGTGTAATATGGGAATTCGAGTATTAAAAGGCGGTATGCTCACTACAGTACAGGATCTTGGACGTACCGGATATCAGAGTCAGGGATTCTCTGTAGCGGGAGTTATGGATGTAAGATCATTTAAGATTGCCAATCTGCTTCTTGATAATCCGGAGAATGAACCTGTCCTTGAGTTTACATTGATCGGGCCGACACTGGAATTTACGTCCGCAACCATTATCGCCATTACAGGCGGTGATTTCCAGCCGACAGTAAATGAGGAACCTGTTCCAATGTATACAGCTCTTTATATGAATAAGGGTGATATTTTAAAATTTAAAAGTGCCAGAACAGGAAGCCGCGGCTATATTGCATTTTCCAGTTATCTGAAAGTACCGGTTGTCATGGGAAGCCGCTGTACCAATCTTAAGAGCAAGATTGGCGGCTTTAAGGGAAGAAAACTGCAGGAAGGCGATTATTTGAATTTCCGTATCAAACGCCGTTATCTTCCGTTTTTCTTATCCCGTAAGCTGGAACTTGATGATGTGAATGAGTTTGAAAAAGACGAAACTGTACTCCGGGTTGTTATGGGACCCCAGGATGACCGTTTCTCCAAACAGGGAATTGAGACATTTTTAAACAGTGAATATACAGTGACAAGTGATTTTGACAGAATGGGATGTCGGTTGGAAGGACCATATATTGCGCCGAAAGAATCTTCTGATATTATCTCAGACGGTATAGCTTTCGGTTCTATCCAGGTTCCTTCTCACGGAAAACCGATCATTCTTCTTGCAGACCGTCAGACAACAGGCGGTTATGCAAAGATTGCCACGGTGGCTTCTGTAGATATTCCAAAACTGGTACAAAGAAAAACAGATCATAAGATTCGTTTTAAACCAATCACAGTGCAGGAAGCCCAGGAACTTTACAAAAAAGAATTAAAAGAACTGGATCAGATGCGTAAGGTTATTCACAAACCTTGCAAAGAGGTGCTTGACTGCCGTTTGGTTGCCAAGCGTGTAAGTAAACTGTTTGACGGTGCGAACAAGTAGCAGGACAGTCCCATAGGCATCCTGTTACGACTCGAATAGTATGACAGATAGTGTTCAGGCAGAAATGCCGCTCCGAAACGGAGATAAAAGAATAATAAAAGGAGACAGATATGGATTTAGAGAAAATTGCAGGTTTAGTTAAGATTATAGAAGAATCCTCTCTGACAGAATTCAGCTATAAAGACGAGGATGTAAAAATTACCATGAGCAAACTGGATCATCCGCCGGTTGTTGCACCGGGAGCGGTGCCAATGGCTCCGATGCCTCAGGCTCAGGCTGCAGCACCGGAAGCGGTAAATGTAGAACAGACCCAGGAGGATGATGTATTATTCATTGTATCTCCAATCGTTGGTACATTTTACTCTGCTGCTGCACCGGATGTACCTGCTTATGTAAAAGTTGGTGATACGGTAAAGAACGGCCAGACCGTATGTATCTTAGAAGCAATGAAGCTGATGAATGAAATTCAGGCAGAATTCGATTGTGAAATCGAAGCTGTACTCGTAAGTAATGAACAGAAGGTAGAGTATGGCCAGCCATTATTCCGTGTAAGAAAACTGTAGGTAAAAAAAGGAGGTTGGAACTTTGTTCAATAAGATTTTAATTGCCAACCGCGGTGAAATCGCTGTCCGTATCATTCGTGCCTGCAGAAACATGGGAATCCGCAGTGTTGCTGTTTATTCCAAAGAAGATCAGAACAGTCTTCATGTGCAGCTTGCGGATCAGAGAATCTGTATCGGAGAAGGTCCTGCAAGAAACAGCTATCTGAATATGGACCGCATCATTCAGGCGGCTCATAATATGGGAGCAGATGCCATCCATCCGGGATTCGGATTCCTTTCTGAAAACAGTGAGTTCGTACGAAAATGCCAGGAAAATGGAATTACATTTATCGGACCGGAGCCGGATGTGATCGATAAGATGGGAAACAAATCCCAAGCCAGAACAACCATGATGGAAGCAGGTGTGCCTGTTGTGCCGGGGACAAAAGAACCGGTTTACGATGCGGCAGTGGGCAAAGAACTTGCAGACCAGATCGGCTATCCGGTTATGATCAAGGCATCTTCCGGAGGCGGCGGAAAAGGAATGCGGGTAGCCAAAAACGAAGTGGAATTTGAAAGCCAGTTTAACATGGCCCAGATGGAATCTGCCAATGCCTTTGGCGATGACACCATGTACATTGAAAAATATATTGAAAATCCACGTCATGTAGAGATTCAGATTATGGCTGATAAACATGGCAATGTGGTAGCTCTTGGAGACAGAGACTGTTCTGTTCAGAGAAATCATCAGAAATTAATCGAGGAATCCCCATCCCCTGCCATTACAGATAAGGTGCGTGAGGAGATGAACCGGTGTGCTGTTCTCGCAGCAAAAACAGTGGGTTATACCAATGCGGGAACCATTGAATATATTGTGGATGCAAGCGGTGCCTTTTATTTTATGGAGATGAATACAAGAATCCAGGTAGAGCATGGTGTGACCGAGATGGTGACAGGAACAGACCTAATCGTAGAGCAGATTCGTGTTGCCATGGATGAACCGTTAAGCTTTACTCAGGAGGATATTCTGTTCCGCGGACATGCAATCGAATGCCGCATTAATGCAGAGATTCCGGAGAAGAATTTCATGCCAAGTCCGGGTGTGGTGGAAAACATTCATCTTCCGGCAGGCAACGGAGTCCGCGTAGATACGGCTCTTTATACAGGATATCGTATTCCGACAGAGTATGATTCCATGATAGCCAAGGTGATTGTACATGCGCCTACAAGAGAAGCTGCTATTATGAAGATGCGCTCTGCTCTTGATGAGATGGTGATTCTTGGCGTGGATACAAACCTTGACTTCCAGTATAAAATGATGAGACATCCTGTGTTTGTGGAAGGAAAGGCAGATACGGGATTTATAGGAAGATTGATGAGATTAAGCGACGATTAGGGAACGGAAGGAAACATAGTATGTATAAAGTAGATTTAAACAGCGACCTTGGTGAAAGCTTCGGCCGTTATACATTGGGAAATGACGACAAGATCATTCCCTTAATTACATCGGCCAACGTAGCCTGCGGCTATCATGCCTCCGATCCGGTTGTTATGGATAAGACGATCAAAATGGCGAAGGATGCAGGAATCCGCGTGGGTGCTCATCCGGGCTTCCCGGATCTGATGGGATTTGGAAGAAGAAACATGAATGTATCCCCGGAAGAAGCGAAAGCATATACAATGTATCAGCTGGGCGCACTTCATGCATTCTGCCGTGCCAACGGTATGAAGATGCAGCATGTAAAACCTCACGGGGCTCTTTACAATATGGCAGCGAAAGACTATAAGTTATCCACTGCCATCTGCGAAGCAATCAAAGAATTTGACGACACACTGATCGTCATGGCACTTTCCGGCGGCGAGCTTGTCCGCGCGGCAAAAGATATGGGACTTCGTGTGGCTTTAGAAGTATTTGCAGACCGTGCTTATGAAGAAGACGGAACATTAGTTGCCAGAACAAAAGAAGGCGCTATGATTACAGATGAAGATGAAGCCATTAAAAGAGTCATCCGTATGGTAAAAGAGCAGAAAGTAACTGCAATTACAGGAAAAGACATCCCAATCAAAGCGGATTCTGTATGTGTTCATGGCGACGGTGCCAAAGCTCTTGCTTTTGTGGAGAGAATCCGTGAAGCCATGAAGGCGGAAGGAATTGAGATTTGCTCTGTTGATGAGCTGGTGTAACAGTATGAATTGAAAATCTACAGGTAGAATAATTGTGATTCTGTACCCGTAAACAGCAGGGTTTGCCGGGTATTTTAGACTATTATTTTTGCCTGTAGATTTTTTTGCTTACATGGGTCTTTTTTTCTTGTTTTTTTGAGGAGAATTTGGTACTGAAGATGATTTTTTGTGTCAGTACCAGATGTGGGTTAAGAGGGGCTGTTGCAAAATATCTATTAAAAACATCAGGAAAAATTATTGACGAAACAACTCTAATGTAGTAGAGTGTAAATATAAACACTAGTCTAATGCGTTAGAGCAAGACTTAAACGAATAAGCATGCAGCTTCTGCCGCTTTAGAAAGCAGACAACAGTATCATGAAAAAAGGAGGAAGCCCTATGGATACACCAAAAGTGTTTGAAAGTGAATATCGTTTTTGCCTGATTTTATGGAAGCATGAGCCGATAAAAAGCCGGGAGCTTGTAGAACTCTGTAAGAAGGAACTTGGCTGGAAGCCGACCACAACCTATACCGTGATCAAGCGCTTGTCAGAGCGGGGGATATTAAAAAATGAGAATACTATTGTAACTTCCCTTGTATCAAAAGAGGAAATCCAGCTTAGCGAACTGGACGAGCTTGTAGAGACGAAGTTTGAAGGATCTCTTCCTGCGTTTATTGCAGCATTTGCGAAGAGGCAGAAGTTATCACAAAAAGATGTGGATGAAATCCGGCGGATTATCGATGGAGCAGACGAAAAAGAGAATAAGGAAATGGTACAGGAAAGGAATAAGACCAAACGAAATCATTACGAATAGTATAAAGACATTATACGAGGAGGAAGAAGTATGGAAGCTGTATTTTTAAAGATTGTAAATATGAGTATTACGGCAACTTACATGGTGATGGCAGTTCTTTTCTTTCGTTTGATTTTTAAGAAAGCACCTAAATGGATTTTCTGTCTTTTATGGTCCTTTGTGGCAGTGAGGCTTGTATGCCCTTTTTCTTTTGAGAGCGGGATTAGTCTGGTTCCAAGTGCACAGCCTCTGCCGGATGAGATTATCTATACAGCAGAGCCGCAGATTGACAGCGGCATAGATTCCGTAGATCAGTTTGTAAATCCTATCCTGGAAGAAAGTTTTAAGACAGATGACTTTGCAAGTGCCAATAAAACACAGATCTGGTCTTTTATCTTCAGTCAGATCTGGATTCTTGGTATGGCTGTTCTGTTTTCTTACGCAGCAGGAAGCTATTTCTTACTGAAAACTAAGATGGGAACGGCAACCATATACCGGGGGAGAGAAGAGAGGGGAACAGCTTTGATTAAACAGAGTGAACGGGTTGATTCTCCATTTGTTCTTGGTTTTATTCGTCCGGTGATTTATCTTCCCTATGAGATGGAAGAACAGGACTTGAATTATGTACTTGCCCATGAGATGGCTCATATCAGAAGAAAGGATCACTGGTGGAAACCTATTGGGTTTTTGCTGCTTATTGTATACTGGTTTAATCCTTTTATGTGGATTGCCTATCTGTTTTTATGCAGAGACATAGAGGCAGCCTGCGATGAAAAAGTGATAAAGGAGATGGAGAAAGAAGAACGACAGGGGTATTCCACTGCACTTCTTCATTGCAGCGTTCATAGAAAGACCTTGATGGCTTGTCCGTTAGCCTTTGGGGAAGTCGGGGTAAAAGAGAGAATCACAACGGTAATGAACTATAAAAAGCCTGCATGGAAACTGGTGCTTCTTGCAGCTTTCGTTTCTCTGTTTATAGCAGTATGTCTTATAACCAATCCGGAGATAAAAGACACAGAAGTGATGGGCGCAGAATATCTGGTTACAAAACTTATTTATGCGGAAGACTCTCCGGAGAGTGACAGTTTCAAAAAACTGGGCGGCTGTACCATTACAACCAATCACCATCTGGTTCTGGCACCTGCAGGAGAGGATGGAAAGATGCAATGGGATGATTTGATCTATGTGGGACAGATGAAGCCGTATGAACTGACTAATGAGGAACTGGAAGGTTATGTTTATCATGAATCATTAAATCTTGGAAAGATTACAGACGCATATATCATTTCCGGAAAAGAGGAAAATGATATCTTTTATCTTGCATTTCAGACAAAGAAAGGAAAGACCTATCTTGCCAAGGGCTGGGAAGATGTATCGGAACGAGGACAGGATGGATCTGATGATACAAGAATTCTTGCAATCTGCCAGCTGGAAAGCGGTTTAAAGGAAGAGGTCAATCCTCTTGGATTTTTTAATCTTACCCTGCTTACGGAGACAGGTCATAACATAGAGGTGTTTGAATCTGTGAAGGCGGACGGATTCCCGGACTATAAAGTTGTGGGATTTGCAGCAGACAGCGCTCCATACAGCATGGCGGACATTGGATTTGCCGGATATAAACATACTTCGATGACGGACATGGGGTATGCTGTATTCCGAATGAGTAAGGATAATCGATATAAACTGATTGATTATCATATATATGAAAATGCGGCCATAGAGAATGAAAAGATATATTATTGTGAGCATCCGGCTGTATTGAATGAAGCAGGAGAGCTAAAGCCAAAAGAAACCTTCGATGTAGTGTTAAGCTGTAATACAGAACTTGCTAAGATTCAGAGAGTTTACAGTTATGAAAAGAAAGCCTGGCAAAAAGAAGGGAAGGAAGAATTACTTAGTAAAGCCGTTGAGAAATCCCCTTCCATCACACTCTTTAGCTGGGAAAAAGAAGAAGGCGTGGAATCCGTATCTCAGATTTATATTGCAAAAGGCGGTTATCAGATTCTTGATATGGGCGTGAAAGATGAATTTTCGAAGAAGTTTTTCGGAAAACAGCTTACATTAAATGATGTCATTTCTTTATCAGGGAAAGGAATGGAACTTTCCTGGGAAGATTTTGATGAGTATTCCTGCTATGTGACCGGCTCAGGATTATATATTCAGTTGTATGAAATTGATGATGAATACAGGCTTCTCATCGGAGGAAATTATCCTTATCAGTCAGAAGGGAAAGAGACGGATGAATCAGAGAAACCGATGTATATCTATCTGCAGCATATAAATAAGGAAGAGAATATCGATATCCGTACAGAGAATGTGGAAGCTTTCCTAAAAGAAACAAGGATGGATCCCCTTGATAAAGCAATCCGGTCTGCTATTCTTGCCAATCACATGCACACGACCTATGAACCGGAAAACAGCTATTACAGTGTTGATTTTATTCTGCTTGGCAAAAAAGAAGTGAGCGGAACTGCCCTTAAGGGAACCGCAGGCCACAAAAACAGTCTTTCCTGCTATGGCATTGCCTGTTATCAGGTCTATGAAGTCGACGAGTATGCCTGTACCTATGAGCCTGTAAGCGGAAGCCATGTACCGGTTGTTATGACTTTTGATGCAGAGGAAGACAGCTATACTCTGACAGATTACTGGGAGCCGGGAAATGATAAAAAATTTGAAGAATATATCCGGGAAGCATTTCCGCCGAAGTGGGCAGAGGAGGCGTTGAATCTTTCAAAATATGAGGAAGAGCAGGGAAAACGCTGTGAGGAACAGCTGCTGCTTAAATATAGCGGATATGAGAAGATAGAACCAAATGGATCAGGTGGATCGTAATAAATATGAAAGAAAAGAGGTGTGGCATCACGCCTCTTTTTCATGTATAATATCTGATATACTCGCCGCGAGGATGGGCAGAAATCCGCAAAAAATATCAGATACATTTCCGCGAATCCCGCGCCAAGTCCCGCCGGAGGGACTTGAATTGACAGAAGAAAGGGGAAAGCATATGGCAGTGAAATCCACATCCCATAAGAATGATACAAAGAAGAAAAACGAAGGTCAGGCAAAGAAAGCTAATGGTCAGGCAAATAAAATCAACGGTCAGGCAAAGAAAACCAACGGCCAGGCAAAGAAAACCAACGGCCAGGCAAAGAAAAACACTGCTTCAAGGAAGGTTGCGGATAGAAAAAAAGCTTCCGGAAAAGCTGTTTCAAAAGAATGGCCTAAAAAATTGGCCTTAGGATTTGGAGCAGTTGTTGTTCTTTATGTGCTGGCTGCATTTTTCTTTTCTTCCCGCTATTTCCCACGCACGGAGATTAACGGTTTTTCCTGCCAGTTTAAGACTGTAGAACAGGTGAAAGAGATGATCCGCAAGGGATGCATGGAGTATGAACTTGTACTGGAAGAAAGAGAAGAGAAAGAGGAGAAACTTACCTCCGATCAGGTGGCGCTCCAGTTTGTTGATGACGGCAGGTTGGAAACCATCAAATCAGAACAGAAGTCTTATGCATGGATTGGAGCAATTTTTCACAAACCTGTATACGAAGATGCAGTTACTATTACCTATGATGAGAATGCCCTTATTCAGTCTGTAGATGCCCTGGAATGTCTGAAGGCGGAAAATATGAAGGATCCGGAGGCAGCTTATCCAAGCTACGTGAAGGAGAGCGGAAAGTTTGAGATTGTAAAAGAAAAACTGGGAACCCTTGTTGACAAAGACAGCCTCATGGAAAAAATCCGCCATGCCCTTTTGTCTGATCAGAGAAATCTCAATCTGAGTGATGAGAACTGCTATGTTGAGCCGGCATTTTACAGCGGAGATAAAGCAATTTTAGATGCAACAGAGAAGATAAACCGGTACTTGTCCACGGAGATTACCTATGATATGGGGTACACAGAAGTTAAGGTAGATCAGGAACAGATTGCAAGTTGGCTTCTGACAGATGAACAGGCCAATGTGATAGTCGATACAGATAAAGTGGGAGATTATGTGGACTGGCTTGGAAGAAATTACAACACCTGTGGAATTCCAAGAGTATTTCACACACCGGAGAATATAACAGTGACTGTATCCGGGGGAACTTACGGATGGAGAATTCATTTTCAGAAAGAAGTGGAACAGCTTAGTCTTGATGTGACCACAGGAGAAAAGATCAAGAGAGAGCCTGTTTACCGCCAGACGGCATATAACAGAGACCAGAATGGAAATGACCTGCACGATACATACATCGCAATAAGCATTAATGCCCAGACGATGTGGTATTATAAGAATGGACAATGCCTTCTCACAACTCCGGTGGTAACGGGAAACACAAGTAAGAAGATGGGAACTCCGACCGGTGTATATGAGATTGCATTTAAACAGAGAGATCATGTGCTCCGCGGAGAAGATTATGAAAGTCCTGTTGATTACTGGCTGCCGTTTTATGAATACAGAGGAATCGGTATCCATGATGCAGACTGGAGAGCCGCAGATGCATTTGGCGGAGTAATCTATCAGACCAACGGTTCCCATGGCTGTGTCAATACTCCATATGAAGCAGTAAAATCACTGTTCGAGATGGTAAAAACAGGTACGCCTGTTGTTGTATATTAAGAAAATCCGGCTTTGCCGGAGCAGGCAAAGCGGTGCATTGCAGTGAATTCAAGGCTTTGTACGATAGTTAATACAATGTCAAAACTTGACATTGTATTCTTTCTATAATAGAATGACCCTGTAGTATACTATCAGCAGCCTGCTGATAGTATGTCCCTGACGGATGGCAGAGGCGCACCGGATGTAATATGCCGTGCATATACGACGGGCACCTCGCCCAAGTACACAGATACGTACTTGAATGCAAATTATTAGTAAAGGTAGGTAGAAACATGAACGAACTTCAGTTAAAGAAGACCGCAAATGAGATCCGTAAAGGAATCGTGGCTTCTGTACACAGTGCAAGAGCAGGTCATCCGGGTGGATCTTTATCCTGCACAGAACTATTAACATATTTATATTTTGAAGAAATGAATGTGGATCCTAAGAATCCAAAAGAGATTGACAGAGACCGCCTGGTCCTTTCCAAAGGACATGCAGCTCCAGCTCTTTATGCGACACTTGCGGAGAAAGGTTTCTTCCCAAAAGAAGACCTTCTTACACTTCGTAAGATCGGTTCCCATCTTCAGGGTCATCCTGATATGAAGCGTACACCTGGTGTTGACATGTCTACAGGTTCTTTAGGACAGGGCGTATCCGCAGCAGTTGGTATGGCAGTTGCAGCAAAGATGCAGAAGAGAGATTACCGTGTATACACACTTCTTGGAGACGGAGAGATTCAGGAAGGCCAGGTATGGGAAGCGGCGATGTTTGCCGGTGCAAGAAAGCTTGATAACCTTGTTGTTATCGTAGATAACAATGGTCTTCAGATTGACGGCAACGTTGCAGATGTATGTTCTCCATATCCAATCGATGCTAAATTTGCAGCATTTAATTTCCATGTAATCAATATTGACGGTCATGATTTCAATCAAATCGCAGCAGCTTTTGAAGAAGCAAAGACAGTAAAAGGAATGCCGACAGCGATTATCGCCAAGACAATCAAAGGAAAAGATGTATCCTTCATGGAAAACAATGCAGGATGGCATGGAAAGGCAACAAATAACGAAGAATTTGCCGTTGCTATGGAAGACTTAGAAAAGGTAGGTGCAGCATTATGTCAGAAGTAAAGAGAATCGCAACACGAGTAAGTTACGGTAAAACCCTTGCTGAACTTGGCAGAGAAAACGATAGAATCGTAGCATTGGACGCTGACCTTGCAGGTTCCACAAACTCCGGCGTATTCGGCAAAGAATTTCCAGAGAGATTTATTAACTGTGGTATTGCGGAAGCCAATATGGCAAGCATCAGTGCAGGTCTTGCAGCCTCCGGCATGATTCCGTTTATGAGTTCTTTTGCCATGTTTGCAACAGGCAGAAACTATGAACAGATTAGAAACTCTATCGGATATCCACGCCTTAACGTGAAGATCTGCGCAAGCCACGCAGGTGTTTCTGTTGGGGAAGACGGTGCAACACACCAGTGCTGTGAAGACTTAGCTCTTATGAGATCCATTCCAGGTATGGTAGTTATGTGTCCGTCCGATGATATTGAGACAAAAGCATGTGTAAGAGCAGCAGCAGAATACAAAGGACCTGTATACATTCGTCTTGGACGCCTTGCAGTTCCTGTGATCAATGACCATCCGGATTACAAATTTGAATGGGGCAAAGGCATGACACTTCGTGAAGGTAACGACGTTGCAATCATTGCGACCGGTCTTTGCGTGGAAAGTTCACAGACTGCAGCAGAGATGTTAGCTGCAGACGGTATCAATGCAAGAGTAATCAACATCCATACAATTAAACCAATCGATGAAGACATTATCGTAAAAGCTGCAAAGGAATGCGGCAAGATCGTTACTGTGGAAGAACACAGTGTAATCGGCGGCCTTGGAAGTGCAGTATGTGACGTTGTATGTGAGAAATGTCCTGCAGTAGTGAAGAAGATCGGTGTTCAGGACGTATATGGTTACTCCGGCCCGGCGCTTGACTTACTTGCAGCATTTAAGTTAGACGGACCTGGCGTATACGAACAGATTAAAGAATTCTTAAAATAATTTTTCAAAATGGCAAGAATATCAAATTATAATACAAAACAGCGAGACCTGATTCTGGAATTCTTAAAACAGAGCCAGGGAGAGCATGTGACAGCAGACATGATCCTGGAATATCTGGCTGATCACGGAACGCCAGTGGGTAAAGCCACCGTGTACCGTTATCTGGATCTGCTGGAAAAACAGGAGATGGTACGAAAGTATCAGACAGATGACCGGCGGAAAGCCTGTTATCAGTATGCGGAAGATATGGCAAACTGCCGCTGCCATTATCATTTAAAATGCGTTTCCTGCGGCAGACTTTTTCACATTACCTGTCATGAACTGGATCATGTGGCGGAACACATGCTGAAAGAACATGGCTTCCTTGTAGATGAAAGCCGTACTGTATATTATGGAATGTGCGCATCCTGCAGGGGCATGGAGCAGGCAGAAGAAAAAGAATGTGAATGTACCTGCCACAGACATAAAAAAGACATGAATTAGAGAGACATTAGAAGGAGTACTGGAAGAATGATGAACTATGATGTAGTAAGAAATTTTGACCCGGAAGTTGCTGCAGCAATGGATGCAGAACTTACCAGACAGCGTGACAACTTAGAATTAATTGCTTCTGAGAATCTTGTATCAGAGGCAGTGTTAGCAGCCATGGGCAGCCATCTGACCAACAAATATGCAGAAGGCTATCCGGGTAAAAGATATTATGGCGGATGTGAACATGTAGACGTAGTGGAAAATCTTGCAATCGAACGTGCGAAAGAACTGTTCGGATGTGACTATGTAAATGTTCAGCCTCATTCCGGTGCACAGGCTAACATGGCTGTCTTCTTCGCAGTATTAGAACCAGGCGATACCTTTATGGGCATGAACTTAGACCATGGCGGACACCTGACTCACGGAAGTCCGGTAAATATGTCCGGCAAGAATTACAATGCAGTATCTTACGGAGTGAATGACAACGGTGTCATTGATTACGAAGAAGTAAGACGAATTGCCTTAGAATGCCAGCCAAAACTTATCGTTGCCGGTGCCAGCGCATATGCAAGAAAGATTGACTTTAAGAGATTCCGTGAAATTGCAGACGAAGTGGGCGCAGTTCTCATGGTAGATATGGCACACATTGCAGGTCTTGTAGCTGCAGGGGAACATGAAAGCCCAATCCCTTATGCACACGTTGTGACAACTACGACACACAAGACACTTCGCGGACCTAGAGGCGGTATGATCTTATGCAATCAGGAAGCTGCAGACAGATTTAACTTTAATAAAGCAATCTTCCCTGGTATTCAGGGCGGACCTTTGATGCATGTGATCGCCGGCAAGGCAGTATGTTTCAAAGAAGCATTAACAGATGAATTCAAAGCATACCAGAAACAGGTTGTAAAAAATGCGGCTGCTCTTGCAGATGCATTAATTGCCAGAGGTTTCAATATCGTATCCGGCGGCACAGACAACCACCTTATGCTTCTTGATCTGCAGAACCTTGGTTTAACAGGAAAGGCTACTGAGAAAGTTCTCGACAGTGTCAACATTACATGTAATAAGAATACAGTTCCAAACGATTCAAAGTCTCCATTCGTAACAAGCGGTGTTCGCCTCGGTACACCTGCTGTTACTTCCAGAGGTCTTGTGGAAGAAGATATGGAACAGGTTGCAGAAGCAATCAAGCTTGCAGTTATGGATGGTAAATCAGAAGAAGCGAAAGCAATCGTAAAATCCTTAACTGACAAATATCCGATTTATAAATAAAAATAGTACAATAGATGAAAAGAGGTTGCTGCAATGATATGCGGCAACCTCTTTCTGGAAAACAGGGATTTAAACACAGATTGTATTTGTGTATGAATTATAAAAACAGGAAGAGTACCTGCGTGAATGGCAATGCATGAGATGTGAATGGCAATGCATGAGAAACGTAAGGGAAAACTATGATTTCAGGAGGGTGTTATGGAATACAGAACATGGGACAAAGCGGAAGTATCTCCATCTTTACTTGGCTACGGATGTATGAGATTTCCAAAAAATGAAGACGGAACAATCGACAGAGAAAAGGCAGGGGCACTGTTAGATAAGGCAATGCAGGAAGGTGTCACATATTATGATACCGCTTATACTTATCATAACAAAGAGAGTGAATTATTCTTAGGTGAATATCTTCAGAAATATGAAAGAGAAAGTTTTTATCTTGCAACAAAGCTTCCTGTATGGCTTGTAAAAGAGGAAGCCGATGTAGAACGTCTCTTTGAAGAACAGTTAGAAAAGCTTCGGACTGATTACATTGATTTTTATCTGATGCATGCTATGGACGGAGAAGAATTTGAAAAAACAGAAAACCTTCACGTTTTTGAAAAATTATTACAGTTTAAAGCAGAAGGAAGAATCCGCCATATCGGTTTTTCCTTCCATGACAGCTATGAAGCATTTGAAAAAATCTTAAAAGCTCACCCATGGGATTTCTGCCAGATCCAGTATAATTACATGGATGTAAATTATCAGGCAGGACGCAGAGGATTAAAATTAGCAGGCCAGATGGGAATTCCGGTAGTTATTATGGAACCAATCAGAGGCGGTGCTTTAGCTAATCTTCCTGCGGACATTACAGAACATTTTAAAGAAAGAGATCCGGAAGCTTCCACAGCATCCTGGGCTTTAAAATTCCTTGCGGACCATTCCGAAATCAAAGTCATCTTAAGCGGAATGGGTACCATGGAACAGTTAGAAGACAACGTACATACATTATCCAATGCTGGTCCGTTAAGCGAAGAAGAAAGAGAATTATTCGTAAATATTAAAAAACTGATTGAAGATAAGCAGAAGAGCCGTTGTACTGCATGTGCATATTGTATGCCATGTCCATTTGGCGTTGACATTCCAAAGAATTTCCGTTTCTGGAACGACGAAAGCATGTATCAGGATGGCAATGGCAAACGCCGTTACAACAATCTTGGAGAAGCAAAAGCAACATTTTGCAAGGAATGCGGCAAGTGTGAAGAGGCATGTCCACAGCATATTGCCATCCGTGAAGATTTAAAGAGGGTTGCGGCTGATCTGGAAGCATAACAGCTTAACCTATTTGACAGGAGACATTTATGAGAAAGACACAATTAAGAAACTCCTTATTACTGCTGCTTGCAGCAGTAATCTGGGGTGTGGCCTTCGTTGCCCAGAGTGTGGGAATGGAATACGTGGGACCCTTTACATTTAATGCGGTCAGAAGCCTTCTTGGAGGAATCGTTTTGATTCCTTGTATTTTTTTGCTCGGAAAACTGAATGGTGAAAAAAAGACAAAATTGCTGCCGGAAGATAAGATGGAACGGAAAACACTGCTTACAGGAGGAGTTCTGTGTGGTCTTTTCTTATGTGCCGCGTCCAATATGCAGCAATTTGGCATTTTATATACAACAGTAGGGAAAGCCGGTTTTATTACAGCCTGTTATATTGTGCTTGTACCGATTCTTGGTATTTTTCTTGGAAAGAAGACAGGGATTGGGATTTGGTTCTCTGTTATTCTGGCTGTGATTGGACTTTATCTGCTTTGCATGACAGACTCTTTCAGTTTTGGTAAAGGAGATCTGTTTGTACTTGGATGTGCCGTTCTTTTTGCGGGGCATATTCTTGTAATCGATCATTTTACCGTGCTTGTGGATGGCGTTCGCATGTCCTGTATTCAATTTTTAGTAAGCGGCATGATTTCTTCTGTATTCATGTTTATATTTGAAAATCCTGCTTGGGCAGCAATCTGGCAGGCGAAATTGCCGATTCTCTATGCGGGAATCTTGTCCTGCGGTGTTGCTTATACACTGCAGATTGTGGGTCAGAAAGATATGAATCCAACGGTAGCCTCTCTGATTCTCAGTTTGGAATCTTGCATCTCCGTTCTTGCGGGATGGATGCTTCTGAATCAGAAGCTGTCAGCGAGGGAGCTGATTGGATGTGCAGTCATGTTTGGTGCAATCTTGATTGCCCAAATGCCGGAAAAGAAACAAAAATAAATGCAGTGGATACAGAATTGTTTATCTGTTTATGTATTCATAAGATATCCGGATATGGAAAACACAGATTTAACACAGAAATGACACAAATTCTCCGTTGACGTGGAAATATAGTATCGATATACTATGGTATTAATGGATTTGTCTATTATATGACGAAGTTGAAAGGAATGGAGAAAATGAGATTGAAAGAAAAACTTTACAGATTTATGCAGGGGAGATACGGCTCCGACGAACTGAATAAAGCCATGTTGATTGCCATGGTTGTCTGTGCGGTTCTTACCTGGTTTACAGGCGGTATTGTGGATACTATTTTAAGCATTGCCATGTGGGCATTCTTGATTTATTCTTATGTCCGTATGTTTTCCAGAAATCACAGCAAACGATGGGCGGAGAATCAGAAGTATTTGTCCTTTAAAAACAGTATTTTAGGAAGAATTAACAGAGAAAAAAACTACGCAAACCAGAGAAAGACACACCGCATTTATTCCTGTCCGGGATGTAAACAGAAAATCCGTGTTCCAAAAGGAAAAGGAAAGATTGAGATTTCCTGTCCAAAGTGCAGAACGAAGTTTATCAAGAAAACCTGATATCATGTTTTGACCCTGATAACATATCATTGCAGAAGAAAGGTGTGAAGGAATGTTTGGCTATGTAGTAATTAATCAGGGAGAGATGAAGTTCAAAGATTATGACATGTATCACTCCTATTACTGTGGTCTTTGCAGAAGTTTAAAAGAAGCAGGCGGCAGAAGAAGCCAGCTTACCTTGAGCTATGATATGACTTTTCTGGTGATGGTTCTGACGGCTCTTTACGAGCTTGAACCAAAGGAAAAGCTGTGCAGATGCATTGCTCATCCGGCAAAGAAACATTTGGAGAGAAGGAATGCAGTATCCGATTATTGTGCGGATATGAATATTATTCTCACTTATTATAAATGTATAGATGACTGGGAAGATGAGAAGAAAAAGACCGGTTATCTCTACGGCCGATTATTAAAAAAAGAAATCAAGAGGCTGGAACCACTCTATCCGAACAAGATGAAGATCGTAAAAGAAAAACTTTCGGAACTGAGGATTGCTGAGAAAAAGAAAAATCTGAATGCAGATCAGATGGCCGGCATTTTCGGAGAAATCATGGGAGAGCTCTTCCTGTGGAAAGAGGATGAGTGGAAGAAGCCTCTTTACAATCTTGGATTTTATCTTGGCAAATTCATCTATCTGATGGATGCTTACGAAGATGTGGAAAAAGATGAAAAGGATGGTTCATACAATCCGTTTTTTTTGTATAAAGATAAACAGGATGGCATGGAGATTCCAGCCTGGCATCCGGTCTATGGAACTGCAGAGTTTGATGATAAAGTGATGCACATGTTAAAGATGATGATGGCAGAGTGTGCAGGAGCCTTTGAAATGATGCCGATTATCTGGTATGAAGACATTCTGCGCAATATTATATATTCCGGAGTGTGGTCCAAATATGGAGCCATTCGGAAGGAGAGGACAGCAGAAGACTGCAAAGAGGAGTGTTCCCGTTGCAGTAAATAAGTGCTGACAGGCGGCAGCGATGCCAAAACAGGAGGAAAAAGAATGAGAGATCCCTATGAGGTGCTTGGATTAGAAAGAGGTGCATCTCAAGAAGAAGTAAAAAAAGCATATAGAGCTTTAAGCCGTAAATATCACCCGGACGCCAATATAAACAATCCGAATAAAGATCAGGCGGAAGAGAAGTTTAAGGAAATTCAGCAGGCATATGAGTCTATTATCAGTGGAAAAGCAGACAGTTACGGATATGGACAAGGCAGCTATGGCGGTCAAAGCGGCAACGGCAATCCATATGGTGACTATGATCCGTTTGGTTTTGGCGGATTCGGTTTTGGTTTTGGCGGACAGCAGTATCAGCAGGCAGGCCGAAGAAACGAAACTCAGGAAGAGAGCCATTTAAAGGCAGCAGCCAATTATATCAACAACGGCTATTATAAGGAAGCCCTTAACGTGCTTGCCGGTATGGAGAATAGAAATTCAGCCTGGTATTACTACAGTGCCCTTGCTAACAGAGGGGTGGGCAATAACATGATTGCTCTGGAACATGCCAAACAGGCGCTGGCCTTGGAGCCAAACAACTGGCAGTATCAGAATCTGGTCACCCAGTTAGAGGGAGGCGGAGGATGGTACCAGTCCCAGCAGAGAAGTTACGGATATCCAATGGGCGGAAGCGACTATTGTATGAAGCTGTGTCTTCTTAATCTGGCATGTAACATGTGCTGTGGCAGCGGTATGTGCTGCGGGCCGAGAATATATTATTAAAATAGTATAAGAAGATGTTGCAAAACATCTTCTTTTTATGTATGGAAAAAAGTACAAGTAAGTCTATTGCCTGAAAAGAGAAAGAATGCTAAAATACTGACGACTCAAGAATGTGTTTTGGCAAGGGCAAAGATGACCCATAAGGTCAGTTGCCGGAACATATTTATCAATCATATATCAGATGCGGGGACTCCCGCGCCAGGTCTCGTGACCGGGACTTCACTGACAGGGCTAACCAAATACTTAGAAAAAATGAATAAGGGGGATTACAAAATGGTAACAAATGATGCAACAGCATTAAAAATCAAACATGAGCTTTTATACCATGTGGCGAAGATGTGTTTTGAAGGAACCTATGAGGAACAAAAAGATCAGATTCCATATATGATGATTCCGGGACCACAGGCAAACTTTCGCTGCTGTATTTATAAGGAGCGAGAGGTAATCAGACAGAGAATGAAGCTGGCAGAGGGCAAAAATCCGGCTCCATCCGAAAGTAAAAATGTGATTCAGGTTATTCCGGCCGCCTGCGAAGGCTGTCCGATCACACGCTTCGTTGTAACCGATAACTGTCAGAAATGTATGGGCAAGGTATGTCAGAACTCCTGTAACTTTGGAGCAATTACAATCGGTAAAAGGAGAGCCTATATTGATCCTGCCAAATGTAAGGAATGCGGCAAGTGTGCACAGGCATGTCCATACAATGCAATTGCGGAACTGGTACGTCCATGCAGAAAGAGCTGTCCTGTGGATGCACTTACTGTGGATTTAGAGACAGGCATTGCAGTCATTGATGAGAGCAAATGTATCCAGTGCGGCGCATGTATTCACAGCTGTCCATTCGGGGCAATCGGTTCTAAGACAGCCATTGTACCTATTGTAGAAGCAATCAAAGCCGGAAAAAGAGTCGTTGCAATGGCAGCACCTGCTTTAGAAGGTCAGTTCGGTCATGATATCACAATGTCTTCTCTTCGTACAGCATTTAAAAAAGCCGGATTTGCAGACATGATTGAAGTGGGACTTGGCGGTGATTTAACAGCACATTATGAAGCACAGGAATGGGCAGAAGCATACAAAGAAGGAAAGAAGATGACAACATCCTGCTGTCCTGCTTTTGTAAACATGGTACATCAACATTTCCCTGCATTAAAAGACAATGTATCCACAACAATATCTCCAATGTGTGCCATTTCAAGAATGTTAAAAGCACAGGATCCTGACACCATAACTGTATTTGTAGGACCTTGTGTTGCAAAGAAAAGCGAAGCCGCAAGTCATGGAATCGAAGGAAATGCAGACTATGTCCTTACCATTGGTGAGACAAGAGCCATCTTCCGTGCAAAAGGAGTAAAATGCGAACCGGAAGCAAACGAAACACAGGAAGCAAGTGTATTCGGTAAGCGTTTCGGCAACAGCGGCGGTGTAACACAGGCTGTAATTCAGTGCTTAAAAGATCAGGGTGAAAGCACAGATGTAAAGGTACAGGTATGCGACGGTGCGGCAGAATGTAAAAAAGCACTTCTTCTCATGCGTGCAGGCAAACTTCCGGCAGACTTTATCGAAGGCATGATCTGTCAGGGCGGATGTGTTGGAGGACCAAGTAAACATGACGCGATCGCAGCTACCAAAAAATCCAGAGATAAATTAATCGGAGAAGCCGATGGACGTGGAATCAGAGAGAACTTCGAAAACATCATGAAAGTGGATGTTGAGTCTTTCTCCATGCATAGATAAATAGAATAGGGTTTTGAGTCAAAGGGTGATGGCTGGAAAGATTTCATCTGGAAGTTAGTGATATCCGGTAAGTTATTCTAAGACTCACAAAAAAGAACGGTATAAGCGGC
>SVDY01000081.1 GCA_015057665.1 Lachnospiraceae bacterium | reverse complement strand
TTCTTATTTTTCAATTTTGCATACTTGGAATTTACTTACCCTTTTTATAAAATGCAAAAGAAAAGCAAAGGCACCCAAGTGCCAAAAGAATGGACGATAGGACTCCTTCCCCCGTATTTAATATATGATTTACTGTACCCACCATAAAGCAACCGGCAGCTATTGCAAACGTGATACATAACAATCTGTTCTTGTTCATTTTACTGTCACCTCTAGCTAAAAACAAACCCCAAAAGAGCTTGTTTATATCGAATAATCTGAATCTAACATGTAATTACCCCATGCCGCTACGAATCGTCCCACTCTATCTATTATAAATCGTTGTAATAACCGGCTTGCCTTCCCTGTCTAAAAGCGGTGTAAAGCCTCCCGCATAGCCACTGGCATGGAATACATAATTAACGCCGGTCTCTTTATCCACCCAAATCTCCATCACATTCATTGTTCCCTGTGAATAAACCTTTTCAAATCTGTCCTTCTCTCTTCCCATAAGAATCCTCCATGTTCTAAGTTATAACTTCTACTGCTTTTTATGTTCACATAACTACTTTTTATTACTTTTATTATCTTATATACAGTTCAATCATGCAAGATTCTTTAAATGTATTAAGAGAATCGTAAGGATTTTCTCAAAAAAACTTCATTGTGAGTAAAAAAAGAAGCTATCTCATAACCATACTTTTAGTACGAAATTATGAGACAGCTTCTCTAAATTAACTTTTATTCAATTTATACATCAAATGCTTCCAGTCTCCATGGACATATCTTCCCACGAAGCAAGTGGTTCTGAAAATCCAGTCAATTACCATAGCAATCCATACCCCGATTGCTCCCATTCCAAATCGTACCCCGATAAGATAACTAAATCCTACTCGAAATACAAACATAGAGAAAATGGAGACAGCCATTGGATACTTCACATCGTTACACGCACGAAGCATATTGGCGAAAGTGAAAGCCATCGGCCATAAGATTATTGCAAAACCATTGTGAATCATAACCAGTGTCTTTGCCAGAACCGTCGTTTCCACTTCAAGGCCATAGATAGCCAAAATAGAATCAAGCCCCAAAAGCAGCGGAATATTAATAACCGCAGTGGCGATATAAGTAAGCAACACTAACCTTTTGGTGTAATATCGAATCTGCTCCTGATCATCGGCTCCTACGCATCTTCCGATTACCGTAATCATGGCAAGATTCATGGCTTGTCCTGCAATGCAGCCGACGCCGTCCAAACTGTTTGCAACTCCATTGGCTGCAATCTGTATGGTTCCAAATCCGGAGATAATACTTACTACCATGACCCGTCCCAGCTGAAAAATACCATTTTCAATGCCGCTTGGAATTCCGATATAGAGAATCTTTTTAATAATGCTCCAGTCAAACTGGAACTTAACCTTATCAAAATGAATCTAGTGTTTTGGATTTTTCAGAAGTATATACAGTGTCACGCCCATGACAACACGGGATAAGAGGGACGGAATCGCAACGCCAGCCACTCCCATATGAAAAACCAAAATGCAGATTGCATTTCCAACAACGTTAATGATGTTTCCAACAATGGAAACCGCAAATGTCACACTGGTCTTACCCATCGAACGGAACAGGGCTGCACAGGAATTATAAATCCCCAAAAATGGAAAGGATAATGCTGTTATCGTCAGATAAGTAAGCGCCGCCTCCATAACGTCAGCCTCAATTCTACCAAAAAAAAATTTAAGAAGCTGAGTTTTAAAAACAATGGCTGCACAAGTTAATCCAACACTGAACACGGCTACAGTCACCAACAGCTGTTTTGCAGATTTTCTTGCTTCTGAAATCTTAGAAGCCCCAATATTCTGACTGACAACGACTGCTCCTCCTGTTGCAAGAGCAGCCAGCACGCTAAAAATTAACATGTTAATCATATCCACAAGAGATACACCGGATACTGCCCTTCTCCTACGGAGGAAATCATCATGGTATCTGCCATACCTACTGCAATCGCCAGTGCCTGTTCCAGCACTAACGGCAATATGAGTTTTCTCAAATCTGTATTCGAGAATAATCTGTTTTTCTTAATCTCTGTCATAATTTCATCCTAGTAAAAGTAATACAAAAAGAATCAGTACTGCTGCCTTAACAGTACTGACTCTCAAATTCATTCTGCCTAATTATTTTACTACAAAGTTAACAATCTTATTTGGAACATAAATTTCTTTAATTAATCTCTTACCTTCCATTGCTTCTGCAATCTTGCTCATTGCTTTCGCAGATTCTAATACTTTGTCTTTTTCTTCATTTACAGGAATTGCAAGAATTCCTTTTGTCTTGCCGTTAATCTGAACAGCGATTTCGATTTCTTTATCTACAGTCTTGTTTTCATCGTATTTTGGCCATTCGGAAAGGGAAAGGAAGTCTTCGTTTCCTAATGTTTCCCAGATCTCTTCACAAAGATGTGGAGCAAATGGACATAATAACTTGATGAATACAGTTAACATTTCTTTTGTCACATATCCTAA
>SVDY01000044.1:6319-12085 GCA_015057665.1 Lachnospiraceae bacterium | reverse complement strand
AGCGGCGGGGATGCGCCGGGCATGAATGCGGCAGTAAGAGCTGTTGTCCGTGCTGCTCTTGATAAGGGGATTCATGTAAAAGGAATTCACAAAGGTTACAGCGGTCTTTTGAATGGTGACATCTTTGACATGTATCGACACAGTGTGTCTGATACTATTTCCAAAGGCGGTACTCATCTTGGTACAGCAAGATGTGAAGAATTCAAGACACCGGAAGGCCAGCAGAAAGGTGCCGATATGTGCCGTGAGGCAGGAATCGAAGGTCTTGTTGTAATCGGCGGTGACGGTTCTTTTCAGGGGGCAAAAAAACTGGCGGAACTTGGCATTAATACAGTAGCAATTCCGGGTACCATTGACCTTGATATTGCATGTACCGATTATACCATCGGTTTTGACACAGCGGTAAATACAGCGATGGAGGCAATCGACAAAGTACGTGACACATCCACTTCCCATGAACGCGTCAGCATTATTGAGGTAATGGGAAGAAGAGCCGGTTATATTGCGCTCTGGTGCGGCGTGGCAACGGGAGCGGAAGATATTCTTCTTCCGGAGAACTTTGACGGCAACATGCCTAAGCTGGAACAGAAACTGATCGATAACATTTTAAAGAACCGCGCAAGAGGAAAGGCTCATCACCTTGTAATCAATGCGGAAGGCATCGGCCACTCTTACGGCATGGCAAAACGTGTGGAGGCAGCCACAGGAATTGAAACGAGAGCTACAATTCTTGGATACATGCAGCGAGGAGGCAGCCCAACTGCCACAGACCGTTACTATGCATCTATGATGGGTGCTTATGCGGTGGAACTTCTTGCAGATGGCAAGTCAAACCGTGTAGTTGCCATGAAAGACGGACAGTTCTGTGACTTTGATATTCAGGAAGCGCTGGCTATGAAGAAGGATATTTCTGAAGAAGCGGTACGCATCGCAAGAATTATTGGTAAATAAAAACAAATAATGAGAACAGAAAGGCTTTTGGTTTCCGAAAGCCTTTTTTTGTGCTAGAATAAGAAAAAGTAATAGTCAGACTGGAATATGATAAGACTGGAGCAGGATATGGAAAAGAAAAATACAAAAAAGAGCATAGGTGATATTTTTACAGGCACACAGGTGATTGCCCTGGGCTTTTTGGCGGTGATTGCTGTGGGCACGGTTCTTTTGATGTTGCCATGCATGACTAGAAGCGGGGAATGGACTTCCTTTGTGGATGCCCTTTTTATGTCGACCACATCTGTCTGTGTAACCGGACTATCCCTTGTGAATATTTATGAATACTGGAATATATTTGGACAGATTGTGATTCTTCTCCTGATCCAGATTGGAGGAATCGGGGTTGTTGCCATGACCATTCTTCTTTTGATGATTTTTAAAAAGAAGGTGACGCTGAAAGAGCGAATGCTGATTCAGGAATCTTACAGCGCCAACTCTATGTCAGGTCTTGTGAAGCTGACCAGAAAGATTCTGATTGGAATCGGCGTGGTGGAACTGACGGGGGCAGTGCTGTATGCCATTCAGTTTATTCCAGAGTTTGGTTTCTTACGCGGAGTCTGGATTTCCCTTTTTATGTCTGTTTCCGCTTTTTGCAATGCAGGGATGGAAGTCATCGGCGGAGACAGTCTGGCGGCTTACGTGTCCAATCCCCTTGTCAACGGAGTGACTATGGGGCTGATCGTTGTAGGCGGTATCGGATTCTTTGTATGGTGGGACGTGATACATGTGGTGCGACGATGGAGGAAGACGGGAATTAAGAACTGTTTCTGGAAACTGAAGCTGCATTCCAAGATCGTACTTACCATGACAGCCGGTTTGATTGCAGCAGGAACCCTACTGGTATTTCTTCTGGAGTATAACAATCCGGACACCATAGGACTTTTGTCATTGCCGGAGAAGATTCTGGCATCCCTGTTTCAGTCTGTGACGACCAGAACGGCGGGATTTGCTACAGTCAGTCAGCCGGCATTAAATGAAACGACAGCATTGATCAGCTCGGTACTCATGTTTATCGGAGGTTCTCCTGCAGGCACGGCCGGCGGTGTCAAAACAATGACCATAGCTATGATCATGGCGTGCACCATGAGCATTGTCCGCGGCGATAAGGAGACTGTCGTATACCGAAGAACCATACCGAAGGAGACTGTGAAGAAATCTCTGGCGGTTTTTACGATTAGTTTTACCGCATTGATCATAATGATCATATTATTTTCCATCGTGCAGCCGGCACCACTTGTGGATCAGCTCTATGAAGTAGTATCTGCCCTGGCTACGGTAGGATTGAGCCGGAATCTGACCGGCACCTTAAATCTATTTGGAAAACTGATTATTATTCTTTGTATGTATATTGGAAGAATCGGGCCGATTTCTCTTGTAATTGCTTTGCGGATGAGAGGAAAGAGAACAGACAGATTGAATTATGCCGAGGAAGATGTCATTGTTGGATAGAAGGGAGAGCAGAATGAAAGAA
The DNA here is from genome assembly GCA_015057665.1 of Lachnospiraceae bacterium. Lineage (GTDB taxonomy): Bacteria > Bacillota > Clostridia > Lachnospirales > Lachnospiraceae > SIG292. The sequence goes on along the minus strand of SVDY01000044.1, from coordinate 9,621 downwards.
GGATATGCAGTATTAGGACTTGGAAGATTTGGAAAAACCATTGCTGTAACACTGGCGGAAGCCGGTTTTCAGATTATGGCGGTAGATAGAAAGGAAGAGGCGGTACAGGAGATTGCGGAACATGTAACCTATGCGGTCCGTGGAGATGTGACAGATCCGGATATGGTACGTTCTTTAGGACTCGGCAACATGGATGGAGTTTTTGTTGCCATCGCCAACAACCTAGAAGCAAGCGTGATGGCGACGCTTCTCGCAAAAGAGAGCGGTGCATCTTACATCGTTGCCAAAGGGGACAATGAGCTTCATGCGACGATTCTAAAAAAAATGGGCGCCGATAAAGTAGTGATTCCGGAACAGGAGATGGGAATCAATGTGGCAAGAAACATGGTTCTTGGCCGGTTTACGGATCTTATCGAACTTTCTGATGATGTGAGTCTGGTTGAGATGGAGATGCCGGGAGCATGGATCGGCAAGAACCTCATCGAGCTTGATCTCCGTAACAAATACAGTGTCAATGTGGTTGCCATTAAGAGTCCGGAGAGAACGGATGTGACACCGGATCCAACCGTTCCCATGGGAGGAAATCAGACCATTTTAATCAGTGGACGAAACGAAGATATCCGAAAGCTGAGTGTGATCAAGTAAAATTCAGGTTCTGCCTGTGAGGCTTAATGATTTTGGAAAGAATGCTGTAGGAAACGAATATGGGAGAGTATACATGATTACAAGCACAACAAATAAGCAGATAAAAATGATACAGAAGCTTCAAAAGAGCAGTAAAGAAAGAAAACAGCAGGGGCTTTTTGTCATAGAGGGAATCCGTATGTTTAAGGAGATTCCTGTTGAGTACCTGAATAAGGTTTTTGTGACAGAACTTTTTTATGAAAAGAACAGAGAACTGTTCAAAGACAGGGAGCCGGATGATTTTGTGGCGGATTCCGTATTTGAAAAGCTGTCTGAGACTCAGACGCCGCAAGGAGTACTTGCCACGGTTAAAATGAGAAACTATTCTCTGGAAGAGGTTCTTGGAAAGGAAGAAAATCCGCTTATTCTTGTCCTTGAGAACCTGCAGGATCCGGGAAATCTGGGGACGATTCTTCGTACAGCAGAGGGAGCAGGTGCCTCAGGAATTATCATGAGCAGGGATACGGTGGATGTTTATAATCCAAAGGTGGTTCGTTCTACCATGGGTGCCCTGTTCCGCATGCCGTTTTATTATGCAGATGATATCTTTGAAGTTGTTGAAGAAGTGCAAAGGAGAGGAATCAAGGTCTATGCGGCCCATCTTGCCGGAGAGGGATTCTACGAGAAGGATTACCGTCCGGGAACCGCTTTCCTTGTGGGAAATGAAGGAAATGGACTGACTGACCGAATCACTGCCATGGCAGACGAGAAGATCCGTATTCCTATGATGGGAAAAGTAGAATCTTTAAATGCGGCCATTGCAGCAACACTGATGGCCTATGAGGCTTTAAGACAGCGGCTGCAATCGTAATGAAACCGTAAGAATTCCGTCATTGTTTCAGGGGCATATTTATAATATAATAAATGTACGAAAGAAAAGAAGAAAGGAGTGGGCATATGGAAGCATATTTCTGGTTTGCAGCAGCAGCGATTTTAGTGATTGTTGAGATTGCTACACTGGGACTTACAACCATCTGGTTTGCAGCCGGTGCATTGATTGCCGGATTTTTGGCACTGGCGAAAGTACATCTGGTATTCCAGATTATTGTATTTGTTGCAGTGGCAGCGCTTCTTCTGTTTATGACAAGACCTTGGGCTGCCAGATATTTAAACAGCCAGACCAAGAAGACCAATGCGGACAGTCTGATTGGAGAAATCTGTCTTGTGACACAGCCAATCAATAATCTGAAGGCAGAAGGTCAGGCAGAGATTCGAGGTCAGGAATGGACGGCCCGTTCCATAGACGGAAGCCTGATTCCGGAAGGGGCGAGAGTGAGAATCGTCAGCATTTCCGGTGTCAAACTGATGGTCGAAAACATAGGGGAATAAGGAGGACTTACTATGATAGGCATTATTATCTTTTTAATTGTATTAATTCTTGCGATTGCAATTCTTGCATCTAATATCCGCATTGTACCACAGGCGGAAGCATACGTTGTGGAAAGACTTGGAGCATATCAGCAGACATGGGGCGTTGGCCTTCATGTAAAGGTTCCATTTATTGACCGTGTAGCGAAGAAAGTCCTTTTGAAAGAACAGGTTGTAGACTTTGCACCACAGCCGGTTATTACAAAAGATAACGTTACTATGAGAATTGACACTGTTGTATTCTATCAGATTACAGACCCTAAGCTTTATGCATACGGCGTTGAAAATCCAATCATGGCCATTGAGAATCTGACAGCAACAACACTTCGTAACATTATCGGTGATCTGGAACTTGACCAGACATTAACATCCAGAGAGACAATCAACACCAAGATGAGAGCAACACTTGACGTTGCAACAGACCCTTGGGGAATTAAAGTAAACCGTGTAGAACTTAAGAATATCATTCCTCCTGCAGCGATTCAGGATGCAATGGAAAAACAGATGAAAGCAGAACGTGAAAGACGTGAAGCCATCCTTATCGCAGAAGGTGAGAAGAAATCCCGTATCCTCCGTGCAGAAGGTCAGAAGGAATCTCTTATCCTGGAAGCAGAAGGTGAAAAAGAATCTGCAATCCTCCGTGCTGACGCAAAGAGAGAAGCAACCATCCGTGAGGCAGAAGGTCAGGCTCAGGCTATCTTAAAGATCCAGCAGGCTAATGCAGACGGTCTCCGTTTCATGAAAGAAGCGAAAGTAGACGACGCAGTAATTCAGCTTAAGAGCTTAGAAGCATTCGGCAAGGCAGCAGACGGCAAAGCGACTAAGATCATTATTCCATCTGAAATTCAAGGAATTGCAGGATTAGTAAAATCCATCACTGAGATTGCTGATACAAAAGAATCATAATATGAAAGTATTGGGCCGGCGGCTCAATGTCTAGTATAAAAAGAAGAAAAGGTTGTTTTCAGGAAACCGTATCGTCACAATGCTTTGTGACCTAAGGTTTCCGAAAACAGCTCTTTCTTCTTTTTTGTACGTTTTGAATAGCTGCCGGTCCATCACTATACTACTTTAACTTGACGAACTGCCTCTGATTTGATAAGGTAAAGTAGTATATTTTTTGCCTGTTCCAAATGAGCATACAGGCATGACTGGAGGCGGATACATATGAACTTAAAAGGAAGAAACTTTTTAACTCTCAAAGATTACACAAAAGAAGAGATTGAATATTTATTAGATTTAGCGGCAGA
>SVDY01000044.1:0-6219 GCA_015057665.1 Lachnospiraceae bacterium | reverse complement strand
TTAAAAGGAAGAAACTTTTTAACTCTCAAAGATTACACAAAAGAAGAGATTGAATATTTATTAGATTTAGCGGCAGACTTAAAAGCAAAGAAGAAACAGGGCATTTTAGGTACAAGCTTAAAAGGCAAGAACATTGCCTTGATTTTTGAAAAACCATCTACAAGAACAAGAAGTGCATTTACGGTAGCCTGTCTTGACGAAGGCGGACATCCGGAATACCTCGGAAAAGAAGACATTCAGCTTGGGCACAAAGAAAGTGTGGAAGATACAGCAAGAGTACTCGGAAGAATGTTTGACGGAATTGAATTCCGCGGTTTCAAACAGGAAAATGTAGAAAAACTTGCTAAATACAGCGGTGTTCCTGTATGGAACGGATTGACAGATGACTATCATCCAACACAGATCTTAGCAGATATGCTCACTCTTCGTGAACAGTTCGGAGAATTAAAAGGCCTGAATTTTGTATATACCGGTGACGGAAGAAATAACATGGCCAACTCTCTCATGATTGGATGCACCAAGCTTGGCCTTAACTGTACCATTCTTGCTCCAAAGCTTTTATGGCCGGAACAGGAACTTGTTGACCTTTGCAAGGAATATGCAAAAGAGACAGGCTCCCAGGTGATCGTAACAGAAGATATCTCTGCAGTTGTTGGAGCAGACTGTATCTATACAGATGTATGGTGCTCTATGGGTGAAGAAGACAAAGCACAGGAAAGACTTCTTCTCTTAAAACCATATCAGTTAAATGCAGAACTTGTTGCAAAAACAGGAAAAGACCGCACAGTGGTGCTTCACTGTCTCCCAGCAGTAAAAGGCAATGAAATTACAGTAGACGTATTTGACCGTTTTGCAGATGTAATTTTTGATGAAGCAGAGAACAGAATGCATACTATCAAAGCCGTTATGGTTGCAACATTAGGTAATCAGGAATAATGAAGCTTGATTTAAAAACAAAAACAATTGGGAATGCTTATCTATGGATGGAGGAGATTGATTCCACTAATGAAGAATTGAAAAGACAGGCTGCTGCAGGTGCAGTCCATGGGACAGTGCTCGCTGCTGGTTATCAGACTAATGGAAAAGGAAGAAGGGGAAGAACCTGGGATTCTCCGAAGGGGGATAACATTTATCTTTCTATCTTGTTAAGACCGGATCTTCAGCCGGCGGAAGCATCCATGCTTACCTTGATCGGCGCCCTTGCCGTGGCGGACAGTATTAAAGAGACGACAGGAGCAGATTGTCAGATCAAATGGCCCAACGATCTTGTTCTTGCTGGAAAGAAAGTATGCGGCATTCTGACTGAGATGAGTACAGGGGCTGATGGCATTCAATATGTGATTGTGGGAATCGGAATCAATGTAAACCGGAGCATTTTCCCGGAGGACATTGCCCATATGGCATCATCCATCGAGAAAGGACAGGGAAGAGAGGCCATTATTGCGTCCCTCCTGTTCCATTTTGAAGAAAAATATGATAAATTTTTAAAATATAAAAATCTTGCGCCTTTTGTGGAAGAATATAACGAAAGGCTGGCAGGCATCGGAAGGCAGGTACAGATTCTTTCCGGGGGTGAAGGTGTGATCCGTACATCTCACGGCATTGACGAAGGAGGGGCCCTGATCGTAACCGATGAAGAAGGAAAAGAAGAAAAGATCATATCCGGGGAGGTTTCCGTCAGGGGACTATATGGGTATGTGTAATCTATGGGAACCTTTTTTGAATTTTCATGGATGAGCTGTCTGAAAGAAGGCAGCAGATGTAGGATGACGCCTGGAAAAGTGGGGCGCATTAAAACAAAAGGAAAAGAGGAAATAACGTGTTTGACGAAAAAATTATTTTATGCGTATCAAATTCCTACGAGGAAAAATACTATTTTAACGAGGATTTTGGTTCACTCCCAAAATCAATCCGGGATGAGCTTAAGATCATGTGCGTTCTCTATACAGAGGAGATAGGTGGAATCCTATCCCTTGAGTTTGAAGAGGACGGAAGCCTGGAATTTGTAGTGCGCGCCGACGAAGACGATTTCTTGTTCGACGAAATCGGAAGCGTATTAAAAATTAAACAGCTTCGCGAAGTGAAGAAAGAGTTACTGGAATCATTGGAGACCTACTACAGAGTCTTTTTCTTAAGCTAAGTGAGGATATGGTTATGGTGAAAAAAGATAAATTATTAGTATTAGACGTTGGAAACACAAACATTACCCTGGGTGTATTCAAAGGGAAAAAACTTCTGCAGAATTTCCGTCTTACGACGGGAAGCTCCAGAACCTCCGATGAATACGGAATGTTTATCTCCCAGCTTTTACAGCTGAAAGGATTTGATCCGGGAGAGATTGAATCAGTGATTATTGCATCTGTAAACCCAAATGTAATGCATTCCCTTACTAATTCTTTCCGCAAATATTTCCACTTAAAACCAATCGTTGTAGGCCCTGGTATCCGTACCGGAATGAAGGTTGCAACCATCAATCCGAAGGAACTGGGAGCAGACCGAATTGTAGATGCAGTTGCAGCTTATGAACTTTATGGCGGTCCGGTTATTGTTATTGACTATGGTACTGCTACAACTTATGATTTAGTGTCACCGGATGGAACTTTCATGGGCGGTGTGATTTCACCGGGTATCCGTACTTCTGCAGCATCTTTATGGCAGGGAACAGCAAAGCTTCCTGACATTGAGATTAAAAAGCCGGCCAATGTAATGGGAAGAGAGACCATTACCAGCATGCAGTCCGGTGTAGTATACGGTTATATCGGTCAGACAGAATATATCATCCGCAAATTAAAAGAAGAAAGCGGTTATAAGGAAGTAAAAGTTGTAGCAACAGGCGGTCTTGGCTCCATTATTGCAGCAGAGACGCCGCTAATCGATATCTATGACCCAATGCTTACTTTAAAAGGACTTCAGATTCTCCATGAGAAACAGAAGGACAGATAAAGGAAGAACAGATAAAGGAAAGAAAATGAGGATAAACGATGGCCCTGAGGATTGGAAACGTTACAATGGAAAATCCCCTTGTCCTCGGACCGATGGCAGGCGTAACAGACCTGCCATTTCGTCTGTTGTGTAAGGAGAAGGGATGCGGCCTGCTCTATACAGAGATGGTCAGTGCAAAGGCTCTTTATTATAAAAATAAGAATACCCTGCCTCTTCTGGCAACGGATTCAAAAGAGCAGCCGATCGGTGTTCAGTTGTTCGGTTCCGAACCGGAGCTGATGGCTGAGATGGCTAAAACTTTAGAAGAGAAAGGATTCCAGTTTATTGACATCAACATGGGCTGTCCGGTTCCGAAGATTGTCAATAATCATGAAGGATCCGCTCTAATGAAAGAGCCGGTCCTGGTTGGAAAAATTATAGAGACTATGGCGAAAGCAGTCAGCCTTCCGGTGACTGTAAAATTTAGAAAGGGCTTCAACGAAGAGTCGGTAAATGCTGTTGAAATTGCCAGGATTGCAGAGGAGAGTGGTGCATCAGCAGTCGCAGTTCACGGAAGAACAAGAGAACAGTTCTATTCCGGAAAAGCAGACTGGAACATTATCCGTCAGGTCAAAGAAGCTGTAAATATTCCGGTTATAGGAAACGGTGATGTGTGCGATGTGGATTCCTACATCCGTATGAAAGAAGAAACCAGATGTGACGGTGTGATGATTGGAAGAGCGGCCAAGGGAAATCCGTGGATATTTGAGCAGATTTCCACATATATTAAGACCGGAGAGAGGATTCCCAAACCTCCGATTTCTGAAGTAATAGAAATGATGCTGCGTCATGCGGAAATGATGGTGGAATTCAAAGGAGAAAATATGGGAATCCGGGAGATGAGAAAACATCTGGCCTGGTATACCCAGGGCTATCCGGGGTCTTCTAAACTTCGTGCAAGAGTATATGAGCTTGAGACCTTGAAGGATATGGAAAGAATGTTACGGGAGTATGAAGAGCAGTACGGAATCTGAGGTCCGAGGATGTATATTTGGCAAATTCAGTATTAAGGTCTGCCGATAAGACAAATATAAGAAAGTAAAATAGCCCGTAAAATAAGCATTTTTACGAGTTGACAAGGGATATACGCTCCTGTATAATATATGAATGTTATTTGCCGGATTCTGTCCATGGACAGGACCCGGCTCTTTGATGAATAGGGCGAATTGTACATACAATTCGGCGCCCTGAAGGATAATTTACACTTTTTTAAGGTGTAAAGAATCTATGGAATAGCAGTTGGAAGCGGCAGGCTTTCAGGAAGGAAGTTATTTGACATGGCTGAAATTAAGAAAAACATTTTAACACAAGAAGGTTTACGCAAATTAGAGCAGGAATTAGAAGAATTAAAAGTAGTAAAACGTAAGGAAGTTGCACAGAAGATCAAAGAAGCAAGAGAACAGGGCGACTTATCCGAAAATGCTGAATACGATGCAGCAAAAGACGAACAGAGAGATATCGAGACAAGAATTGAACAGTTAGAAGAAATCTTAAGACATGCAGAAGTCGTTGAAGTAGATGAAACAGAAGTAGGAAAAGTAAGCATCGGATGCAGCATCCGTTTATATGATGTAGAATTTGATGAAGAAGTAATTTACAAATTAGTAGGTTCTACAGAAGCGAATATTCTTCAGAATAAAATCTCCAACGAATCTCCAATCGGTCTTGCATTACTTGGAAAGACAGCAGGAGAAGTTGCAGTTGTAGAAGGTCTTGAAGGCACATGCGAATTCAAGATTCTTGAGGTAATCAGAGATTAATTAGAATTATATCAGATAGTAAAGTGGAGGTGCGGCAGCATTTCCAGACAGTAGATGAAGGGGGTAAAATCATGGCAGAACAGAACAACAAACAGCAGCAGCCAGAACAGGATTTAAACCAGCTTCTCAAAGTAAGAAGAGAAAAACTTGCAGAACTCCAGGAAGCAGGGAACGATCCTTTCGTTATTACAAAATATGACGTAACACATCACTCTGAAGTGATTAAAGCAAACTTTGAAGAATTAGAGGGCCAGGAAGTATCCGTAGCCGGTCGTATGATGAACAAACGTATCATGGGTAAAGCATCTTTCTGCAACATCCAGGACTTAAAAGGCAATATCCAGTCTTACGTTGCAAGAGATGAAATCGGCGTAGAAGAATACAAAGGTTTCAAAAAGATGGATATCGGCGATATTATCGGTATCAAGGGTACTGTTTTCAAAACAAAAACAGGAGAAACATCCATCCATGCTAAGGAAATCACACTCTTATCCAAGAGTTTACAGATTCTTCCTGAAAAGTTTCACGGCTTAACAGACCGCGAAGTTCGTTATCGTCAGCGTTACATTGACCTGATCATGAACAAAGAATCTAAAGATACATTTATCAAACGTTCTAAGATCATCAAGACAATCCGTAACTTTTTAGATGCACAGGGCTTCATGGAAGTGGAAACACCTATGCTTGTATCTAACGCAGGCGGTGCAGCAGCAAGACCATTTGAAACACATTTCAATGCTCTTGACGAAGACTTAAAGCTTCGTATCTCTCTTGAACTTCCACTTAAGAGACTTATCGTTGGCGGTCTTGAAAAAGTATACGAAATCGGCCGTGTATTCCGTAACGAAGGTCTTGATACAAGACACAACCCAGAGTTCACACTTATGGAACTCTACCAGGCATACACAGACTACAACGGAATGATGGACTTAACAGAGAACATGTTCCGTCACGTAGCCCAGGAAGTTCTCGGCACAACAACAATCGTATTCAACGGCATCGAGATGGATCTTGGCAAACCATTCGAAAGACTTACTATGGTAGATGCAGTTAAGAAATACGCAGACGTTGACTGGAACGAAATCCACACTGTAGAAGAAGCCCGCGCTATTGCGAAAGAAAAAGGCGTAGAATACGAAGAAAGACACTCTAAAGGTGAAATCCTTAACCTCTTCTTCGAAGAATTCGTAGAACACCACTTAATCCAGCCTACATTCATCATGGATCACCCAATCGAGATTTCTCCTTTAACAAAGAAGAAACCATCCAATCCGGAATATGTAGAACGTTTCGAAATGTTCATGAATGGTTGGGAAATGTGTAATGCATATTCCGAGCTTAACGATCCTATCGATCAGAGAGAACGTTTCAAAGAGCAGGAAAAACAGCTTGCGCAGGGTAACGATGAAGCTAACACAACAGATGAAGACTTCTTATATGCTCTTGAACTTGGTATGCCACCTACCGGCGGTATCGG